>SLLE01000116.1 GCA_007134225.1 Tindallia sp.
GGTAAAGCACTGGTTCAGCTCCTCTTTATTGCCTTTTTTCTTAACTTCCCTAAAATCCAATTCTGAAATGAATGAAAAGAAACTGGGAATATGTTAAAATGGGTACAGGTACAACATACTATTAATCTGCCCTGTACAGGGCAATGAAGAGTGGGGAGGAGAATGATCATGAGCAAACCTGTTTTGTCAGCCCATTTTGAATCCAGGGAGCCTTCTGATGTCAGATTGGCTCAAATGAAGTACGATGAGCGGGAAGTAAAACCGGAAGCTGTCATTAACGTAGGAATCGGAAATGTATCCCTGCCGGCCAATCCGGCAATGATGAAAAGAATGTTTGAGCTGGATGCCCCGGGAAGTCCCTTTGCAAAGGGAGCTATCCGTTATACAGGCACCGCCGGTACGGAGGAATGTCGAAATGCCTTTAAAAACATTCTCAAATGTGAAGGCTTTTATGCGGACGATCTGTTTGTTCAGGTAACAGACGGCGGCTCTGCCAGCATGGAACTGGCCATTTTGGGTGTTTGCGGCCCTGCCGGCACAGCTGAAAGCCCTCTGATGATGATCGATCCTGCCTATACCAACTATATTTCCTTCGCGCAGCGGGTAGGGCGAAAAACCATCACCGTGAAGCGTCAGTTGGCAGAAGATGGTAATTTTAACCTGCCGGAACTGGACAAAATTGAAGAAATCATTCAGGCGAACAAACCTGGCGCCATGCTGGTAATCCCTTACGACAACCCGACCGGACAGCTTTATGAGCATGAAATAATGGTAGAACTGGCAAAACTTTGCGTGAAAAATAACATGTGGATGATCAGTGATGAAGCCTATCGTGAACTGTACTACGATGAAAATATAAAATTGGTCAGCATTTGGGGCATCAACGATCTGGAAGTCCCGGGTATTCAAGGCAGAAGAATCAGCATTGAAACCGCCTCAAAAGTATGGAACGCCTGTGGCCTTCGAATCGGTGCCCTCATTACCGACAATAAAGAGTTTCACACTCGTTCCGTAGCCGAATATACCGCAAACCTCTGCGCCAACGCCATCGGTCAGTATATCTTTGGTGCTTTGGCACAGGAAGACAAAGACGGGATTCTTGGCTGGTGCAAAGACCTGAGAGTCTACTACAAAGAACAGATTTTAATGGTAAGCAAAGGACTGAAAGAACATGAGCCTGGCCTTATCGTTTCCAGCCCGGATGCCTCCATCTACTCGGTGATTGATGTTCGGAACGTAGTGAAACCAGGATTCGACGCCGTGGATTTTGTCCTCTACTGTGCCGGCGAAGGTTCGGAAGAAATTGACGGAGTGGAAACCACCTTACTGGTAGCCCCCATGAAAGGCTTCTACGACATCGAAGCCGGGCAGCCAAACCCAGGCAGCACCCAGTTCCGAATTTCCTTCGTGGAATCACCGGAAAACATGAAAAAAGTGCCGGAGCTCTTTGTGAAGCTTTTAAAACAATTTGAAGCTCAGCGGTAAAGTCATAGACAAAAAGACCCGCTCTGAGCGGGTCTTTTTGTTGGAAGTTACTCCGTCCCATTCCAACACGTAAAAAGGAGTGAATCTGGATGGCGAATCCTCAAATATTAGTGGTGGAAGATGAAGAAAAGCTACGAAAGCTGGTGACAACTTATCTGAAGCGGGAACAGTTTCAAGTGCTGGAAGCTTCCGATGGACGGGAAGGAATGGAACTCTTTGAAAATCATCCCGTGGACCTGGTGATTCTGGATATCATGATGCCCGGTTATGACGGATGGACGGTCTGTCGCCGGATTAGAGAATCCAGCCAGGTGCCGGTCATACTGCTGACGGCGCGCAGTGAAGAAAACGATAAACTCTTTGGATTTGAATTGGGTGCCGACGATTACGTGACAAAACCTTTTAGCGTCAAGGAACTAATGGCTCGAACCAAAGCACTTCTGAAGCGGAGTGGTGTCAAGCCGGAGGAAAAAAATTATCAAATCCAGGGACTTACCGTGGATACCGGCCGGCATCATGTGGAAGTGCAAGGGGAGGCCGTGGAGTTAACTCCAAAGGAATATGAGCTGCTATTGCTGTTTCTGAAGAATACCAATCAGGCTCTGGGGCGGGAGAACATTCTGAACCAGGTCTGGGGATACGATTACTACGGAGACCTTCGAACCGTGGATACCCACGTAAAGCGACTTCGGCAAAAGCTGGGAAAGGTTGGGGGAATGATTCAAACCGTCCGTGGTGTCGGCTATATGCTGGAGGTGACAGAATCATGAAAGCCTCCATTTCCAAAAGACTAAACCTGATGTTCATCCTCTTTGCCCTGTTGATTCTGGGGTTGGTTTGGAGTGCCCAAAATTTTTTCCTGGAACCCTATTACATCAGCCAAAAGACGAGGCAGATCGAACGCAGCCAGCAGAGCCTTCTCAACAGCCTCCAGGAATACGGTCCGGGTGGAGTACTTCAACAGGAGATGGAAGGGATGGCAGAGCAGCTGCACGGAAGAATTGTTCTGCTGAGCGGTGATGGGCAGGTATTGCAACAGGCAGATGACGAAACACCGGGCCGCGGTGGTCGAATGCCCCAGTCCATGATGCGGCAGATGGAAACCGGCAGAACAGCCACCCATCAAACCCAGGGGCAGAGCGGGCCGCTTAATTACCTGACATTGATGTCGCCGGCAGGCGACTACCGATTTTTCTTCCAAGTTCCCCTTCAGCCCATGGAAGAAGTGCTGAGCATTGCGGCACAATTTAACTTGATGCTGGCAGGACTTGCTCTCATCATGGCGCTTGCTCTTTCTCTTCGATTCTCCCGTAGTGTCACCAAACCCCTGATTCAATTGAATCAGGCAGTGCAACAAAAAAACCCGCAGGGATTCCGCCTTCCCTGGAATAAAGTGCCGGAAGATGAAATCGGACAGCTGGGACAATCCTTTCAGGAGCTGACCCATCAGCTGGAGGAAACCATCAATGCCCTGCAGCTTGAACTGGATAAAGAAAAAAGTCTGGAAAGGCTTCGGAAACAGTTTGTTGCCCGGGTTTCTCATGAACTGCAAACTCCCATCACTCTGATCCAGGGCTATGCGGAGGCGTTGGAAGATAATGTAGCACCAACGGAGGAAGACCGGCAGGAATACCTGAAAACCATCCAGGAAGAAACCCGGCAGATGAGCCACATGGTAAAGGACTTGCTGGATCTGGAACAACTCGAATCCGGCGTCTTTCGCGTGGAAAAGGAATCCCTGGACTTAAAGGAACTCTTGCAGGATGCGTTGGACCACTTTAGCCTTCTCTGCGGAGAAAAAGACATTACAACGGAAATAGTTCTGCCGGAAGACAAAGTAATGATTGCCGGAGACCCCCGTCGACTGGAGCAGGTCATGAACAACTTGCTGAAAAATGCGGTCAGCCACAGTCCGAAAGGCGGAAAAATCCGCCTTTCTCTGGAAGAAAAGGCGGATCAGGCAATGGTCAAGGTCTACAACCAGGGAGACCCCATTCCGGAAGATAAGAAGGCGTTGATTTGGGAAAGCTTTTACCGGGGTGATGATACGCGTTCCGGGACTGGTCTGGGTCTGGCCATTGTCAAAGGCGTGCTGGATCTGCATAGCAGCGAATACGGCGTTGAAAACCGGGAAGAGGGTGTGGAATTCTATTTTACCCTTCCCTGCTTTTAGCATACATGGCCGCGCCAATAATCCCTGCGTCATTCCCCAACTTGGACGCTTCGATCCGAGTCACATTCATAGTCTTCACATAGATCCGCTCAGCCACCATTGCCTTCAAATCATTCATAAAGAAATCCGAGGAAGCCGAGATGCCGCCACCCAAAGCAATGACCTCCGGATCAAAAATATTAATCAGATTGGCAATGCCCACCGCCAGATAACGGGTCATCCGGTTCACCACCGTCAGGCAAACGTCATCTCCCTCTCGGGCGCCTTCGAAAAGAAGATTAGTACTGATGACCCCATTTTCATCTTCTATTGCGCTTGTCAGAATGCTCTTTTCGCCCTGCTCCAGCAGACGATGGGCATGATTTTTCATGGCTGTCCCGGAGGCGAAGGTTTCCCAGCAGCCGTTGTTACCACAGGTGCAGTCATAATCGGCATTATGCCCCACTACCATGTGGCCAATCTCTGTACCGATACCATGGCTGCCGCTGTAGACTTGGTGATTCAGAATCACACCGCCACCCAGACCAGTTCCCAAAGTCACGAAAACCGAATTGGCAGCATCTTTGGTGATGCCAAGGGTATGCTCCGCCACGGCAGCCATAGTGGCATCGTTGGCTACATGAACACTTTTATCGGTCATCTGGCTTAACTCTTTTCCCAGCTGCACATTGGTCCAGAAAATATTGGTGGCAAAATAGACAAATCCGTCTTCCCGGGCCGCTCCCGGAATTCCGACTCCGAGGCCGCGTATTTCCCGGCCATCCAGCTCAGATTCTTCCAGCATTTCTTCCACCAGCATGGCCATGTCATTCATCACAATGATTGACCCTTCGGATACTCTGGTCATTTTCTTTTTTTTGAAAACGATACTTCCGTTATCCGTCACCAAGCCAGCCTTGATAGAACTACCTCCTAAATCCATTCCAATGTAATACATCTCCCCCGCCCCTTTCAGCTTCTTTCTTGTACTTTCATCGTGCCCAGTGCCTCCGCCCTGAAGTTAACGCTTTGGGTAAGTCCTTAATGTTATGATTCTGGATGGTTTTGAACCTAATTCTCCATTGTTAATTCTCAATTGAACAAGGTGCACAGCACCTTGTTCTTAGTATACAACAAAAAACACACGCCATGTACCCTGTTTATCACCCGTCTTTAAAGACAGCTTTCACATAAATCAGCACCATGTTATAATGATAAAATAGGACGAAACAGAGAGATGCTATTCTGGAGGTTGAAAAATGCTGAGTCGGGAAAAAATCATAGAAATGCTTCAGGACTTGGAGAAGGCAACCGAAGCTTTTAACATACCTCCTTTTGATATTTATTTGATGGGTGGATCGGCCTGCCTTCTGGCCGGATATCATGACCGGGGTACAAGAGATTTTGACTTGGTTGATTTGCATTATGCATCCGGTGTTGCAAAAGTCCTTGTGTTTTTGAGAGAATATGATCTCCTCGAATATGAAAGCGTTGCCTTACCTCCGTCTTACCGGGAAAGAGCAGCTCGACAGGAAGGCTTTGATTATCTCAACATCTATGTGCTATCCAAAGAAGATGTTATTGTCAGCAAAATTATCCGGATGGATCAGCGGGATAAAGAAGACTTAGATGCAATGGTTCCAAAAGCGGATAAAGCAATGCTTAACCAGCTAATCGATGAGGTGTTGGGGCGCGATGATTTATTTCAGACGAAGAAAATCGGATTTCGGAAAGGACTGAAACAATTCAGGGAGCGATACTATGTATAGAATATTACAGGAAAGTATTGAAAACTATTGGAAAGATCCTGCTACCCAGGGAGAAAGAAGGAACCTGGCAGAACCTATAAAACTAATGCTGAGTCCGGAATATTATAAAAAAGAAGCAGAAATAAACTCAGCCCGTTTTCAGCAAGCACAGAAGCTGCTCAGCTATTTGAAGCAGGAGGAAAATCAAAATCCCCGCTTCAAAACCCTGTTATGGCATTTGGAATCCAGAGAAATGATACCATCCCTCCAGAGACAATTAACGGAGGAAGAAATACAACTTTGTGAGAAGCAGGCCAGCATTCTTCTGCAGCTCATTCGCCTCAGCTACTGGCAATAAAGTATGTCGTGAAAGGACTTGAAAACATGATTCATCCAACTGAAAGACATATATTGTATCGATTTGTCCGAATGATCATCGGCTTTTCCATTTTTGCCGCCGGCATTGTTATGACCATCAATGCCAACATCGGACTGGGCCCCTGGGATGTATTTCATCAGGGACTTGCCAAAACTATAGGGATTACCATAGGTCAGGCCAGCATCGGTATGGGTCTTGTCATTGTGGTGATGGACTTTGTCTTCGGAGAAAAAATAGGGTGGGGAACTTTAGGGAACATGATGTTCATCGGCCTTTTTATCGATTTTTACATGCTGAACGGCATTATACCAGAGCAGAACATTTTCTGGATCGGTGTGGTGCAGGTGCTCATCGGCCTCTTTCTCATTGGTGTCGGCAGCTTCCTCTATATCAGCGTTGGACTTGGCTGCGGTCCCCGGGACGGCCTGATGGTGGCACTGGTGAAAAGAATGAAAAGGCCCGTGGGCATGGTCCGAGGCTCTATTGAAGGCATTGTCCTCGTAGCCGGCTGGCTGCTGGGAGGCCATGTCGGTCTGGGAACCCTCGTTATTGTTCTTTCCATCGGTCCCCTCATTCAGTTTACCTTTCGACTTTTCCGTTTCGATGTTGCTGCTGTAGAGCATGAATTCATCGATGAAGACATTCGGGCGCTGGGGCGAAGGATGAAAAACCACAGGTAGAGCAGGTGACAGGGAATAGGTTACAGGTAACAGGGAATAGAAGTTAATTCATAATTCTTTTCAGGGGGTTTACCCAGTGGAACAATACGAAGGAAAACTGGTGGAAATGATCTATCAGAACGACGAAAACGGATATCGGGTAGGCATCCTGGAATGCGAAGACCAAGTTCTTACCGTGGTGGGAATCCTGCCGGGCCTTAACGCCGGGGAGCGCATTCGTGTGCGCGGAAAAAAGCAGGTTCACCAGCGCTACGGCGAACAGCTGAAGGTGGATGAATACTTCCCTTTGCTGCCGGAAAGTCAGGAAGGCATCATGGAATACATGGCCTCCGGTCTGATCCCCGGTGTTGGCGAAGCCATGGCCCGGCGAATGCTGGATACCTTCGGGACAGAAATCTTCACCATCATGCAGCAAACTCCGGAACGGCTTCAGGAAGTCCACGGCATCGGAAAAAAAAGCTGGCGTCCCATGGCGGAAGCCTTTCAGACACAAAACCAGCTGCGGGAACTGATTCTATGGCTGGCAGAAAAAGGGATTGAAGCCCGTTTTGCTCTTCGAATTCACCAGGCCTTTGGAAGCGGAGCCAAAGCCATCGTCGAGGAAAACCCCTATAAACTCCTGGAAAGCATGCCGGAAATCGGCTTTAAAGCCGTGGATCGCATGGCCCTGAAACTGGGCCGGGACCCGGAAGACCCCCAGCGGGTCGGCAGTGGCATCCTGCATGTCCTTACGGCGGCCAGTTACGAAGGCCACACCTACCTGCCCCAGGAAGACTTGCTTCACCGGGTTCGGGATGCCCTGGAAGTTGGGGAATCCGTCGTCCTCAATTCCATCCAAACCCTGGCCTTGGAACAACAAATCCAAATGACCACCGGCCCGGAAGACCACCGGGTCTATTTGCGTTCCACCTACGAAGCCGAAACCGATACCTGTAAAAAGCTGATGGAACTGGCCTGCACCCACCCACTTCCGGCACCGAAGAACCTGCGGCAACGGCTGGAGGTTCTTCAGAAAGAACAACATATCGAATTGGCAGAAGCCCAGCTGGAAGGAGTGGAAGCCGCTTTCCATCACCGGGCACTGGTGATCACCGGCGGACCCGGCACGGGAAAAACCACCCTGATCAACAGCCTGATTCGCCTCATCGAAGAAGAAGAGCTGGAGGTACTGCTGGCAGCGCCTACGGGAAGAGCCGCCAAACGAATGACGGAAACCAGCGGTAAAGAAGCCGGCACCATTCACCGACTGCTGGAGATGGGTTTTTCCGATGAAACCGGTCAGCACTATTTTGGCCGGGATGAAGACAATCCTCTGGAAGCGGATTTTCTCATCATTGATGAAGTATCCATGGTGGACATCCTCATGATGCGCCATCTCTTAAAAGCCATTGGCCCTGCTACCACCCTCATTCTGGTGGGTGACGTGGACCAACTGCCTTCCGTGGGGCCTGGTGCCGTCCTTAAAGACATCATCAACAGCGGCATGATCCATGTCATTCGCTTAACGGAAATATTTCGTCAGGCCCAGGAAAGCCTGATCGTCATGAATGCCCATCGGATCAACCTGGGAGAAGAGCCGACCCTGAACCACCGGGACCGGGATTTTTTCTTCATGGCAGAAGAAAATCCACACACCGCCCTGGAAAAAATCCGCCAGCTGCTGATCAAACGGCTGCCGGATCACTATCTTTTTGATCCAATCAAAGACATCCAAGTGTTAACCCCTACGAAAAAGGGCATTACCGGAACAGTAAATCTGAACCAGCATCTTCAGGAAGTGCTGAACCCGGCAGAGGCTTCCCGACAGGAACGAAATTTTGGCAACAGAACTTATCGGGAAGGCGATAAAATCATGCAGATCCGTAACAACTACAGCCTGGAATGGACACGCAAGGATCATGATGGACAGGAAGATAAAGGAAGAGGCGTTTTTAACGGCGATATCGGCCATATCGCTAAAATTGAAAAAGACCGGGAGCTTCTGACAGTGCTCTATGATGACGATCGAAAAGTGGAATACCCCTATGCTCTGATGGATGAACTGGAGCCGGCCTATGCCATCACCATTCACAAAAGCCAGGGAAGTGAATTTCCCGCCGTCATCCTGCCTATGTTTCCAGGGCCAAACGTGCTGATGACCCGCAACTTGCTCTACACCGCCATCACCAGAGCCAGAAGCCTGGTGGTGCTGATTGGCCACAAACACGTGCTTTACCGGATGATTCGGAACAACCGCACCCAGGAGCGCTATTCCGGCCTGGAAGAACGACTGGCGCAGATGCTGGAGTATGTGGAGGGTGACCAATGAAAGGATCCCTCTTTGATGCCTTTCTTGACCTCGTCTATCCGCCGTTCCATCCATGCCCCCACTGCCGGAAATCAGGTGTCCCCATCGAAGGAGAGGAGACCGCACTTTGTGCCCGATGCTTTTATGCATTTCCTTTCCTGACCGCAGAAGAAAGGCCTGAAGGCGTGGAATCTTTGGCTCATTATCGGCAGAGCGCTCAGTCTCTGGTACACCGTCTTAAGTACAAGGAAGGACTTTATCTGGCCAGACCCATGGCAAAGCTGATGGTTAAGAAGTTGGATCTGCATCATCATGATCTTGTCATTCCCGTGCCCATGCATCGCCGAAGGCAGAAACAGCGGGGCTATAATCAGGCAGATTTGCTAGCCAGACAGATTGCCTCCATGGAAGAATTAGAATACGAATCAACGGTCTTGACAAGAATCCGGGAAACTGCCCCCATGTATCAACTCAACCGTCTTCAACGGATTCAGAATATGTGGGACAGCATCGTTGTCCGCGAGGATTGTCTCCACAGAGTTCAGAATCAGAAAATTCTGTTGGTGGATGACATCTATACCACCGGAGCGACCACGCAGGCTTGCATTCGCCAACTGACAGAAGCCGGTGCCGCTGAAGTAACCGTCGCCACCTTTGCAGTGGCAGATGCCTAGCCGGTGCAAAAAAATATCCGAACGAAAGCTTTGCCAGTAGTTTTGGTCGGCGCCGTCGGCGTTAAACGTTGAATCGGAAATTGATGATGTCTCCATCCTTTACGATATATTCCTTGCCTTCCAGCCGAACTTTCCCAAGCTCTTTCAGCTTAACGGTGGAAGGATGTTCTTTAAAGTCATCAAAGGCGGTGACTTCCGCTCTTATAAAGCCTTTCTCAATGTCGGTATGAATCTTACCGGCTGCTTTTTTTGCAATGGTTTCTTTACGAATAGGCCAGGCGCGGACTTCGTCCTCACCGGTGGTGAGAAACGAAATGAGTCCCAGCAGATCATAAGCCGCCCTGGCAACCCGGTGAATTCCCGGCTCTTCAATGCCAAGCTCTTCCATAAACATTTCCCGGTCTTCATCCTCCAGTTGACTGATTTCCTGCTCACTTTTGGCACTGAGGGCAATCAGCGGCATATTCCGTTCTTTGCAAAAGGCTTCCAGTTCTTCCTGTTGCGGATATTTGCCTTCTGCCAGTTGATTTTCATCGATGTTCACCACCATCATCATCGGTTTTTCCGAGAGAAAACCGAAGGTTTTCAGCAGTTCCTGTTCTTCCTCGTCCAGTTCCAGCTCGTGGATAAGCTTTCCGTTTTCCAGGGCGTCCTGGCATTTTTTCATCACTTCCATTTCAGCCTGATGATCTTTCGTGATTTTTTTCCCGGCCTGAATTCGTTCTATTCGGTTTTCGATGACACCTAAATCGGAGAACAACAGCTCCATGTTAATGGTTTCGATGTCACGGAGAGGATCGATGCTGCCTTCCGGATGGAGCACCTGATGATTTTCAAAAACACGAACCAGGTGAATCAGCGCGTCTACTTTTCGGATGGTATCCAAAAACTGATTGCCTACTCCTTTGCCCGTGCTGGCGCCCTTTACAAGACCTGGAACATCCGTCAATTCAATGGTGGCAGGAGTTACTTTTTTTGGCTTGTAATGAGCGGCCAGAAAATCGATGCGCTCGTCCGGAATTTTGACCATGCCGGTATGTGCCTCCACCTTTCCGGTGGCAAATCCGGCGGTTTCTACTTCGGCGCCGGTTAATAAGTTGAACAGCGTTGTCTTTCCTGAGGTGGGAAGCCCTACAATTCCTATTTTCATTTTTTATTCCTCCTGGTTTTAGCGCTTTGCATTTCTTTAGAGGCACAGGTAGAGAGGAGGTTGATTCCCATCTCCCTGGTCTCTCCCATCGATGGATAGGGGGAATGCCTTCGTCTTTCAGTGTTTTAAATTTTTCAGGTTTAAATCATAACTGTTTTTTTAACTGCTTTTTAACACCCTGAAGGGTGCAGGCTGTTCTTATTCACTTCCACATAGGTTTTCACAAAATGATCGTATAATCCTTGTATGTTCTGTATTTCCTTTATGTTTGCTGAATCAAAAGACTGCTGACCCACCGTGCATACCGGAAGCACTCCCGGAGAAGTGCCTGTCAGAAAAAGACCGTCTGCCTTCTGAAGAAATTCTTCTGTAATAGGCTGTTCGGTCCAGGAATATCCCAGTCGACTGAGCAGTGAAAACACACACTTTCGGGTAACGCCCTCCAACACCTTGCTGGTGGGCGCTGTGAAAAAGAGGCCGTCTTTTACGATGAAAAAATTGGAGCGACTGCCCTCGGTAACTTCGCCTTCGTTGTTGACCAGCAGTGCTTCGTAAGCATCGGCATTGCGGATCGCCTTGATGATAGGAGCCCGAAAATCCGTGGAAATGACCTTGGCATGAGGATTTTTTCGCTCTGCTTCATACAGGATGACGGGAACACCTTTTTTCAACTGCTCCGTCGACGGATAATGGCTGGTAATAAAAAAAACGTATAAATTGGGTTGGAGTACATTCAACTGATTGAAGACTATTTTGATATTATAGTTTTTGACCTGATTCTTTTCAATTAGCTCCAGTAATTGTGCATAAATCATTGGCGGATCAAAAGGGAAATCATATCCAAGCAGGGAAACAGATTTTTTCATCCGATCCAGATGGGCCTCCCAGAAAATCGGAACGCCTTCAATGACTCGCACCACTTCGTAAACAGACGGATATTCTATCGCTTTTTCCGGCACGAATTCTCTGACAGGATAAAAAGTGCCGTTTAGGATAAAGAAATCTTTTTCTATTTCACGATGCATCGATAAAACCCCCAAAATTCTATGTAATTCACAATTGGAACAGAGAAAATCTTTTGTGGTTTTCCTATTCCCTAACCTCTAACTCCTAGCCACTAAAACATTGTATCATTGTTTATAAATATTGAAAAGAAGGCAAACCTTTTCGGATGACTTCTTAATATACAATAAAAGGTAAAAAGCCATCCATGGTGATGCGAACACGCAACAGCAGCAACCTTCCCTTTTTCTGGACAAAAAAAGAAAAAGACAATAAATAAGTGTAAATGGAAAGAGGAAAGAAAGCTATGGTATAATAAACTCGAATAGAAGGTCTGTGGTTGAAAGTCCATGCCAGTCGCAGGCAAAGGGACCCACGTAACACAGCCAAAAGTGCTGTGGAGCATGGTGCGGCTTAGGAGTAAGTCCTGCCGGGCTTATATGCCCGAGAGGGGTAGTAGTGACGGCGAACCCGGAGCGAACCTCCCGGCAGGCGAGTGTGGGGTCAAAGACCAGGTCAGCTTCTATTCGTTTTTACTTCAGGACCAAAGTCTGATGGTAACCATCGGGCTTTTTATTTTGTGCATAACTTTTTCCAAAGTAATTCTTCATCCACACAAATGAATCCGCTAATTCCAAGTTATCAACAGAGTTACCCACATTATCCACAGAAAACACCTGTTTTTATCCACAATCCACAGAGTTATCCACAGGCAGGAGACAAAAGATGAATAGTAGAAAAGGAATTCGAAAGGAATTGACTGGTTTGAAGGGAAAGATTCGGGTATATTATCAGATACATCAAGGACATGGCATCAGACAGAAAAAAGAGGGAAAGGGGCTGGAGATATGAAAGTGATCGTGACAGGCAGAAATGTCAATTTAACAGATTCTCTGCGCGACACCATTGAATCCAAACTGGACAAACTGGAAAAGTATTTCAACAAGGAGGCTGAAGCACAGGTTACACTTTCAGTAGAGAAGGAAAGACAGATCATGGAGGTGACCATTCCCCTGAGCGGTTCGGTGTTACGGGCCGAAGAAGCCACCACGGATATGTATATGACCATCGACCGGGTGGTGGATAAGCTGGACAGTCAGCTGCGTAAGCATAAAACCAAGCTGGAGAAGAATCGCATCAATAATTATGAAACGATCCGGTTTGAAAATATTCCCACTTATGAAAAAGTAGATGACGATGAGCCTCAAATCGTTAAAACCAAGCGCTTTGCGTTAAAGCCTATGAGCAATGAAGAAGCGGTGTTGCAAATGGAGCTGGTAGGTCATAATTTCTATGTGTATGCCAATGATTTAACCAACGAAGTAAACGTGGTTTACAAGCGAAAAGACGGCAACTACGGGCTAATTGAGCCGGAATTTGAATAAAAAACGAATAAAAATATCGCCTTCTGCGGATTACTCTGCGGGAGGCGGTTTTTTTTTATGTTATTTCTGATATAATGATGTTTGTAGAAATAACGTAAGTCAGATTCAACCTGTCAACGAACCATTATGAGCTAATCGTGAGGATGTGAGCCTGTGTTGATTGAAGCATTGTTGCTTGGAACGGTTGTCGCCTTCCTTCGTGGAGGCACGGTCAAAAATATGAAGCTGGCACATATCCGAATGCCGGCTTTGCTGGTGGTTGCTTTTTTATTGCAGAGCATGTTATCATTCATGATGCTGGCCGGGAGTACCTGGTTCATCCAACAGCGGATGCTGATCTATGCCTTAAGCTATGGAATGCTGTTCATTGCCCTGTTTTTCAATCTGAGCCATAAAGCAGTGTGGCTGGTGGTGGCTGGGAGTGTGATGAACTTTGCAGTTATTTTTTTAAACGGCGGCAGCATCCTGATATCGGCAGAATCCCTACGGGAAGCCGGATTTTTAAACCGACTTTCTCTAATTGAAGCCGGCAGACTGCCACACTATCTTCTGTTGGAGGAGGTCTCCGGCGTGACGACTTTCTTTGCGAAGCGGTTTACGCCGCCGTCTTTCTACCCGGTGTCTCAGATTTTTTCTCTGGGAGACCTTCTAATCTCTTTGGGAATTTTTTTCTGGATACAGAACTTATTTTTAGGAGCCGGTCAATATCAGCGGGCACGAATGCTGAGGATTGACCCTCATGGTAAAATAATGAAGCGGTAAAACAATGAATGAGGTGACTTAGTTGAAAGAATTATTTGAAAAAGTATTTGGAAGCTACAGCGACCGGGAGTTAAAGCGCCTGGACAAGCAGGTAAAAGCCATTGAAGCTCTGGATGAAACTTACAGCAAACTGACAAATGAAGAATTGAAAAACCAGACGCAGGTTTTTAAGGATCGCATCGAGCAGGGACAGAATCTGGATGATATCCTGCCGGAGGCCTTTGCCACTGTTCGGGAAGCGGCTTTCCGGGTGCTTGGCATGAAGCATTATCGGGTCCAGCTTTTTGGTGGAATTGTCCTGCATCAGGGAAGAATTGCCGAGATGAAAACCGGGGAAGGTAAAACCCTGGTGGCAACGCTGCCGGTTTATCTGAATGCCCTGACAGGAAAAGGCGTCCACGTAGTAACCGTTAATGATTACCTGGCCAAGCGTGACCGGGAATGGATGGGGAAAATCTATGAATTTCTGGGACTTACCACCGGTGTCAACGTACACGGTTTAATGCCGGAAGAGAAAAAAGAAATTTATGAGGCAGACATTACCTATGGTACCAACAACGAGTTTGGTTTTGATTACCTTCGGGATAATATGGTGATTCGAAAAGAGAACATGGTGCAGCGAGGCCTGAACTATGTCATCGTGGATGAGGTGGATTCCATCCTCATTGATGAGGCCAGAACGCCGCTGATTATTTCTGGACAGGGTGAAAAATCTACCCAGATGTATGCCTTGGTAAATCAGTTTGTTAAACTTCTTAAAAACGAAGATCACTACAGCGTGGATGAAAAGGCCAATTCCGTGGCTCTGACGGAAGAAGGGGTGGAACGGGCGGAGAAACATTTTTCTGTGGAAAACTTGTCGGATCCGGAGAACATGGAGCTGTCCCATCATATCAACCAGGCCCTGAAAGCCAACACCTTAATGAAACGGGATAAAGACTATGTGGTGAAAGACGGCGAAGTGATTATTGTAGACGATTTTACCGGTCGTTTGATGTTTGGACGCCGCTACAGCGACGGCCTTCACCAGGCCATTGAAGCCAAGGAAGGCATTGAGGTGCAGCGGGAATCCAAGACCCTGGCCACCATTACCTTTCAGAACTATTTCCGGATGTATGAAAAAATCTCCGGAATGACAGGAACGGCCAAAACCGAGGAAGAAGAATTCAAAGCCATTTATGGCATGGATGTAGTGGAAATTCCCACTAATGAGCCGGTCATCCGGGAGGATCATCCCGATGCCATTTATAAGACAGTGAATGCAAAGCAC
Organism: Tindallia sp.; assembly: GCA_007134225.1. Classification (GTDB taxonomy): domain Bacteria; phylum Bacillota; class Clostridia; order Peptostreptococcales; family Tindalliaceae; genus Tindallia. The sequence continues at coordinate 14,975 of SLLE01000116.1, forward strand.
AACGCCGTAGCTCAGGATATTGAGGAACGGAACCAGATTGGTCAGCCTATTCTGGTGGGAACCATCTCCATCGAGCATTCGGAACTATTTTCCAGCCTGTTGAAGAAAAAGGGCATTCCCCATGAAGTGTTGAATGCCAAGCATCACGAGCGGGAAGCAGACATCGTTGCCCAGGCCGGTCGTAAGGGCGTCGTGACCATTGCCACGAACATGGCCGGTCGTGGAACGGATATCCTGTTGGGTGGTAATCCGGAATTTATGGCGAAAAAAGACTTGAAGGCACGAGGTTATGACGACGAGGTCGTTGGAATGGTCACTGCCCTGACCATACCGGATGATGAAGAAACACAGGAAGCGGTCAGGGAATATGAGCGCTTGCACGAAAAATACAAGCAGGAAACAGATTTGGAACAGCGCCAGGTCATTGAGGCCGGCGGCCTTCATATCATTGGTACGGAACGCCACGAATCCCGACGGATTGATAACCAGCTTCGTGGTCGTGCCGGTCGTCAGGGAGACCCGGGCTCCAGCCGTTTTTTTATTTCGCTGGAAGACGACTTAATGCGCCTCTTCGGAGGCGAACGGATGCAGACCATGGTGGATAAACTGGGCATGGACGAAGACGTTGCCATTGAGCACAGCATGCTGTCCAAATCCATTGAAAACGCCCAGAAGAAAGTGGAAGGACGCAACTTTGGTATTCGAAAACATGTACTGCAATACGACGATGTGATGAACAAGCAACGCGAAGTCATTTACAATGAACGTCGGAAAGTGCTGGATGGTCAGGACATGAAAGATCAGGTCATGGCCATGGTGGAAACCATCATCGATACCAGCATTGAACTCTATACTGCCAACAGCCAGTATCCGGAAGAATGGGATCTGGAAGCACTTGAGAAGTTGTTGCAACAGAAATTCGGCCTGGAAAACTTCTTCTCCACGGATGACGTGGAAAATATGACAAAAGAAGGGCTGAAGGAAGAAATCTTCGAAAAATGCAAGGCCTCCTATGCGGAAAAAGAAACAGAAATCGGGGAAGAACGAATTCGTGAAGTGGAACGGGTTATCATGCTTCGGGTGGTGGACACTAAATGGATGGACCACATCGATGCCATGGATCAACTGAAGCAGGGAATCTCACTCCGGGCCATCGGCCAGGTGGATCCGGTTCGGGCTTATCAGATGGAAGGCTTTGAGATGTTCCAGGAAATGATTCAGAATATCCAGGAGGACACAGTGAAGCACCTGTTCTTGATGGAGAAAAGCACCCAGGTGGAACGAAAAGCCGTAGCAAGGGTGAACCCACCGGCAGGCGCCCCTGGTGCTGTCGGCGGCGGGAAGCCCCAGCCGGTGAAAAGCGAAAAAACCCCGGGACGCAACGATCCCTGCCCTTGCGGCAGCGGAAAGAAATATAAGAAATGTCATGGCGCATAAAAGTTGAAAGTGGAAGGTTGGAAAGTTGAAAGTTGGAAAATGAAAAGCAGTGCCAGATGGTTGGAAATGCAAGCTCTCGATGGTTTATTCCTCTTTACGGCTAGGGAAGTAAGGCTTTTAGCTTATGTCCCCTCTCCACTGGTGGGAGAGGGTCAGGGTGAGGGGGAATTAGATCTCCGAATTAGCAATACGAAAGGGCTGATAGATAGATGCTAAACTTAGACAATTACCGGCAGGAAGTGGTGGAGCTGGAAGAAAAAATTCAGGAAATGGGGGCTTCTCTTTGACGTAGCCGGTCTTTCGAATCGGATCGAGGAACTGGAGTTAAAGATGAGTGAGCCCAGTTTCTGGGATGATCCGGAAAAAGCCCAGGAAATGCTGAAGAAAAGCAAGCAAATGAAAGATAAGGTGGCGGAATTTCGATCCCTGGAAAATCAGCACGAGGAACTGACTACCATGATGTTTTTTCTGGAAGAAGGAGAAGGCGAATTTGAGAAGGACTTTCTAAAAGGCCTGGAAGATTTGAAGCAGAAACTGGAAATCATGGAACTGAAAACCCTTTTAAATGAAGAGTACGATCACCTTAACTGCGTGGTGGCCATTCATGCAGGTACCGGTGGTCTGGACGCTCAGGACTGGGCGGAAATGCTTTACCGCATGTATACCCGATGGGCCGAAACCAATGATTTTGGGCTGGAAATCTATGACCAACAGGCGGATTCGGAGGGCGGCATCAAAAGTGTTACTTTTTTAGTAAAGGGTGAAAACGCTTACGGATACCTGAAAGCGGAAAAAGGTGTTCATCGACTGGTGCGTATTTCTCCCTTTGATTCTTCCGGAAAGCGGCATACCTCCTTTGCTTCCGTGGATGTGACGCCGGAAATTGACGATTCCGTTGAAGTGGATATCAAAACAGCTGATCTTCGCATTGACACCTACCGTTCCAGTGGTGCCGGTGGACAGCATGTCAACAAAACGGATTCTGCAGTTCGCATTACTCATCTGCCTACGGGTATTGTGGTGCAGTGCCAGAACCAGCGGTCCCAGCATAGCAACCGGGATACGGCCATGAAAGTGCTGAAAGGAAAGCTGCTGGAACTGAAAAAGGAAGAAAACAAGGAAAAAATCGATGAATTACAGGGCGAGTACAATCAGATTGCCTGGGGAAGTCAGATTCGATCCTATGTGTTCCATCCTTATAACATGGTGAAAGACCATCGCACGAATGTAGAAGTTGGAAATGTTCAGGGTGTTATGGATGGCGACCTGGATCCCTTTATTTATGGCTATTTGCAGCAAAAAGCGCTTAAAAACAGTTGAAAAGCAGTTGGAGAAGCAGTTGAAAAGCAAGTAAGAGTTGTAACTGCGACGAAAAGTGGTGTGTGGAGTTGTCCACCTGGCTTAAAAAGGTTACAGAAGAGCAAGGTATAGCTTATAAGTGACAGGTTACAGGTGAAAGTCAAAGGAGTGGCGGACTGCCGCTCTTTTTTGTGCTTACATTCTGTGGTGGTTCTGGTATTGTAATGGGTTTTGATTTTCTAATCCCTAATCCCTTCCCTCTAACTATGATATACTATTAGATAGCAAATCAGCATCAATTAAGAGTTCGACTCTTACATACAGATTACAAAGATAAAGGAGTTTTCAGATGGACTTAACGAAACAACTCTCAGGCGAATTTAATTTAAAAACCAGTCAGGTGTCTCAGATTCTGGCGCTTCTGGAGGAAGGTAACACGATTCCTTTTATTGCCCGATACCGGAAAGAAATGACCGGCGGTCTCAGCGATGAGGTGTTAAGGGATTTTCATGTGCGGCTTACCTACCTGCAGAACCTGGAGCAGCGACGGGAAGAGGTGCATCGGCTGATCACCGGGCTGGAGGAAATGACGCCGGAACTGGAAGAAAAACTGGCAAAAGCCAAATCCTTACAGGATATTGAAGACATTTACCGGCCCTATCGTCCAAAGCGAAGAACACGTGCCACCATTGCCCGGGAAAAAGGGCTGGAACCGCTGGCAGAATGGCTGGTTTCGAAAGAAATCCCTTCCCTGAAACCCCTGGAGGAAGCCGAAAAACATCTGAATCCGGAAATGGGTATCAACACAGCGGAAGAAGCCCTGCAAGGAGCCATGGATATTGTCGCGGAGGACCTCTCCGACGATGCGGATCTCCGGAAAAAGCTTCGGCGTTTGCTTTGGCAGCAGGCAGCGTTTGTCACAAAAGCCAAGGATCCGGAAGCGGAATCTGTATACGAAATGTATTACGACTATTCGGAGCCGGCGAAAAAAATACCGGATCATCGGATTTTGGCGGCGAATCGTGGGGAAAAGGAGGAAATCCTGAAAGTGCAACTGACGGCACCGGAGCAGGAAATGGTGGCTCAGTTGGAAAAAAGCCTCCATAACTCGGAGAAAGACCCAAGAAATGCCACCTATGAAGCCATCGCAGCGGATGCCTGGAAAAGACTGCTGCAGCCTTCTTTGGAGCGGGAAATTCGTTCTGAGCTGACAGAAAGGGCAGAAACAGCGGCCATTCAGCTTTTTGGGAAAAACATGAATGGACTTCTGATGCAGCCGCCGGTGACGGGCCAGCGGGTGCTGGGGATTGACCCGGCGTATCGGACGGGCTGTAAGCTAACGGTGGTGGATGAAACCGGAAAATTGTTGGATGCGGCCACCATTTACCCAGTGCCTCCACAGAATGAATTTGTGAAATCTGCTGCGATTACCAAAGAATTTGTGAAAAAACACCATGTGACGGCGGTGGCCATTGGAAATGGAACCGGTTCCAGGGAGACGGAGCAGTTCGTCGCTTCTCTGATTCCAGAGTTTCCTCACCAAGTGGCCTATGTGATTGTTAGTGAAGCTGGCGCTTCGGTTTATTCTGCTTCTAAGTTGGCCACCAAAGAATTTCCGGATCTGGATGTTTCTCTCCGGGGAGCGGTTTCCATTGCCCGAAGGCTACAGGATCCTCTGGCGGAACTGGTGAAAATAGAGCCAAAAGCCATTGGTGTTGGCCAGTATCAGCATGATGTGAACCAAAAACTATTGGGCGAGCGTCTTTCTGGTGTGGTGGAAGACTGTGTGAACCGGGTGGGCGTGGATGTTAACACAGCTTCGCCTTCTTTGTTGCAATACGTGGCCGGCATCAGCAAGGTGGTGGCGGATAATATTGTGACCTACCGAAATGATGTCGGTTCCTTTCAGGAGCGCAAGCAGCTGCTGAAGGTGCCTCGGCTGGGCCCGGCGGCGTACCAGCAGTGTGCCGGCTTTATGCGGATCCGGGAGGGGAAAAACCCCTTGGAACAGACGGGGGTTCATCCGGAATCCTATAAGGCGGCTAAAGCTTTGCTGGAGAAAACCGGCCTTTCGATGGCAGATCTTCATGGCGAAGGTCATGAGCGGCTGGAAGAAAAATTTTCAGATTTACCCCTTGAGCCGCTGGCGGAGGAACTGGAAATAGGGCTGCCGACTTTGAAAGACATGGTGGCAGAATTGAGAAAACCGGGCCGTGACCCCCGGGAAGAACTGCCAAAACCGGTTTTCAGAACGGATGTCATGAAGATGGAAGACCTGGAGCCGGAGATGGAACTGACAGGAACGGTGCGAAACGTCATCGATTTTGGAGCCTTTGTGGATATTGGTGTGAAGCAGGATGGACTGGTCCATATTTCTCAGCTTCGAAACGGATTTGTGAAGCATCCCCTGGACGTTGTTTCCGTTGGTGACGTCATTCGGGTAAAGGTGCTGAGCGTGGATGTGAAAAAACAGCGCATCGGCCTGACGATGAAGGGAGTTTCTCAAGATTAATCCTTGTCAATTCATTGCGGATACCGTATAATGAAACTATAATCTTCGGGGTAGGGTGAAATTCCCGACCGGCGGTGACAGTCCGCGAATCGGCCTTGGGCCGACTGATCCGGTGCAAATCCGGAACCGACAGTAAAGTCTGGATGAGAGAAGATGGCATTGATGAGATGTTCAAACCTGACGCCTGAAGATATTCAGGCGTCTTCTTGATGAATACGGAGGTTTCCCATGGACAAAACGATTGAAATTCTTGGAAGTAGCGAAGGAAGAACCAAAAAAAAGATGACCACCAGACATCTCACCCGGATAGCTGTATTATCTGTTATTGCCTATATTCTAATGTTTTTAGAATTCGGACTTCCCATTTTTCCCGGTTTTTTGATGCTGGACTTCAGCGATTTACCGGCGCTGATCGGTGCTTTCGCCATGGGACCCATGGCTGGTGTCATGATCCAGTTTGTCAAAGCGGCACTGCATTTCATTACCAAAAGCTGGTCCGGCGGAGTGGGAGAGCTGGCTAATTTTATTATTGGTGTTTTCTATGTGGTGCCGGCAGCTCTCATTTATCATTATAAAAAAGACCGCAAGCATGCCATAATCGGTGTGGTGGTAGGTACTGTCATCATGGCAGTTCTCGGGGCGGTGGCCAACTATTTTGTGTTGATACCCATGTACGCTCAGTTCATGCCCATCGAAGCCATTATCGAAATGGGAAATGTGGCAAACAGTCGAATCGTGGATGTTCGGACCTTGGTTTTATATGGTGTTACACCCTTTAATCTCTTAAAGGGAACCATGATTGCTGTGTTGACGTTGCTGCTGTATAAAAAAATCTCACCACTATTAAAGCCATAGAAAAGTGGCGCGAAGAAAGGACGAAGATCCTTTGATGATATGCATGGAAGCAAATAATCTGGAAGAAACAGAGGCTCTTGCCCGCCAATTGGCTTCCCGTCTGAAACCCGGTGACATTCTTTGCCTCACCGGTGATCTCGGTGCCGGAAAAACCACCTTCACAAAGGCTCTGGGAAATGGCCTGGGAGTGGAGGAAGACATTACCAGCCCCACTTTTACGTTGATTCAGGAATACCAGGGTGAGTTGCCGGTCTATCATTTTGATGTATACCGAATGAAAGATCCCAGTGAATTTAATGATCTGGGAGCGGAGGAGTATTTTAATGGCGATGGGATCTGTGTGGTGGAATGGGCAGATCTGGTGGAGGAATACCTGCCGGAAAAACGGCTGTGGATCCGAATCCAATGGCTGGATACGGAAAAAAGAAGGATTTGCCTGACCTGTATGGGCGGGTTTGACGATACAAAGATAAAGGAGCTGGCACAAAGATGAAATGCCTGGCACTTGAAAGCAGCTCCATGGTGGCCGGAGCGGCGCTCATGGAAGAAGATAGGCTGGTCGGGGAAATTCGAACCCATTATAAAAAAAATCATTCCGTAAGGCTCTTGCCGATGATAGATCAGTTGTTAACCTCCTGCGAATGCACCCTTCGGGAGGTTGATTTTTTTGCTGCCAACATAGGTCCCGGATCCTTTACCGGCATTCGAATAGGGGTGGGAACAGTAAAAGGATTGGCCCAAGCCCTCCATAAGCCGGTGGTATCCGTCAACAGCCTGGAAGCTCTGGCGGTTCAGACGCCGCATTTTCCCGGCTGGTGTACGCCGATGATCGATGCGCAGAAAAATCTGATTTACACGGCGGCTTACACCTTTCACCATGGTGAAAGACTCATCCACCAGCAGCCTGACGTCTTTCATATACTGGAATGGCTGGACATGTTAAAAAAATCCGGAGTATCAATGCTCTTTTCCGGAGATGCGGCGGAGATGCATCGGCAGCGAATTACGGAATACCTCGGGAAGCAGGCTCATTTTGCCACGGCACTGCATCGGATGCCAGCGGCTTCCGCTGTGGCTCAGTGTGCCATGGAAAAAGCGAAAGAGAAGGGATTGATTTCGCCAAAAGAAATGGTCCCGCTCTACCTTCGGACTTCTCAGGCGGAACGTGCCTGGAAACAAAAAAAGATGGAAGAGAAAGGATCGGAGTCATGAACGTAGAGGAAGCGGTCATCCGACAGATGAAAATAGAAGATATCCCTGGAATCATCGATATTGAAGTACAGTGTTTTCCCATCCCCTGGACCCACCATGCCTTTCGGATGGAAACACGGAACAAACTGGCGGTGTATCAGGTGGCGGTTGTCGGCGGAAAAATAGCCGCTTATGGGGGCATGTGGCTGATTCTGGATGAAGCCCACATTACCAACGTAGCGGTTCATCCACAATACCAAAGTAAGGGTCTCGGACGAAAAATCATGGAGGCACTCATCCGTGAAGCCCGTCAACGCTCCATGCACCGAATCACGCTGGAGGTGCGAAAGAGCAATGAGGCGGCTATCCGGCTTTACAAGGGTATGGATTTTCTGGTTTCCGGTATACGCCCCGGTTATTACCATGATAATGGAGAAGATGCCATTATCATGTGGAAAGAATTAATAACATCAGACTTTTTTAACCTTCGTCCGTAAAGAATAGTAAGAGTGAAGCTGAGGTGTATCGCTGTGGCATTATCCGATGAACAGCTGGTAAAAAAAATCATACAGGGTGAAACGTATTTCTTTGAAGAGTTGGTGACACGGTATCGCAAGCAGGTTTTTTCCATTTGCTATCGAATGGTGCGACAGCGGGAAGAGGCGGAAGATTTGGCCCAGGAAGTGTTTGTGAAAGCCTACCGGTATTTAAAACAATACAATCCGGAGCATAAGTTTTCTTCCTGGATCTTGAAAATTGCCACGAATACTTCCATTGATGCTCTGCGGAAAAAGAAGCTGGATACCATGCCGCTGGAAGAAGAAATTGAAACTCACCGGGAAGATATGAGTGCAGAAAAGGCATTTTTGCAGGAAGAGGCGAGGCAGGAGATTGAAAGTGCCATCGGCCGGCTTCCGCAGGAACATCGGATCGTCGTTTTGCTGTACCATCAACAGGGAAAATCTTATCAGGAGATTGCAGATATCCTGGATATTCCCTTATCCATGGTGAAGAATCGATTGTTTCGAGCTCGAAAAACACTGAAGGCAGAGCTGAAAAATTTGAAGGAGGAAATGCTGTGGACAGCCAAAAGCCCACCCAAAACCTCATAGATGAACCTTGGGACGAGTTGGATGAATGGATCTGTCAACTGCCTATGCTGGAACCTTCATCTGGGTTTAATGCTCGTGTCATGAGCCGTATCGACAGAAGCCTTTACGGAAAGCCACAGCAGGCGCAGCAAAAATATCATGGTGGTCATATTTTAGTATTGCTGGGCGTGTTGGCTATTATTCAGTCCCTGACCATCGATACCCTGCAGTGGATCTTTGGTCAATTGATCGAATTGCTTCCGCGTATTCCGTTGCTGGAATCCATGAACACGGTTTATCATGCGGTGGTTTATCGGATGGTGTACTATGTGTTTATTCCCTATCGCATGATGATGGATTTCACCATGCGACTGAGCCAGGGAAACCAGCTTTGGTATGCTGTCGGTATTTTCAATTTACTGTTACTTTTATTATTGGTACATTTTTCCATTCGACGGATGATATCGAACTCCAGGGAGGAAGGGTAATGAAAAAATTCAGTGGAAAAGTCATCATAGCATTGATTGCTCTGGTATTAATTCTGTCCATTCCCGTAAGCGCATCCATACAACATGTGGCGAGAGGACAGCAGGTTCAGTTTTTCAGTCCCGTCACTATCGAAGCAAACGAAACGGTGAATGGAGATGTCGTTACATTTTTTAGCAGTGCTGAAATTCACGGACAGGTTAATGGTGACGTGGTAGGGATCTTTAGTCATGTGGAAATTTCCCGGGGCCATGTGAATGGCGATGTGGTTTCGGTTCTGCAATCTGTTTCCCTCCATAATGCTCATGTCAAGGGAGATGTGGTGTCCGTTCTCGGCGGTGTTCACGGCAGCGGCAATTCTCAGATAAACGGTGATGCCATTGCGGTGATGGGGCAGGGCCTAAACCTTAATGATACGACTGTTTTGGGAAGCCATATCGATGTCCTGGGCGGGATGCCCATTAACATCAGCGGGTTTGGACTTCTGGCAACGCTTTTGGCTATTTTCTTTGTGGTCAAGCAGATTCTTGCCTTTGCCCTGGGTGTGATTGCTATTGTCGTATTTCCGGAGCGTTTTGAGCGAATGGCAGCCGCATCCTTTGACGATGTTGGCCGGAAAACCCTGGTGGGCCTGCTGGTGTATGGAGGCGCCTGGGTGCTGTTGGTCATTTTGGTGGTGTCTGTTGTGGGAGCGCCGCTCTTATCCATCCTGATCCCTTCCTTTATGCTGCTGGAGTTTGGCGCCAACACCACCATGAAAATGGCCTTTGGTCAAAAAATGGCCAGAGGAATGGGGAAGAACTGGGGCAGCATTGCAGAACTGTTTCTTGGAACCCTGCTGTTTGTCCTGCTGGAAATAACCATTGTCGGTAAAGTATTTACCTTCTTGTTTAAATTAATGGGACTTGGTCAGATCGTGGACTCCCGGTTTGGTGATTTCACGATGACGGAGGAAAAAGGAGAAACTCATGCCACATCTACATCATAAATCATTAAACTGTCCTCCGAAGGGATGGATCACCATGGGGATTGAGACCAGCTGTGACGAAACGGCGGTAAGCCTGATGGAGGATGGAAGAAAAGTGCTGTCCAGCGTTATTGCCTCTCAAATACCTGAACACCGGAAATTTGGCGGCGTGGTGCCGGAAGTGGCCTCCAGGCATCATCTGGAATGTATTCATCAGGTGGTGGAAGAAGCCATGGAAAAGGCAGGGAAAACATTGGAAGAAGTGGATCAAATGGCGGTCACCTATGGACCAGGCTTGGTGGGGGCTTTGCTGGTAGGCGTTGCCTATGGAAAAGCCATGGCCTATGCGCTGGAGGTGCCGCTAAACGGCGTCCATCATATCGAAGGTCATTTGCAGGCGAATTTTATCCAGTACCCGGAACTGGAGCCGCCACTGCTGGCGTTGATAGTATCCGGTGGTCACACGCATTTGGTGAAAATGACGGATTATGGAAGCTATGAAATTCTTGGGAAAACCAGGGATGACGCGGCAGGAGAAGCCTTTGATAAAATTGCCCGGGCTTTGGGGCTGGGTTATCCAGGCGGTCCCTTGATCGATGAGCAGGCTCAGAAAGGAGATCCGGAAGCCATTGCGTTTCCGAGGGCTTTTCTGGAAGAGGCGAATTATGATTTTAGCTTCAGCGGCCTGAAATCTGCAGTGTTGAATTACCTGAACAGCAGCCGTATGAAGGGGGGGATCATCTCAATACCGGATGTGGCCGCCAGCTTTCAGCAGGCAGTCGTGGACGTGTTGGTGGAAAAAACCATGGCCTGCGCCCGGGAACACCAGCTGCTGCAGGTGGTCTTGTCCGGAGGCGTAGCGGCTAATTCTCTGCTGCGAGGCCAGTTGGAGAATGCCTGCCAAAAGGAAGGGAAAAGCTTTCATGTGCCGGAATTATATCTTTGTACGGACAATGCTGCCATGATTGCCTGTGCCGGTTACTATGACTATTGCTTGGGATATCGTTCCGGCTTGGAGCTGAACGCTGCTGCCAGTGTACCCATCGGACAGCGGCCTTAGTCTCCCTCTTCCTCTAACTTGGATTCCCACTGTTTGTAAAGGATATCCAGTTTGATTTTTAAGGCCTGGGTTTCCTGGTGGAGTTTTTTGCTTTTGACCGGATCCTGAAATACTTCCGGCAGGCACATGGCTGCTTCTGCTTCCTGGATCTCTTTCTCCGTTTCTTCCAGTTCTTTTTCCAGGGTTTCCACCTCTTTTCGATGGGCTTTGGCCTGTTGGCGCAGCTCTCGATCTTTTTTTCGATCTTGTTTGGACTGTGTTCGGGTAATCGAGACCGTTGGTTCTGGTTCTGCCTCTAGTTCCAATTGTCTTTTTTTTGCCAGGTAATCGTCATAGTTGCCCAGGTACGTGGTTGTGCCTTCCGCTGAAAGCTCCAACACTTTATTGGCAATACGATTAATAAAATAACGGTCGTGGGAAATGAAAAAGATGGTCCCGTCATATCCCTGCAGCGATGCTTCCAGGTTTTCTCTGGCAGGAATGTCCAGGTGGTTGGTAGGTTCGTCCAACAGCAATAAATTATGAGGTGACAGCATGATTTTCAGTAAAGAAAGCCTGGCTTTTTCGCCTCCGCTTAATAAATGAATAGGCTTGAATACATCGTCACCAAAAAATAGAAAGGAGCCCAGACAGGTGCGCAGAGAGGAATCTTTCATTCGAGGAAAGTTTTCCTGCAGCTCTTCGATCACGGTGAATTGTTCATTTAACTGGGTCAGCTCCTGATGGTAATAAGCAGGCTCCACTTGATGACCCATCTCAATGGTCCCTTCTTCGGCGTCGAGCAGTCCCATGGCAATTCTGAATAAAGTGGTCTTTCCGATGCCATTAGGACCAACCAGCGCCATTCGGTCACCTCGCTCCAAGGTGAAGGAAATTTGTTGAAAGAGTGGCGGTTGATCCGGCCATGCTTTACTAAGGTTTTCTGCTGTCAGCACATGACGGCCGCTGGCGTTCTGAATTTGAAACCGCAGGGATGAAAGCGTCGGAGTGGCGTAGCGTCGCTGGCCTGACTCCATTTTTTCCAGCTTCTTTTCACGACTGGCGGCACGTTTTGCCAGTTTTTCCGTTCCATGCTGTTTTAAGCGCCGAACCAGATCCTCCTGTTGCTTTATCTCTTTTTCCTGTCGGATACGAGTGCGTTCCTGCGCCTCCAACAGGGCGCGCTTCTTTTTGAGAGCAGTGGTATAACTGCCTTCAAAGTCCATTAAATGCGTCTGATCCAGTTCCAATGTACGATCCGTCACCTGATCCAGAAAGTAACGATCGTGTGAAATGATTAACAGAGTCGAGGGATAATTCTTTAAAAAGCCTTCCAGCCATTCAACAGATTGAATATCTAAGTGATTGGTGGGCTCATCGAGAAAGATCAGGTCTGGTTTGCTAAGGAGAAGACGCGCCAGAGCCAGGCGTGTTTTTTGTCCGCCGCTGAGAATGGCTGCCGGCCGGTGGTAGTCATCTCCATAAAATCCAAGACCATTCAGGACGCCGCGCACCTCGCTGCGAAAGCCATAGCCATTTTGGCCTTCGAATTCCTCGGTCAGCAAACTGTATTCCTGCATTATAGTCTCCAGATCTTCTTCCTTGCCGGTCAAAGGTCCCAGTTCACTCATGCGGTTTTCCATTTCACGAAGGTTTTTCTCCATCTCGATCAACGGGGCGAAAATAGACATCAGATGGTCATAAACCGTTTCTTCCGGCTCAAAATGAAGCAGTTGATCCTGTCGTCCCAGCTTGATGCTGTTGGGGATTTGAATGGAACCATGGTCATAGGGAAGATCTCCTGCCATGATTTGAAAGAGGGTGGATTTTCCAGCACCATTGGCACCCACCAACCCCACTTTCTCTTTGTGGCGGACAGAAAAGGATATTTGATCCAAAAGGATGTCGGTTCCAAAGCTCTTGCTCAGCTGACTTACAGATAAGACAATCATGTATAGGCTCCTTTATTGGTGGTTAATAAGGCTGAATATGGAGAAAATTAAATTGTTAAAAAAAAAACGTTTTTTTCTCTGTCATTTTATATTATAATGGACATTGAACATCCTGTCATCCCGAGATAATGAGGTGAAGAAATTGAAGAAAGATCTAAAAAATGTGTCAATGGCCGTCATTCGAAGACTGCCAAAGTATCATCGGCGTCTGAAAGAACTCATGGAGAAAGATGTGACAAGGATTTCGTCCAAAGAGCTAAGTGCGATGATTGGCTTTACAGCTTCCCAGATCCGTCAGGATCTCAATTGCTTTGGGGGGTTCGGGCAGCAGGGTTACGGTTATGATGTGGCGGAGCTTTATTCGGAAATCAGCCGAATACTGGGATTGACCCAACATTATAACACGGTGATTATCGGTGCCGGAAATTTGGGGCAGGCTATCGCCAACTACTCAAACTTCGAAAAACGAGGCTTTCATGTACTGGCCTTGTTTGAAAAAAATCCAAGGCTTATTGGTTTGAAAATTCGCGATATCCCTGTGATTGACATCGATGATTTGGAAGAATTTGCCGAGGACAAAGAGATAGAAATCGGTGTGATCTGTACCAATTCAGAAAATGCTCAGGATGTAGCGGACAAGTTGGTAAAACTGCCGGTAAAGGCAATTTGGAACTTTGCTCCGGTGGATATTGATTTGCCGGAACATATTATTCAGGAAAATGTCCATTTAAGCGATAGCTTGTATGTTATTTCCTATTTGTTGAAGATGCAAAATGAAGAAATGGAAGAATCGTAAGACGGATTGCCTTCAAACCCGGATATCCAAGGATATCCGCTTTTTTTTATGGTATAATAGTGCGTGAGCATGTAAGAAATGGGAGCGGATTTGATGCGAAATTATTATCATCAGATTTATGAATACATTGAAAAACTAACATACTTGTTGATGAAAGAAGACAAAAGAGGCAACGTGGTAGGAGTTGAATCCCTTCAACTGATGGATGTGTTGTTAATGGTTTTAATTGATCATGGAAGTGGAGTGAGCATTCAAAAGCTGGTAGTGGAAACCGGATTAAAGCGCAATGATCTTGCTTCGGCGGTAAAACGCCTGGCAGAAAGAGATATGCTTCGGAAAGACAATGCTGAACAGGACCGAAGGATACAGGAGCTGGCTTTGACGGATCTGGGAAAAGAAATGCTGTCGAAATTTCGGGATGAAAAACAGACTCAGTTATTCGAACTGCTCAATGAGTTTACTTTTAATGAAGAAAAGGCGATTTTGAAATTTCTTGTGAAGATTGAAATGAAACATCGGGAAATCAATAGTGGGTCAGTTGTTTAGGGCGTCTTCCTGTTTATTGAAAACTTTTGATAGCGTTATTAGAACAGTGTTTTTTTAGCAGGGCAAGCGGATGGGTTAAATAATCAATGAAAAAATTGACATATAATGAGCTTTATTCTTTCTGGAGGTTGGATATGAAGGTTACATTTTTGATTGGAACCAGCGGTACCGGTAAAAGCTATCAGGCGATGCACTTGGCAAGCCAGCGATCGATACGCTTTTTGATTGATGACGGTCTTTTGATAAAGGAAAACAAAATACTGGGTGGAAAATCAGCGAAACGAGAAGCTTCAAGGCTTGGGGCGGTTCGCCGGGCGCTGTTTATGGACCCGATGCACCGGAAAGAAGTGTTGGATATCCTTGAAAGGGAAAAACCGGATACAATCATGATCCTGGGCACCTCACAGAAAATGGTGGATATCATCAGCGACAATCTGTCTCTGGGTGAGCCGGACGAAGTTCTATGGATCCAGGATCTGGTGGGCAATGAAGAAATCAAACTGGCTCAAAAAATAAGAAGGCAGGAAGGGAAACATGTTATCCCCGTTCCTGCCTTGCAGTTAAAAAAAGATTTTTCCGGCTATTTTCTGAACCCCTTGAAAGCACTCCGCAGTCTTGGAAAGGAAAGCAGTTCCACCGCACATGATAAATCTGTTGTAAGGCCTACCTTCAGCTATATGGGAAATTATACCATTTCTGACGGTGTCATTCGAAGTCTTGTTCATTACAGCTTTCACAGGTTTCCGGAGGTGTCTCCCATTGGACGCACCTTCGTTCAAAACAGTGCTGCAGGGTTGCGAATTCAACTGGAAGTAAGGGTGGTTTATGGGGTTTCGATTCCTAAAACGCTGCGAAAGCTTCAAAACAGAATTGTAAGCGAAGTGGAGCATATGACTTCCTTCCATGTAGAGGAAGTACTGATTCAGGTTCGGAAGTTTCAATAAGCCTTACTTCTCTTTCTCCTCCGATCGCCTGACGGTTTTTTCTTAACCAAGGGGTTGTCGCTTGATAAACTGACCCCATCCTTTTTCGCCGAGGAAGGTTTCGCGATCGTAAACCAGTTTTCCGCGTGAGAAGGTTTTAACCGGGTAACCGGAAAATTCCACACCATCCCAGATAGTATGATCCACATTGGAGTGCATATTTTCCGGACGAACGACAAAGGTTTTCTCCGGATCATATACCACCAAGTCTGCGTCGCTGCCAATGGCAATGGTTCCTTTCTGAGGGGAGCAGCCAAAGAATTGCGCAGGGTTGCTGGAACACACTTCCACCACTTTATTGAAGGAAAGGCGTCCTTTGTTGGCTTCACTTAGCATGTAAGGATACATATTTTCAATGCCCATGACGCCATTGGGAATTTTGGTGTAATCATCCAGACCGGCATTTTTTTCGTGAGACTGGAAGGGACAGTGATCCGTGGAGACAATGGAGACATCTCCCCGCTTAATGCCGTTCCATAAGGCGTCCTGACTTTCCGGCCCTTTGATGGGCGGTGAACAGACATAGTTCTGTGCGCCGTCATACTTATAGACTTCATTGGTAAAATACAAATAATGGGGGCAAGTTTCTGCTAAAATGTCATAGCCTTCATTGCGTGCCCGGGAAATTTCATCCAAGCCTTCCTTGCAGGCCAGATGAGGAATATATAACGGTGTGTTGAAAGAGGTGGCCCAGTAAACAGCGCGTTTCACCGCTTCTGTCTCCACATACTCCTGGCGGCTCTGATAATGATACCAGGGATGAACCTTTCCTTCGGCCAGAAACTCTTCTGTATGCATATTGATGATATAGGGATTTTCTGCATGGACGGCCAAGCGGGCTCCCAGTTCCTTGGCGCGAATCATGGCCTTGACCAGGGTTCCGTCATCGGTTGCCATGCCCTCTTTGCTGTAAATCATAAAGACTTTAAACTGATTAATGCCGAACTGAACAGCTTCTTCCATATCCTTTAAGATTTCAGGGTTTACATCTGTCAATGTGGCATGAAAAGAATAGTCGATGCAGGCTTCTTTTTCGCACAGTTGCTTCCTTTTTCGCAGAGTATCCATGATTTTTTCGCCGGGCTGCTGGATGACATAATCGAAAATGGTGGTCGTTCCGCCGCAAGCTGCGGCTCGGGTGCCGGATTCATAATCGTCGGCAGACTGGATGTTGTCCAGCGGCATGCCCAGATGCGTGTTGGCATCGATGGCTCCCGGAAGAACCAGTTGATCCGTGGCATCCACCATAGTGGCATCGCTATGATCCAAATCCTTGCCGATCAAAATCACTTTACCGTTTTTCACACCGATATCTGCCTGATACATATCCTTTGCTGTTACAATTGTTCCGTTCTTGATGATCAGATCCATCAAATAAGAACCTCCTTATTTTTAATAATGATAGAATCTTTTAACGACTAAAAATCATTTTAACCATTATACCATAACCACGCAAATTCACCACGATTGCAATGACTGCAGCAAGTAATAAAGATAGTTGTCAACGGGATTGGTTTTACATATAATAAAAGGACAGCGAAGAAAGAGGTGAGCCCATTGAAACCCAATAAATTAACAGGAATTGTGATGGCAGCTCTTTTCATAAGTATCGTAATGAATGGTATTATGTATCAGAGAATGGACCAGCAAAGTCATCATTTGAATCAGGTTCGTCAAATAGTGTCAGAGAACATCGAACGAAACACCAGGCACGGGATCAGGCAGATGAATCTACTGCTGGAATCCGAATCGCCGGAATCCTTGATGCGCCTTCAATGGTCTTTGGAGGAACTGGCCTCTGTGTTTCAGCAGTGGGTGATGCTGAATGAAACAAATGAGCAGCCCAATAAACGGCTTCAGGAAGGTCTTGCCGGGATGGAGACCCTGCGAAATACCATTGTGAATCATTTGGATCGTCGATTCCATCATCAGGGTCAGCATTTAACGCAATATGACCGGGAAATGCTGGAGAAAATGAAGGATCAGATGGAGCGTTTTCTTTTAATTTATCATAATATCGAAGGACGTTTAGATGAGCTAATCGATCCGGAAAACTCGGATGGCGGATTGGGACAGGTAGCGGAACAAATCAACGAGACTGCGCTTCTCTATCGCCACAGTTCTATTCCGAACGAACACCCTGTCTATATGGAGCTGGAGGAATGTGAAGAAATTGTCTTGGACACCATGGCATTTTTGAACCCGGAAAAGATCGAACCGGAACATGAAACGGTACAAATCCGTAATGGCGTGCACACCTATTCTATGCTGATGCATTTTGGAGAGGATCAGGAAAGTCGTGTCCAGATCGATGCGATCAACGGTCGCATCAGAGAGTATCAAACGCTTCAATCCAGACCGGGCGAAGTCTCTCTAACACTGGAAGAGGCATTGGAGATGGCATTGCGCCATGTGGACATTGAAGGTGAGATGAAAAAAGAGGTTTATTTTCGGTCGGCTAATGGAACAACAGAAGAACCTTTTTATGCATTCCTTTTTGCGCCAATGAATTCTGGCATTGAAATCGTTAGCGATGCTTACCGGATACAAGTTTCTGCTGTGGACGGCAGATTATTGCAGCTTCAAAACGGATATTGCAGTACAGAAGTTCCCAACACTCCGGTAGTGTACTCAAGACAGGATCTTCAACGTCAATGGAGTGAAGAACTGGGAACCATGACTTACAACGGATTAAGCGTCGTAAGGTCTTTCGATACACGTTTCAAGCCAAAGCTGGCTCAAGGCTTCCGAATTAAAAAGGGAGGACAGCCTACGATGATTTATTTTGATGTGCTGTCGGGAAACCTGATCCATGAGGGATTTCATATTTATGAACCAATACTGGAAAGACAGTTAAGAGTTAAGAGTTAAGAATTAATTGATCAGGAATAAGACCAGAACAGGGGATAGCTTACAGATGACGGGAGGAACTGGGATGTGAGGCAATGTACTCCGTGGTTTTTGGGGAACATTACCTCCGCCCCACTCGTCCCACTGTTCCTCTGTTCCTTGTAAAACATGCATTGCAGAGAGGGGAAAGACAGAAATGCTTGGGACAATTGTGAACAGTATTGCGGTGATCATCGGTGGTACCATAGGGCTTTTGCTGAGGAAAGGAATTTCGGATCGATTTAAATCGACGGTGATGCAGGGGTTAGGCTTGGCGGTTTTTGTCATTGGTCTGTCCGGTGCCTTAAAAACACAAAACGTTCTGCTGATGATTTTTTCAATTGTATTGGGAGGAATTATTGGCGAAGCCATGGATATAGAAGGAAGGCTGGCATCGTTGGGACAATGGATTGAATCAAAAATGGGACAGGGTGAAGGTTTGGTGGCGAAAGGATTTGTCATGACCAGCCTGATTTACTGCGTAGGTGCCATGGCCATCGTTGGAGCGCTGGAAAGCGGCCTGACAGGTAATCATGAAACCCTTTATGCCAAATCCTTGCTGGACGGTGTCTCCTCTGTTATTTTTGCATCAACACTGGGAGTCGGAGTGTTACTGTCTGCCGTCACCGTATTTGTCTATCAGGGCCTTATTACAATGGCTGCCGGCAGCCTGGCTATGATGCTGACGGATGCGGTTGTGCTGGAAATGTCGGCGATTGGCGGACTTCTCATTGTCGGGATATCCATGAACATCCTGGAAATCAAAAAAGTGCCGGTGGGTAATTTGCTCCCGGCGGTATTTATTCCGGTGTTTTATCCATTTGTAGAACCCTTTGTTCAACAGGTGGCACAGTTTCTTCAGACAATCATATAATGAGTCATCCAAAACCGCCCATAGGCGGTTTTGTTGTTGCCAGCCTCTGCCTGCAACCTATTCACTTGTTACCTATAACCGGCTCTCCTGTGACCTGTTCCCTATGCACATGTTCCCAGCAACTTCCCTTTCCACTTTTAGCACTCAAAACAAAAAACCGCAAAATATCGATAAATCGGAAGCATGTAAAAGTATGTGAGCGTTAATTTTAATAAAGGGCATCTATTATTATGTATCTGCCAATAAATAACCTTGCATCATGATTCGCTTTTCTATATGATAGTAGTGTGTTAGCACTCAGTTAAGGTGAGTGCTAACAATTAACAAAAATAATTTGATTATAATAGGAAAAGGAGGAAGTTAAGGTATGGAAATTAAACCATTAAGTGATCGAGTGGTCATCAAGAAACTGGAAGCTGAGGAAAAAACAAAGAGTGGAATCGTGTTGCCGGGAAGCGCTAAAGAGCAACCGCAAATGGCGGAAGTGATAGCGGTAGGACCTGGTGGAATGGTTGATGGAAAAGAAGTCAAAATGGAGCTGAAAAGAGGCGACAAAGTAATTTTTTCCAAATACTCCGGTACGGAAGTGAAGCTGGATGAAGAAGAATTGACCATTCTGCGTCAAAGCGAAGTACTGGCAATTGTAGAATAAGATAGGCGTTGTAAACAGAAATCAATCATCAAGGAGGATATTTAAACATGGCAAAAGAAATTAAATTCAGTGAAAATGCAAGAAAAGCCCTGGAAAGTGGCGTGAACCAACTGGCAAACACCATTAAAATAACATTAGGTCCCAAAGGCAGAAATGTCGTTGTGGATAAGAAATTTGGATCTCCGATGATTACCAACGATGGTGTGACCATTGCCCGAGAAATTGAACTGGAAGACCCTTTTGAAAATATGGGTGCGCAGCTGGTGAAGGAAGTAGCAACCAAAACCAACGACGTAGCTGGTGATGGAACCACCACAGCAACGTTACTGGCTCAGGCCATTGTTCGGGAAGGGTTGAGGAACGTGGCAGCTGGTGCCAATCCGATGATTTTGAAAAAAGGCATTTACAAAGCTGTTGAAAAAGCAGTGGAAGAACTGCAGAATATTTCCCTGCCGGTAGAAAGCAAAGAAGCGATTGCTCAGGTTGGCTCTATTTCAGCTGCCGATGAAGAAATCGGATCTTTGATTGCTGATGCTATGGATAAAGTAGGCAAAGACGGCGTTATCACCGTTGAAGAATCCAAATCTATGGGAACGACGCTGGATATGGTGGAAGGTATGCAGTTTGATCGCGGGTATCTTTCTCCTTATATGGTAACCGACTCAGAAAAAATGGAAGCAGTATACAACGATCCGTATATTCTAATTACCGACAAGAAGATCTCCAATGTTCAGGAAATTCTTCCATTGCTGGAAAAAATTGTTCAGCAAGGAAGAAAATTAGTGATCATTGCTGAGGATATTGAAGGCGAAGCACTGGCAACTTTGGTTGTGAACAAACTGAGAGGTACTTTTGAGTGCGTGGCTGTTAAAGCGCCAGGCTTTGGTGACCGAAGAAAAGCCATGCTGGAAGATATTGCGGCATTAACTGGTGGTCAGGTTATTTCTGAAGAACTTGGATTTGAACTGAAGAACGCTGATATTGATATGCTTGGATCTGCTAGAACCGTTAAAGTGGACAAAGATAACACAACTCTCGTAGAAGGTAACGGAGATCAGGCGAAAATTCATGAACGAATTGCCCAAATCAAAACACAAATCGAAGACACCACTTCTGATTTTGACAAAGAAAAGTTGCAGGAACGTTTGGCCAAATTGTCCGGCGGTGTTGCTGTGATCCAGGTTGGTGCAGCTACTGAAACAGAGCTTAAGGAAAGAAAGCTTCGAATTGAAGACGCATTGAACGCTACACGGGCAGCGGTTGAAGAAGGTATTGTTGCTGGTGGTGGAACAGCCCTGGTGAATATTATTCCTGCTCTGAGCGAAATGGTTGACAGCCTTGAAGGCGATGTAAAAACCGGTGCTGCCATTGTAAAACGCGCACTGCAGGAACCGTTGCGTCAAATTGCTGAAAATGCTGGTTTGGAAGGATCTGTCATCGTTGAAAAAGTCATGAACTCCGAAAAAAATATTGGATTTGATGCCCTTAATGAAAAATATGTTGATATGATTAAAGCAGGTATTGTGGATCCGAAGAAAGTAACAAGAAGTGCATTGCAGAATGCAGGTTCCATCTCCGCGATGATTCTTACCACAGAAAGTGCTGTTGTGGACATCAAAGAAGATGATTCGGCAGGCGGCGCTGGTATGGGCGGCGGCATGGGCGGCATGGGCGGAGGAATGCCCATGATGTAAGGTTTAAGAACGCAGGGTGGTCACCGAATGATGACCACCTTATTTTTTCAAAAAAAAAATCAAAAAAAAAAATGAAAAAAAATCAAAAATAAACTTGCATAATATTCACACTTTTGCTATAATATCATTACAGGAAGAGATACTTCTTCCTTGAATCCTCTGGCAGACGTTTAGGCTATGCAGGCAACTGAGTTTGGAAGTGTGAATGAGAAGTTTGGAAGAGAAGGATTTCCAAAAGATCAAGACCGCTTCAAAATGCAGTAGAGTAGTACCGAGTAGTACCGAGTAGTACCGAGTAGTACCGAGTAGTACCGAGTAGTACCGAGTAGTACCGAGTAGTACCGAGTAGTACCGAGTAGTACCGAGTAGTACCGCAACACCTGAAAGATAGCACGACCAGCAGTAAAGAAGTACCGAAGTAAAAATGGTTTGTTTCTCACATCGTAGGAACAGTTGCTGTTGATGTTACAGCAATTAGACCAGCGAAAGAAGGAATGCAATGCAAGTAAGTATCGAAGGAGTGAAAGAACTGCATAGCCTGTCTGAAGCAAGAGGATTCTATTTTGTATAACCGGACCTTTCTTAAGCGGTAATGAGAGGTCCGGTTATTATTTTGCCCATTTTTGTTATTGGGATATTCATTCTTAACTTGGTGTGGACGTAAAGAATGAAATGCAGTATAATTGTACTATTATCCGATGACTACCACCGCTAAGACTCCCTCTTACACAAGTTCTAACCTTCAGATGGAGTTAAAACTCCACCTGAAGATAAGGATCCTTATTATAAACAAGTTTCAAAAACACATTACTATTGATTTAGCTGGAGGCGATTGTTTGATCTACAGACCTTATGGAAAAACCGGAAAACATGTTTCCGTCATTGGTATGGGAGGGATGCGATTCGGTGAGGATGATAACTATGGTGCTGAAGTAGTCCGACACGCCAGTGCCAATGGTATTAACTACTTTGATACAGCTCCTTATTATAACGATGATCGCAGTGAAGATATTTTTGGGAAAGCCTTTCAAAAAATGCCGGCACCTTTCTACGTATCCACAAAGAGCAGCATTAACGACGAAAAAACGGCATCAGAGGTGCGGGAGCGCATTGAAAACTCTCTTAAACGGATGAATTTGGAAAAAATTAATTTTTATCATATGTGGTGCATTATGGATTTGGATCAATACCATCGGGTAATGGCTCCCGGAGGTCCTTATGAAGGGGCGTTGAAAGCTCGGGAAGAGGGATTGATTGAGCACCTGTGTTTTTCAACCCACTGCAAAGGGGAAGATATTCAACGCATTATTGAAGAAGATGTTTTTGAAGGAGTCCTATTAGGATACAACGTAATCAACCACCCATTCCGTCAGCAGGGAGTGGAAGCAGCGAAAAAGCATCAGATTGGTGTGGTGACAATGAATCCTCTGGGTGGCGGATTGATTCCACGGCATCAGGACTATTTTGACTTTATTCGGGAATTTGATGACGAAACGGTTTCTCAGGCGGCCCTTCGATTTAATTTAGCCCAGGATGGAATTACGGTTGCCCTGACAGGGATGGGAACCAAGGAAGAAGTGGATGAAAACATCAAAGTCATCCAGCGGCCGCTTGTGGTCTCCCAGGGTAAGCTTGAGGAAATAAGAGGAAAAGTCACCAGTTTTATGGATCAGCTTTGCACGAACTGTCAATACTGTCGAAAATGCCCTTCGAAAATTAAAATGAATTATTATATGGAAGCATATAACCTTTATCTTTTAATGGGCGAAGAAGAAATGTTACAGCAGCTGGAATGGTACCGCAAAAAAAACGATCTGAAAGAAGAGGATTTACTGCCGGGAGACTGCACAGCCTGCGGAATTTGCGAATCGCTTTGCACGCAAAAGCTTCCAATTATAGAACGTTTGAAGGAAATCCAAAAAATGATGGACCAGAGGTGAGATCATGGGCAAGCATGCAAAAAAAACAATTGTTCACGGAAAAGAACTGATATGCCCGGTTTGTGGTGAAGATCAGTTCTGGGAGAGGGAAACCCTTATGAATACAGCAGGTGTGACGTTTCTGGGATTTGACTGGGCGAATAAGCCGGCACAAAACTATATATGTGATAGTTGCGGGTATGTGTATTGGTTTTTAAGCAAGTAATGAAAGAAGGAATGAAATGGAGGGTGTGGCATGGAGTTTAAGCTGGAAAAAGGCCTACAGGGTCAGACGGCGTTGACAGTGACGGATGAGAAAACAGCTGTGTCTTATGGCAGCGGCGGGATTGATGTTTTTGCAACACCGGCGATGATTGGTATCATGGAGAATGCAGCGATGAAAGCGGTCGAAGCATATTTGCCGGAGGGCATGAGCACGGTGGGAATCAGATTGGATGTTCAGCATATGGCAGCAACACCGAAAGGCATGCGTGTGTATGCGGAAGCAAAACTCATGGAAGTGAAGGGAAAAAAACTACTGTTTGAAGTGGTGGCTTATGATGATGAAGAGAGAATTGGAGAAGGGATTCATGAACGGTTCATTATCGAAAAACAATCGTTTATGAAAAAAACCGAAGAAAAAAAAGCGAGACAAACCTAACCCCAAATTCAGGTGTCGTACTTCCGCTGGTAACTGCCCGTGGAGTGAGCTCGCCTCCTGAAGTTGGGGCTTTGTCATTATTTTAAAAGGAGGAACTGATAGAATGGAAAAAATTTTAAAGGAAGGATTAACCTTTGATGATGTGCTGTTAATACCTGGCAAGTCAGAAGTGCTGCCGAGCCAGGTATCGCTGAAAACCCGTCTGACACCTGCCATAGATTTAAACGTACCCTTGCTGAGCTCGGGGATGGATACGGTCACAGAAGGGAAAATGGCTATTTCCATGGCTCGGGAAGGTGGAGTTGGAATCATTCATAAGAATATGACCATCGAAGAACAGGCCCTGGAAGTGGATAAGGTTAAGCGAAGTGAGCACGGTGTGATTGTTGACCCGTTTTTCCTGTCTCCGGATCATATTGTTGCGGATGCTCTGGAACTAATGGAACGATACCACATCTCCGGTGTCCCCATTACGGTGAAGGGAAAATTAGTGGGCATCATTACCAATCGTGACATTCGATTTGTCGAGAATTATAGTTTATCTATTTCACAGGTGATGACCTCGGACAATCTGATTACTGCTAAGGAGGGAGTCACCATGGATGAAGCAAAAAACATCCTGATGGTGCATAAAATTGAAAAACTCCCGATTGTGGATGAACAAAAAAATTTAAAAGGTCTGATTACCATCAAGGACATTGAAAAATCCATTAAGTACCCTAATTCAGCAAAGGATAAAGGCGGTCGGCTGTTGGCGGGTGCTGCTGTAGGCATTACAGGGGATATGATGGATCGGGTGAAAGCACTTATGAGCTCCAAAGTGGATGTGGTTGTGGTGGATACTGCTCACGGTCATTCAAAAGGCGTTCTGGAGTCTATCAAAATGATTCGGGATGCGTATCCGGAACTTCAGATTATTGCAGGAAACGTTGCAACACCAGAAGCGACCAGAGACTTAATTGAAGCTGGTGCCAGCGCGGTCAAGGTGGGAATCGGCCCCGGATCCATTTGCACCACAAGGGTCGTCACCGGCGTTGGTGTTCCTCAGGTTTCAGCCATTGCAGACTGTGCAGAAGCGGCGGATGCTTATGGAATCCCGGTGATCGCTGATGGTGGAATTAAATACTCCGGTGACATCGTGAAAGCACTGGCTGCCGGTGCCAGTACAGTGATGATTGGTTCGCTGTTTGCAGGAACGGAAGAAAGCCCAGGCGAAGCCGTTATTTATAAAGGAAGAAACTTCAAAACATATCGTGGCATGGGCTCCATGGGAGCGATGAAGCAGGGAAGTAAGGATCGATATTTCCAGGAAGACGAAAAAAAACTGGTGCCGGAAGGCGTGGAAGGAATGGTTCCTTACAGAGGTCATCTGAAGGATACGATTTATCAGATGATGGGAGGTCTTCGATCCGGAATGGGTTATTGTGGAACGCCGGACATCGAATCCCTTCGTAAGGAAGCGCGGTTCATGAAAATAACCGGTGCTTCATTGGTGGAAGGTCATCCGCACGATATCTTTATTACGCAGGAAGCACCTAACTACAGCGTGAAAGAAACGAATTAATCATAAGGGAAAGGATGGCGTAAATGGAGTCAGCAAAAGAAAATATTTTGATTCTGGATTTCGGCGGACAATATAACCAACTGATTGCCCGAAGAGTTCGGGAATGCCAGGTATATTGCGAAGTGGTACCTTATCACATCGATCTTGAAGAAGTGAAGAAAAAGCAGCCAACCGGAATCATTCTCACAGGTGGACCGGCGAGCGTCTATCAGGAAAATGCACCGAAATGTGATCCGGGGATTTTTAACCTGGAAATCCCAGTACTTGGAATCTGCTATGGCGGACAGTTGATGGCGTTGCATTTTGATGGCACCGTTGCAAGAGCTGACAAGAGGGAATATGGAAAAACCAGGCTGTCCTTGGAAAGTGATTCAGTCCTGTTTGGCAGCATTGGAAAAGAGCTGGTATGTTGGATGAGTCATACTGACTCAATTCAACAAGAACCTGGCGGTTTCCGTGTAACGGCTTCCACCAAAGATTGTCCGGTAGCAGCCATGGAAAACACGGAAAAAAAATGTTATGCCCTTCAGTTCCATCCGGAAGTAGAGCACACGGAATTTGGAACAGAAATTCTTCGAAATTTCCTTTATGAGGCATGTGGCTGTGAAGGAGAATGGACCACCGGAAATTTTATTGAAGAAACCATCGAAGAAATCAGGCGGCAGGTTGGCCATCGAAAAGTGCTTTGCGCCCTTTCCGGAGGCGTGGATTCTTCTGTTGCTGCGGTTTTGGTGCATCAAGCCATTGGAGACCAATTGACCTGTGTATTTGTGGACCACGGGTTGCTTCGGAAAGATGAGCCGGAGCAGGTGGAAAATCTTTTTAAAAAGCAATTCAAAATGAATTTTATCCGTGTCAACGGCAAGGAGCGTTTTCTGAAAGGATTGGAAGGAGTTACAGATCCGGAAGTGAAACGTAAGTTTATTGGCGAATCCTTCATCCGTTTATTTGAAGAGGAAGCTGCAAAACTGGGTCAAATGGACTTCCTGGTTCAAGGCACCCTTTATCCGGATATTATTGAAAGTGGCACCGACACAGCTTCTGTGATCAAAAGCCATCACAATGTCGGTGGCCTGCCGGAGGATATGACTTTTAAGCTTATTGAGCCTTTCAAATACCTGTTTAAAGATGAAGTGCGAGCCGTTGGAACTGCCTTAGGGCTTCCGGAAGAAATTGTCTGGAGGCAACCCTTCCCGGGGCCGGGACTGGCCGTTCGGGTGTTAGGCGAAATAACAGAAGAAAAGCTGGAAGTTGTTCGGGAAGCCGACGCTATTGTGCGGGAAGAGATTAAAATTGCGGGAATGGATCGAAGCATCTGGCAATACTTTGCTGTTTTACCAAACATCCAAACTGTCGGTGTCATGGGAGATGAGAGAACCTATGCCCATACCGTGGCCATTCGGGCCATCACCAGCTCCGATGCCATGACAGCGGACTGGGCCAGGATTCCGCACGAAGTACTGGAAACCATCTCTAACCGGATTGTGAACGAAGTGGATCATGTGAACCGGATTGTTTACGATATTACATCAAAACCACCGGCCACTGTTGAATGGGAATAGGCATTAAATTTATTTTTATCTATATTTAGTGGAAATTCCTTGATTTTCTGCAAAATTAGCGATACAATAATGACATATTAACGATAGATAGAAAGAGGTGTACACATTGAGAGAACACGAATCAGCGGAACGAATCAAGAGAATCTCCATGAGACTCTTCAACGAAAAAGGATATGAAGCAACGACCATACGGGACATTTGTAACGAAATTGGCATCACCGCACCATCCTTTTACTACTACTTTGATTCGAAAGAACTTCTTTACATGCAAATGATCAAGGAAGCAGAATCATCACATCAGAAAGTCATCGATGATGCCATTGAAAGTTGCCCCAGTCAAATTGCTGAAGAGCGGTTGCACTATATCTACAAGGCACTACTGGATTTCTATCGTGAGCAAAAAGAAGAGTACACTTTTTTGCTGAGAAATGTACTGTTTCCTGTAGCTGCCATGAAGGAAAGAATTCAGGAAATGCACATGACTTGGAGAAAACAGTATGCTGAGAAGGTCAGCGAGTTTATCGCCAGCAGTCAAAAAAGAAAAATGCCAAAAACAGACATAGAGCAAATTCTGGAGGCATTTCACCGCTTCCTAACAGGATACATCCTGCAGCTAATCAGTAAACAGCTGGTGCTTTCTGAAGCGCATGCCGAAAACTCCTGGGAGCTTTTTTGGAAAGGAATTAAATAAAACGCAATGAGAAAAAGGGTGGGTCTTTCTACAGACTCACTCTTTTTGTGCTGATTTTTTCGAAAGTAGTCGGGATTGAGTCGGAGCTGGGAAAATTTTTGAAAGGCACTTATGAACAACAGGAATATGATTGGGAAGAAGAGATAAATCCGAACAATCAATAAATTATTTCGCTGATCGTTCGTGTTGAATTCGAAAAATGCTTTGCTTTTTGCTCCATTTTTGCTATGATAAAGAAAATAACTCAATCATATAATGCCGATAATATGGTTCGGCAGTCTCTACAGAGTCACCGTAAATGGCTCTACTACGAGTGAGGCCTGTGCCGCTTTGCGGCAAACAAAAACTCCGGGCTGGATTCACTCAATGGAATCTGCAATGGAGCTTTTGTTTTTTGGTGCTTTATTCATCTCGGATCGGATTATTCTTAAGGAGGCATTTATTAATGGACAGTTATTTTAAGCTAACGGAACGAGGCACGAATGTTAAGACGGAAATTTTAGCTGGAGTCACCACCTTTATCACCATGGCATACATACTTTTTGTTAATCCGGACATTTTATCTGCTGCAGGGATGGATTTTAACGCTGTGTTTCTGGCCACATGTCTTTCGGCCGCTATTGGTACCTTTATTATGGGGTTTTATGCCAATCTGCCTTTTGCTCAGGCACCTGGCATGGGATTGAATGCGTTTTTTGCCTTTAGCGTTGTTTTGGGGATGAACTACACTTGGGAGCAGGCGCTGGCGGCTGTCTTTATCTCCGGACTTGTTTTTATGCTTTTGACAGGAACTGGAACTCGGGAAGCGATTGTCAACGCTATTCCAAATTCCTTGAAGCATGCCATTGGAGGCGGTATTGGACTATTTATTGCGCTGATTGGCCTTAAAAATGGTGGGATTGTTGTCCCTTATGAAGCAACTTTAGTTGATTTTGGGAACTTTACGGATCCAAAGGTTATCTTATCGGTAATTGGACTGGTTATTACAGGCATTTTAATGGCGAAGCGCATGAAAGGAGCCATCCTGCTTGGGATTTTGATCACAACGGCTATTGGAATTCCTTTGGGTGTCACCAGTACAGAAATTGCACAATTTGCCCGCCCGGATCTTTCACCAACGTTCATGAAAATGGATCTGGGAGGTCTGCTGGCTATTGGTGAGGCAGGCGTTGCAGGGGCACTGACAAGCGTGCTCTTTGTGGTGGTATCTTTTAGTTTGGTGGATATGTTCGATACCATTGGCACGTTAATTGGGACTGCAAATAAAGCGGGTATGCTGGACGAGGAAGGAAAACTTCCCAACATGAAGCAGGCTCTTTGGTCAGACGCTATTGCTACTTCTGCCGGAGCTGTGTTGGGAACGTCCACTGTTACCACCTACGTTGAATCAGCAGCTGGTGTATCAGAAGGTGGAAAAACCGGGCTGACAGCAGTGACAACAGGCGTCTTGTTTCTATTTTCCATTGGACTGGCACCATTGGCGTTGGTTGTTCCTCCACAGGCAACAGCACCTGCTCTGATTATTGTTGGTGTTCTCATGATGAGCACTGTCAAAAATATTGACTTTGATAACTTCACAGAGGCATTACCTGCATTCTTAACGATTGCTATCATGCCTTTTACATTCAGCATTGCAAATGGCATCGCTGCCGGTATGATTTTTTATCCGATTACAAAACTGGCAGTAGGCGAGTCAAAAGACGTTCACCCGGCTATTTATATTCTGGCAGCCTTGTTCATTCTAAGATTTACCATATTACCACATTAATAAAGGGACAATGTAGGAAGGATTCTCTTTCTGACAGCAGAAAGAAAATCCTTCGGTATCGTTTGAAAGACTTAAAAAAAGGAGGAAACTCAACGTGAAGCGCTGTGACATTGGAGTCGTTGGCGGAGGACAATTAGGAAAAATGCTATTGATGGAAGGACATCGAATGGGGTTAACCTTTGCCATTTTAGATCCTTCAGAAATGTGTCCGGCTGGGGTAATGGCTCATGAGCTTATTCATGGCCGTTTTTTTGATGAAAGCAGTATTCGGTTGCTAGCCGAAAAAAGCCACCGGTTGACCTATGAATTTGAACATATTCACGCAGAGTCTTTAATGAAACTGGTAGAAGAGGGGTTTTCCGTTATGCCCTCAGCTGAAACCCTTTATATGATTCAGGATAAATACAGACAGAACATGGCTTTGGAAGAAAAAAGACTGCCAGTACCGGCTTATATGAAAATCGATTCGGTGCAGGATCTGAAAAAGGCAGCAGATCTTTTTGGGTTTCCATTCCTGCTTAAGAGTTGTCGGGGTGGTTATGACGGAAAAGGTAATGTCAAGATCGACAGAGAGGATGAAATGGAAGCAGCCTTTCATCAGCTTGAAGGATCGGAGCAGCCTCTGATGGGGGAGAAATTTGTCGATTTTTCCATGGAAATATCCGTTATCGTCGCCCGGGATCATCAGGGAGGAACAGAAACCTTTCCTGTAGGACAAAATATCCACCGGGATAATATTTTGGAAATGAGCATTGTGCCGGCTCCACTTCCGGACTCTCTGCTGGAAAAGGCAGAAGCTTTGGCAAAAGATACCATGAAACAGCTGATGGGAACAGGCATTTTTTGTATTGAAATGTTTGTGGATCAGGACAACCAGTTGTGGATTAATGAAATTGCTCCCAGGACGCATAATTCCGGGCACTATACCATCGAAGCCTGTAATATTTCTCAGTTTGGTCAGCAAATCCGGGCCTTGATGGGTTGGCCGCTGGAGAAACCAAAGCTGTTTAAACCGGCGGTTATGCTGAATTTGTTGGGAGATCCTGAAAGAAGCGGTTCGCCAAAGCTGGAAGGAATCGAAGAAGCCATGAAACTAACGGACGTATACCCTCACTTATATGGGAAAGCAGAAAGCCGGCCTGGCAGAAAAATGGGACATGTCACCATTTTGGCGGACAGCAGGGAAGAGGCGATTGAAAAAGCGGAAAAAGTTCGGGGCATCCTTAAGGTGATAGTATGGGAATAAACAGAACAGGAGGATTTAGATGAAAGAACCGGAAGTTGCCATTATTATGGGAAGTGATTCAGATCTGCCGGTAATGAAAGAAGCAGCGCAGGTACTGGATGATTTAGGCATTCAATGCGAAACAACCATCGTTTCGGCTCACCGTACACCGGAGCGCATGGTAGAATATGCACAGGAAGCAAAGCGTCGCGGGATTAAGGTGATTATTGCCGGAGCCGGCGGTGCGGCTCATTTGCCTGGGATGGTTGCCTCTATGACAACCCTTCCTGTGATAGGAGTGCCCGTTAAGAGTAAAGCCTTAAGTGGCTGGGACTCCCTCCTCTCCATCGTGCAAATGCCGGCAGGTATTCCGGTGGCAACCGTTGCCATTAATGGTGCCAGAAATGCCGGGTTGCTGGCAGCCCAGATATTGGGGGTGTCTAACGCTGAAATTGCCGGGAAGCTGGAAGGGTTTCGAGAGCGTCAAAAGGATCAGGTAATGAAAAAAGCAGATACGCTGGAAAAAATGGGGATTGATGCCTTTCTGGAAGGGAGACAATAGCATGATTAATATGGCTGTGCCGGAAAAAAAAGAAATGATGTATGAAGGAAAAGCGAAACAGGTCTATGCCACGGAAGATTCATCCCGGGTAATTGTTTATTTTAAGGATGATGCGACAGCCTTTAACGGAAAAAAGAAAAGTCAGATCAGCGGAAAAGGTGAAATTAATAATACCTTGTCGTCCATTCTTTACACCTATCTGGAAGAGAAGGGAATTAAAACCCATTTTCTTCGTCAATTATCGACGCGGGAAATGCTGGTACATGCCGTTGATATTATTCCCCTGGAAGTCATTGTCCGAAATATTGCGGCAGGCTCAATGGCCCGAAATCTAGGGGTTAAGGAAGGCACCGTTTTTAAAAAACCGATTCTGGAATACTCCTTCAAAAAGGATGAATTGGGAGATCCCATGGTCAGTGAAGACCATATCATTGCATTAGAATGGGCCTCACAAGAACAGATTGACTTCATCCGAAGAACAGCATTGAAAATAAATGAACTGCTGAAGGAAATCATGCTGAAGGCAGGCCTTCGTTTAGTGGACTTTAAACTGGAATTTGGGATGAGAAAGAATGAAATGTTGCTGGCAGATGAAATATCACCGGATACCTGTCGATTGTGGGATGTGGAAACGGGCGAAGTAATGGACAAGGATCGATTTCGAAAAGATTTAGGTCAGGTGGCGGAGCATTATCAGGAAGTGTTGAAAAGGGTTAAAAAGGCGCTAAGCGTCTAAAATGGAGGGTTGACTGTGTCAAAGGAATTGTTGTGGGATGAGCTTAAAGAAGAGTGTGGCGTTGTCGGACTGATTCAGCATGAAGATGATCATACATCAGAGTTGCTGTATTATGGTCTCTATGCACTACAGCACAGAGGGCAGGAAAGTGCCGGTATTGCCGTCAATGATGGCGAAAAAGCCAGGTGGCATAAAGAAATGGGTCTGGTATCCGAGGTTTTTGGTGAAAGTGAACTGGAGAAACTCACAGGAAAGATTGGAATAGGCCATGTTCGATATTCCACCTCTGGAGAATCTGATGTGGAAAATGCACAACCACTGGTGGTTCGTTATCGTGGAGGCACCATAGCGTTGGCTCATAATGGAAATCTGGTGAACGCCAAACTGCTAAGAGACCGACTGGAGGACTCGGGCGTTGTGTTTCAAACCACCATTGATTCAGAAGTGATTGTGAATTTGATCGCCCGCTATAGCAACGAGGGCATTCATGGCGCCATTCGTCGTTCCATGGAACTGATCAAGGGCGCGTATGCCTTGGTCATGATGAACGAAGAATGTCTGATTGGCGTTCGGGATCCGCTGGGATTAAGGCCTCTTTGCATCGGCAAGACAGAAAAAGGCTATGTACTGGCATCGGAGAGCAGTGCCTTCGACGTCATGGGAGCTGAAATGGTAAGAGACGTGGAGCCGGGGGAAATGGTAACGATCACGCCGGAGGGAATAGAATCTGAGTTTTTCCAGTCATCGGCGAAAAGAGCCGGTTGTATTTTTGAATACATCTACTTTGCCAGACCAGACAGTGTCATTGATGGCATTAATGTTTATCATGCGCGAAAAAACTCAGGACGTATTCTTTTCAGGGAGAGCCCGGTTGATGCGGATATGGTGATGGCCGTTCCGGATTCATCCGTACCGGTGGCCCTTGGCTACGCAGAAGAATCCGGGATCCCCTACGGCGAAGGTCTGATTAAGAATCGATATATTGGCAGAACCTTTATTCAACCAACCCAGGCGATACGTGAACTGGCGGTTAAGCTGAAGCTGTCTCCCATGGCTGCTAATATCGAAGGAAAGCGATTGATTCTCATCGATGATTCCATTGTGCGGGGTACTACCAGTAAACGAATTGTTGAAACGCTGAAACAGGCCGGTGCAAAAGAAGTGCATGTCCGAGTCAGCTCACCGCCGGTGGCCTACAGTTGTTATTTCGGAATTGATACGCCGGACCGAAATCAGCTAATCGGTGCCGTTAAAACCGTGGAACAGATTCGAAAAATCATTGGTGCAGACAGTCTATACTACCTCAGTCCGGAAGGGCTGGTAAAGGGAGTGGGAAGGCCCAAAAATCAGTTTTGTTTAGCCTGCTTTGACGGCGACTACCCAATGGACCTGCCGGAAAAAGCGCAAAAGCAGAATGGACATCGGGTATTTCAGCGATTGGAAGAGGAGGGCTCCTGATGGGAAAAATCACCTATGAATCCGCTGGCGTTGATGTGCAGGAAGGACAGCGCAGTGTCGAACTGATGAAAAAAGCTGTTCAAAAAACCATGACACCAGAGGTGCTCCAAGGCCTTGGAAGCTTTGGCGCAATGGTTCAGCCAGACTTGACAAACATTGAACAACCGGTGTTGGTGTCTGGAACCGATGGTGTTGGAACAAAGCTCAAGCTAGCCTTTCTGCTGGATCGGCACGATACCATCGGGCAGGATTGTGTGGCTATGTGCGTCAACGATATTTTATGCCATGGAGCGAAACCTTTGTTTTTTTTGGACTACCTGGCTACGGGAAAATTAAAGGCCGAAAAAGCGGCCGGAATTGTCGCGGGGATTGCTGAGGCGTGTCAGGCTTCTGGTTGCGCACTTGTTGGCGGTGAAACCGCTGAAATGCCTGGATTTTACAGTGAAGGTGAATATGATTTGGCCGGATTTGCTGTGGGAATGGTGGATCGTAAAAAAATGATTACCGGGAATTCCATACAAGCAGGCGATGTGATTCTTGGCTTGGCTTCCTCAGGTCTTCACAGCAACGGTTTTTCACTGGTTCGGAAAATTCTGCTGGAAAAAGAGCGGATGAACCTGGCGGATGCTTTTGGGGATCGGGGTAAAACCCTGGGAGAAGAACTATTGACTCCAACGGCTCTCTATGTCAAACCGGTTATGGCGATGATGGAAAAGATGACCATCAAAGGACTGGCACATATTACCGGAGGTGGATTTTATGAAAATCTCCCTCGAACCTTGCCGGAAGGAACGGCTGCCAACCTTCAGCGTGAAAGCTGGGAGATCCCGCCAATTTTTGATCTGTTAAAGGAAAAAGGACCGCTGGAGGAGGATGTTCTTTTTGGCACCTTTAACATGGGCATCGGCATGATGGTGATTGTAGCGCCGGAGGATGTAAAAGACGCATTGGAAACTCTGTCTAAAAATGGACAAAAGGCTTGGAATATCGGAGAAGTGACAGAAGGAAATGGTCAGGTGACATTATGCAGCCCGTTAAAATAGCGGTGTTAATCTCCGGCGGCGGTACCAATATGCAGGCCTTAATGGATGCAGCCGACAGGAAGGAACTTAACATCGATATTTGTCTTGTGATTTCCAGTCGGAAAAATGCTTATGGAATCAAGAGGGCAGAAGCGCGAGGCATCAAAGTGAAATGTCTTTCTGAAGCCGGACAGCTGGAAGAGACAATGGAAGATGCCATGCTGCAATGGCTCAAAGAAGAAGCCATTGAGCTGGTAGTACTGGCCGGATTTGTCAAAAAAGTGCCGGAATCTGTGGTAAGAGCCTACCAAAACCGGATGATCAATGTGCATCCATCCCTCATTCCCGCCTTTTCCGGCCCGGGTTATTATGGGAAGAAAGTACATCAGGCAGTGCAAAGGCGCGGTGTGAAGCTGACGGGCGCAACGGTCCATTTTGTCAATGAAGGGATGGACGAAGGACCTATTATTCTACAAGAGGCTGTTGCCTTAACAGGAACAGAGACTTTGGAAACAATTGCTGAAAAGGTATTGAAAGTGGAGCACCAACTACTGCCAGAAGCAGTACACCTTTTTGTCAACAAACAATTGACGGTCAAAGATGGCCGAGTCATAATTCAGGAAGAGGGGATGAAATATGATAAAAAGGGCACTGATCAGTATTTCAGATAAAAAAGGCATTAAAGAACTGGGACAAAAGTTGCATCAACAGGGGATTGAAATCATTTCCACTGGCGGAACGGCAAAAATGCTGGCAGATAACGGCGTTCCCGTGAGTGAGGTATCGGAAATCACTGGCTTTCCAGAGTGTCTGGACGGGCGTGTTAAAACGTTGCACCCAGCCATACATGGCGGTCTACTGGCAAGACGATCCCTGCCGGAGCATATGAAAACTCTGAAAGAAGAGGCTATTGACACCATCGACCTGGTGATTATCAACTTATACCCTTTTAAGGAAACCATGCTAAAGAAAGAGGCATCTTTTCAGGATGTAGTGGAACAAATTGATATTGGCGGACCGGCGATGCTCCGTTCTGCGGCTAAGAACCACGAGGATGTCACAGTGGTGGTGGATCCAGAGGATTACGGAACAGTACTGGAAGAAATAAAAGCAACGGGCAATACCAACTTGACCACCCGGAAAAAACTGGCAGCAAAAGCATTTCAGTTGACCAGCCATTATGACACATTGATTGCATCCTACCTGTCTAAGGAGCAGGAGGAGAAATTTACGAATACCAAGACACTGACCTTTGAAAAAGTACAGGATCTAAGGTATGGAGAAAATCCGCATCAGCAGGCCGCTTTTTACCGGGAGGTGGATGCGGCAAAGGGAACGTTACCGGCAGCGAAACAGTTGCAAGGAAAAGAGCTGTCCTTTAACAATATTAATGATGCGGCCGAAACCCTGAGCTTACTGCAGGAATTTGAAGCACCCACGGCGGTGGCGGTAAAGCATACAAACCCCTGCGGTGTTGCATCGGCAGATACCATTGAGGAAGCCTATCGAAAAGCTTTCCAATCCGATCCATTGTCGATTTTTGGAGGGATCGTCGCTGTTAACCGATCGTTAACGGAAGAAGCGGCTGTAAAAATGGCAGAAATATTTTTGGAAGTTATAATAGCGCCTTCCTTTACGGAAAAGGCATTGGAAGTATTGGCTAAAAAGCCAAACGTTCGTCTTTTGGAAATACCGGAAATAGATCAGGTGCAGATGCAGGCTATGGATTTGAAACGAGTATCCGGTGGGTTGCTTCTTCAGGAGGCAGATGAAGCGCTGTTGAATACGCTGGAAGCCAAAACAGAGCGACAGCCGACGGAAGAAGAGAAGCGAGATTTGGCCTTTGCCTGGAAAATTGTAAAACACGTGAAATCCAATGCTATCGTGATTGTGAAAGACCAGCAAACCCTGGCAGTGGGGCCGGGACAGACCAGCCGGATATGGGCGTTGCAGAATGCCATCCAAAATACGAGTCATAACCTCGAAGGAGCAGTCATGGCTTCGGACGCCTTTTTTCCTTTTCCGGACTGTGTGGAAGAAGCGCACGCAGCAGGTGTTACGGCGATTATCCAGCCGGGAGGTTCCAATAAGGATCAAGACTCCATTGATGCCTGCAACAAAACCGGCATGGCAATGACCTTTACTGGGATGAGACACTTCAAACATTAGGAGTTGATGAGGATGAAGATACTTGTAATCGGCAGCGGCGGAAGAGAGCATACATTGGTTTGGAAACTGAAACAGTGTTCGGCAGTCGGACGCATTTACTGTGCTCCGGGAAATCCGGGTGTTGGTAAACTGGCAGAATGTGTTCATATTCAACCGGATCAAATAGAAAAGCTTAAGGAATTTGCACTGGATAAACAAATTGATTTAACCATTGTTGGACCGGAAGTACCCTTGGTGGCCGGTATTGTGGATCAATTTCGGGAAGAAGGCCTTCAAATTGTCGGCCCGGATCAAGCCGGTGCTCGCTTAGAAGGAAGCAAATCCTTCGCCAAAGCGTTTATGAAAAAGTACCAGATACCTACCGGCAGATACGAGGTGGCTTATGATCCGGTGGAAGCAAAAAAGAAATTAAAGGGCTTTTCGTATCCGGTGGTTATTAAGGCAGACGGGCTGGCGGCAGGAAAAGGGGTGCTGATTTGCCAGAAAGAGGCGGAAGCTTTTGGGGCGATTGAAGATATTCTGGAAAAAAACGTTTTCGGAGATGCCGGGAATCATTTGGTAATAGAGGAGTTTTTAGAAGGAATTGAAACCTCCGTGCTTTGCTTTGTAGACGGGGAGACGATCTTACCAATGGTAAGCTCCCAGGATCACAAACAGATAGGGGATAACGATACCGGGCCAAACACCGGTGGAATGGGAACTTACTCGCCCAATCGGGTTTATACGGAATCCATGGCCAAAGAAGTGGAACGAAAAATTCTCCAACCGACATTAAAAGGAATTCAGGAAGAAAAGATGGATTTCAGAGGGATTCTTTTCATTGGCTTGATGATCACTAAAGACGGGGCAAAGGTACTGGAATATAATGTGCGATTTGGAGACCCGGAAACGCAGGTAGTGTTGCCGCGCATGAAAAGCGACTTGTGTCAGGTATTCACTCATATGCTGAATCGAAACCTGGGTAAATTAAAGCTGGAATGGCGTGACGAAACGGTGGTTTGCGTTGTGCTGGCTTCAGGCGGTTATCCGGGTTCCTACGAAAAAGGAATCCCAATCCATGGTTTGGATGAGATTCCGGAGGACGTTATGATTTTTCATGCCGGAACCGAGTATAAAAAGGATGAATTGGTGACGGCAGGCGGCAGGGTGCTGGGGATCACTGCCATGGGAAAAGATGTGGAGGAAGCCCGGAGCAAAGCTTATGCGGCAGTTGACCGGATTCAGTTTCAGGGAAAAACCTATCGTAAGGATATAGGGCTTCGATAAGTCAAAGCCGCATGATATTGTTAAGTAATAATGATATTGTCTATGAGGCGAGTACTGCCGATAAAAACTGCCAGTGCGATCAAGATTGGTTTTTCTAGGTTTTTTAAAGGATGCAAAGATTCAGGATGTACAATTTCGATGTACTGAACCTGGATCGCAGGGTCGGATTCCAGGATCTGGCGAAGTTTCTCGCGAAGCACTTCCGGATCCTGCAGATCCTTCTTAACCCACTCTTGCCCCTCTCTTAATGCCTGACTCAGCAGTCGGGCTGAAATTCTTTCTTCCGGCTTTAAATAAACATTACGGGAGCTCATGGCAAGACCATCTGCTTCCCGGATGATGGGGCAGGCAACAATTTCCACTCCCATATTGAGATCTTCTGCCATTTTTCGAATCACCTGTACCTGTTGCGCATCTTTCTGGCCAAAATAAGCCCGGTGTGGGTTGACAAGGTTAAACAGCTTGTTTACGACAATGGCCACCCCGTCAAAATGGCCGGGCCGGTAGCGACCACACAGGCCTTCGGCGATAGATCCCATGGTTATGCTGGTGCAGAGATCGGACGGATACATATCTTTTGCACTGGGATTAAAGATTACATCGGCGCCGGACTCTTCTGCCAGCTTTGCATCGGTTACAAGATTTCTCGGATACAGATCAAAGTCTTCGTTGGCACCAAATTGAGTAGGATTGACAAAAATACTGACGACTACCCGGTCGTTCTCTTGTCGGGCGGCTCGAATTAATGAAAGATGACCCTCGTGCAGCGCCCCCATAGTGGGAATCAATCCCACTGATTTTCCTTCAGAGCGATGTAGGGCTGTGTCACGTTGCATTTCCTTCAGCTGATGAATGATTTTCAATAATAACCCCTCCATTGGATAGAATGAATCACATAAGACGATTTTCTAAGATATTATTGTATCACGAGATCGAGTGAAAGAGTGATTTAGATGAAACATATTTTTATGAATGGAATAAACGGGTTTCGTATTGGCCACTCGCAGGATATAGAAGCCGCTACCGGATGCACCGTAGTCCTTTGTCCTGAAGGTGCAACCGCCGGTGTGGATGTGCGGGGCGGTGCACCAGGTACCCGTGAAACCGACTTGTTAAATCCAGTCAGCCTGGTGGAACAAGTACACGGGATCATGCTTGCCGGTGGCAGTGCTTATGGTTTGGACGCCGCCGGAGGTGTCATGCAGTATCTGGAAGAGAGAGGCTATGGTTTTGATGTGCAGGTAGCCAAAGTGCCCATCGTCAGCAGTGCCGTCCTTTTTGATCTTTCTATAGGGAATCCTTACCGGAGACCGGATGCAGCCATGGGCTACCAGGCCTGTTTAAATGCGAAAACTTCTAGTTTGAAAGTTGGCAGTGTGGGTGCGGGAACAGGAGCCACTATTGGAAAACTCAAAGGGTACGAACAGGCTATGAAAGGCGGAGTCGGGTTTTCTACTCTGAAAGCTGGAAAATTAAAGGTTCATGCATTGGTAGCGGTTAATGCGCTGGGGGACGTGGTTGATCCTGTTACAGGGAAAATAGTGGCCGGTTTGCGTACCGTTGATGGAAAAGCATTTGCGGGAACAGAAGAAACAATGATAGCAGACGGTACGGATAAGAAAGTATCCTTCAGCGGAAATACCAGTCTTGGAGTTGTGATGACCAATTCAAAAATGGACAAAGCACAAGCGACTAAGGTTGCATCCATGGCCCAGGATGGACTGGCCCGTGTGATCAGGCCATGCCATACCATGATGGATGGCGATACTATATTTGCTTTATCAGCCGGTGATGTGGCAGCAGATGTCAGTTTGATTGGCATCATGGCAGCAAAAACGATAGAAGAAGCGGTATTGAATGCAATTACCAATGCAGAAGGATTGGCGGGAATTCCGGACATAAAGGATCTGGCACACCTGCTTTTCTGATCTGTCGAAACATGGTACAATTAGCAAGTGTAATGATCATAGAAGCATGATAACAGAGGAGGCATTTTTAAATGGAAAAGATTCTGGATCAGCTGGCAGTCAATTCGATCAGAATACTGTCTGCTGAAGCCGTTGAAAAAGCAAAATCCGGACATCCTGGTCTGCCGATGGGAGCCGCACCGATGGCATACACACTTTGGAGCCGGGTGATGAATCATAATCCCAAAAATCCGGCTTGGAAAAACAGAGATCGATTTATTCTTTCTGCCGGTCACGGAAGTATGTTGCTCTATTCATTGTTGCATCTGTTTGGATATGATTTGAATATGGAAGAAATAAAACAGTTTCGCCAATGGGACAGCCAAACGCCTGGTCATCCGGAGTATGGGCACACCACCGGAGTGGAAACCACTACTGGGCCCCTGGGCCAGGGGATTGCCAATGCTGTTGGGATGGCCATGGCTGAAGCAAGGCTTGCAGCGCAGTTCAACAAAGAAAACTACCCGGTAGTGGATCATTATACGTATACGCTGGTTGGAGATGGCTGCATGATGGAGGGTATTTCTTCGGAGGCCTCATCTCTGGCGGGAACACTGGGCCTTGGAAAGTTAATTGTTCTTTATGATTCCAATGAAATTTCCATCGAAGGAAGGACTTCCCTTGCTTTCCGCGAAAATGTGAAAAAAAGATATGAGGCTTATGGTTGGCAAGTACTGCAGGTGAAGAACGGTAACGAAATTGAGTCCATCCATGAGGCGCTGAAAGAAGCAAAAAAGGATCGAGATCATCCGACACTCATCGAAGTGGTAACAGAAATTGGATATGGAGCACCGGCAAAACAGGGAACTGCCTCTGCTCACGGGGAACCTCTTGGAGCAGAAAATCTGGCAGAAGCGAAAAGTTTCCTGAACTGGAAGGAAGAACCCTTTGTGATACCAAAGGAAATGGAGCAGGTCAGGAAAGCAGCTGAAACAAGAGGTCAGAAAAACGAAGCAGCCTGGGAAATGATGCTTGCAGAGTACTTCAAAAAATATCCTGAAATGGCAAAAGAGTGGCAACAGTGGTATGGAAATGCTGGTGTGATGGAAGCGCTGGATCAAGATAGCATCTGGACGTATGATAAAGCGGATGCCACCCGTAATGCTTCCGGAGAAATAATTAACCGATTGGCAAAAGTGATTCCGAATTTAATTGGCGGATCGGCTGATCTGGCTCCTTCCACTAAGACGCTGATGAAAGAGCGGGAAGATTTTCAACCGGAAAACGATCAGGGATCCAATTTGCGGTTTGGAGTTCGCGAGCACGCCATGGCGGCTATCGGAAACGGCATGTCTCTTCATGGAGGACTCGTTCCTTATGTGGCAACTTTTTTTGTGTTCACGGATTATATGAAAGCATCCATGCGTCTTTCATCCCTGATGAAGCAACCCCTCACCTATGTATTAACCCATGATAGTATTGGTCTGGGCGAAGACGGACCGACGCATCAGCCCATTGAGCATCTGATGGCTCTGAGAAGTGTCCCTAACATGATTGTCTTTCGTCCGGCAGACGGTAAAGAAACTGCTATGGGCTGGAAACTGGCGCTGACAAGTCGTGAAACCCCGGTATCGCTTGTGCTGACAAGGCAAAAACTGCCGCTGTACGAAAATACCGGGGAAGAAGCACTGAAGGGAGCCTATGTCTTGGAGGATGCTGAAAACGGAGAGCCGGACGTGCTGCTGATGGCTACCGGTTCTGAAGTGGAACTGATTGCAGGAGCTGCAGCAAAACTAAGGGAAAAAGGATACCGGCCACGAGTGATCAGCATGCCTTCCTGGGAACTGTTTGAAAAACAGCCACAGGAATACAGGGAAAGTATAATGCCGCCAACACTGCGAAAACGTTTGGCAGTGGAAGCTGGTTCAACACTGGGATGGTATAAGTATGTTGGGCTGGATGGCAAAACCATTGGGTTGGATCATTTTGGAGCCTCGGCACCGGGGAACGCACTATTTGAAAAGTTTGGATTGACGGTAGACAATGTGGTGGAAAAGGCATTGGAGCTGCTTGAATAAAACATAAAAAAACCGCCGAATAATCGGCGGTTTTTTTATGGGTTAGAAGAGACGCGGATCGTCTCTTCTATGGTATTTGAAGGACCTGTCCGACGCTTAAGGCGGTGGGGTCGGTGATGTTATTGGCTTCCATAATTTCCGGGTAACGATTGCCATCGCCGTACATCTCCTGGCTGATGCTGTAGAGGGTGTCGCCGGACTGAACCGTATACTGTGCCGGAGGATCATCTGCTGTCGGTGCTTCTTCGCCAGGCATTTCTGCCACAGGATCTTCTGGAAACTCCGCGGGCATTTCGTCCGGGTCAAGGGATTCGTCCTCAGGATCTTCTGTCCATCCTTCCTCAAGATCATCCAGGTCGTTGTTTTCCTCACCGTTTTCGTCATAAGGTATGTCATTCTCGGCAATTCGGTCTGAATCGGCGGGGCCTCCGGTTAAAAGTCTACTAATTCCAAAAACACCTGCGAAAAAAACGACAATAATAAGGGCCAAAGAAACAGCCAGTCGCTGTACTTTCTTCGCTTTTTTCGATTTGCGACCTTCCTTCTTTTCGCGAGTGTAAAGAAAAGAACGCCTCGGAGCATCCGGATGATCCGGCATTCTAAGGGGTGTTTGGCTATCGGAGGATGTTGTGGCAACGAAGGGTCTTGCCTCATCCTGCCTCATCCGGGAACGAAAATATACCGGATTAAAATCTTTTTGGATATCCTCCACTGTTTCATAGGAACCATTATAGCAATTTCGGATAATGGCATCAACGGCTGGTTCCATTTCCTTGATTTCGGGTGTCAGTTCAGCTGTCATGGAGTTTCCGTATACCGTCAGGATGAAATCGCCGATTCGCTGCA
>SLLE01000154.1 GCA_007134225.1 Tindallia sp.
TCTCTCCCGCCAGGGGAGAGGGGATACACCCTATAACCTGTTCTCTTTTCACCTGTCACTTGCACTTCTGGAACCTGCTTTTCTGCACTTTTTCAACTTTCAACGTTCAACTTTCAGCTGATTTTATCATTTCCCAATACAAAAATTTGAAAAAATATGATCTATTAAATCTTCTTTCACGCTTTGTCCAATGATAATGCCTAACTGTTCCATCGCCTCCTGATAGTCCACCTGAACAAAGTCTAAAGGCATTCGGTTCTTTAGCGCTTTTATGCCTTCTTCCAAAGCAATGAGCGCATTTTCCAATGCCTGTTGATGGCGAATATGCGTCACCATTTGCTTTTCTCTGTCTTTCTTTTCCCCGTCAAAAATCAAATTTTCCAAGGCTTCTTCCAGTTGATCAAGTCCTTCTTCTTCCAAAAGGGAAATTTTTAGAATCTGATGGTCCTCGATCCAGTCCGGAAGATCTTCCTGGCTTAACGCTGTCGGCAAATCTGCCTTGTTAATAATGATCAGGGCTTTTCGTTTTTGAATCATCTGCATGATATCCAAATCATCTTTGGTCACAGGGGTGGAGGCATCTAACATCATCATCACCAAATCGGCTTTTTCAAATAATTGTTTTGCCCGATCCACCCCTATTCTTTCCACTAAATCCTCTGTATCCCGAATTCCTGCTGTATCCATCAACACTAAGGGTATCCCTCTCAGGTTCAGCTGTTCTTCAATGACATCTCTGGTGGTACCTGGTATATCCGTCACAATGGCTCTCGTCTCTTTTAAGAGTGCATTCATCAAAGAAGATTTTCCGACATTCGGTTTCCCTACAATAATTGTTTTTAACCCTTCCCGAAGTATTTTGCCTGTTTTAGCAGAATCTATTAGCTTCTGGATTTTGCCAATAATAAGATGTGTTTTTTCTTCCACCCCATGGTAAGTTACCTCATCAATATCTTCTTCCTCAGAAAAATCAATAGATACTTCCATCGCGGCCATCAAATCCATCAATTTATTTCGCATTGTTTTAACCTCTCTGGAAAGGTAGCCTTCCAACTGACCTAAGGCAGCTCCATGACTTAATTCCGTTTTGGAACTTATTAAATCCATCACAGCTTCTGCCTGGGATAAATCAAGCCTTCCATTTAAGAAAGCCCTTTTTGTAAATTCGCCTGGCTCCGCCGCTCTTACACCCAAGGCAAGTAATTGCTGCATAATTCGCCTGACAGATACAAACCCACCATGGCATTGGATCTCCACCACATCTTCTGTGGTATAGGTATGAGGAGCTTTCATGTAACAAATAAGCACTTCGTCAATAACAGCGGTCGCTTCAGAATCAAAGATTTTCCCATAGGTTAACTTCCGGTTTTCAAGGGAAGAAACCGATTGGTTTTCCTTGTTACGATAAAGCATAAGAGCCTTTTCCAGCGATTCCGATCCACTGATCCTAATAATTCCTATTCCCGACTCACC
Organism: Tindallia sp.; assembly: GCA_007134225.1. GTDB lineage: Bacteria > Bacillota > Clostridia > Peptostreptococcales > Tindalliaceae > Tindallia. Next base: position 1,474 of record SLLE01000154.1, read on the forward strand.
AGGAGCTGTAGAAATGGCCGCTATGGTATCTTCCATAGACGAACCCTCCTTCCTATTTAACAAAAACCCGGTTTTCACCGGGTTTTCTTTTTCTTTCTACTTTTTGAGTGCAATAGCAACTTTTCGGTAAGGTTCTTCCCCTTCACTGTAGGTCTGAACTTTCGGATCGCTCTGTAGAGCTGCATGAATAATTCTTCTCTCATACGGATTCATCGGTTCCAGCACCATGGTTCTGCGTGTTGCCTTTACATTTTTAGCCATTTTTCCAGCTAATCGAACAAGTGTTTCTTCTCTCTTTTGACGGTACTTTTCGGTGTCCATAAACACTTTCACATATTTATCCCGGTTCTTATTCGCTACCAAGCTGGTTAGATACTGAATGGAATCAAGGGTCTGTCCTCTTTTTCCGATAATGACACCCATGTTTGGACCGCTTAGTTCAATTTCCATCCGGTCTTTATCATATTCAATATCAATAACTACCTCAAGGTTCATTGCCTTGAATAAAGATTCAAGAAATTGTCGAGTTGCTTCTTCTGTCTGATCCTTCAACTCCAATTCCACTTGTGCATCTTTGCTCCCGAAGAGTCCAAGAAACCCCTTATAAGGAACTTCTAAAATTTTTACCTCAACATCATCACGGGTACATCCCATCTCTTTAAGACCATTTTCCACAGCTTCGTCAATGGTTTTGCCTGTTGCCTGTACTTTTTTAATCATTGGGTTTCACTTCCTTTACCAGAAGATAAGGGGGTGGGTCGATTTATAATCAGTTGCTGTCCAGTTTGGAACAAATTGCTCACAACCCAGTATAAGATCAATCCGTTTGGAAATTGCATCGACATGTAAATCAGCATCAAGGGAAAGAAATAGAGCATCATCTTTTGCATGGATTCCTGTTGCGGATTGCCGCCACCTTTGCTGGTAACTTGCATGGTTTTACTGGATAAGTAGGTGGTTGCACCTGCTAACAGGGGCATAATCATTTCAGGAATCATGGAAGCCGTAAAGGCACTAAATACGATATCCGGTGTTGCTGAAATATCTTCAATCCATAAAAAACCCTGCTGTACCATTTCCTGAGTGAATCCGTACTCTTCCGGCATTCTTAAAACCGTAAACAATCCAATAATAATTGGGAATTGAACCAGAAGAGGCAGACAACCGCCGGCTGGGTTAACATTGTGCTCCTTGTAAAGTTCCATTACTTTCGCATTCATTTTCTCTTTATCATTTTTATACTTTTTTTGTAACTCTTTTATTTTAGGCTGAATTTCCTGCATTTTTTTCATGGACTTAGTCTGTTTTACAGTCAGGGGAATCATCACTAATTTAACTAAAATAGTAAAAATAACGATGGAAACACCATAATCACCTGCGTAGCCATAAACCAGGTGTAACAGCTGACTTAACGGTTCAGCAAAAAATCTCAAAATCATAACCTCCATTACATAATATACTTCAACCGAGGATTTTTATTTTTTCTTTGGTACCCGGTTTGGTACCCGGTCTATGCCTCCTGGATGAAAAGGATGACATCGCGCAATTCGACGAATAGTCAGCCAGGTTCCTTTCAATAGACCATGCTTTTCATAAGCTTCCAAACTGTACTGAGAGCAGGTAGGATAAAACCGGCATGTTTTTTCTTTTAATGGAGAGATAAAACGTTGATACCCTCTTATAAGGAAGATGATAACTTTCTTTAAACCCATCTATCAGCCACCTGCTTCCACCAGTTCAGCTTATACTCTTTTACTATTTTCAATCATTCCGTACATAATTCATTCTATTCTTCAGATCCTTTACCTGTCACTTTTGTCCGGATCTTCTTTTCGAAAAGAACGTTTTGTTCATTAAATGTGCGACGGCTTTTTGCAGCGTGTGATAGTCTGCGTCACTACAGCTGATACGAGCTATCCATACCAAATCATAACCCATGGGCAGCTGGTCACCCTTATCCCGTAATATTTCTTTGAGCCGTCTTTTTACTTTGTTCCGTACCACACTTTTTCCGACTTTTTTGGATACTGTTATACCAATTCTTGAATAAGTAAGCTGATTCTTACGATAATAGAGGACCAGATTTCGATTCGCCACCGATTTCCCTCTTTGATAAATAATCCTGAATTCTTTGTTTTTTTTAATGGTCGGGATGGGTTTCATCTTCTTCTCCTCCCGTATTCGTCTGATCATATTTCCATCAGACAGAAAAAGGCCACCTACAGCGGCCTTATGCAGTTAAGACTTTTCTGCCTCTTAGTCTTCTTTTACGCAATATATTTCTTCCACTTTTTGTTCTCATTCTTTTCCTAAAACCATGCTCTTTACTTCTTTGCCTCTTTTTAGGCTGATAAGTTCTTTTCACCGAAATTGCACCTCCTTTATATATGGATCGCGGCGAATGCTTCTATTGTGATTCATCAGAATTCTCTAAGAATCAGACAATAGCACACATAGATTATAACGATATCCCCTGATAGTGTCAAGAAAAGAAAATCTGTGGAAAACGTATGATTAAAAAATGTGGAAAAAAATTTTTGCCGTCCTGATGTGGATAAATAATTTTTAAAAAAAGCTGTTTCATGCATCATTCACGATTAAACCCTTGATTTATCGATCTTTAAGACTTACAATGGATTTTGATTTCTAATTCATAGTTATCCACAGGTTGTGGATAAAGTTGTGGGTAATTCGCCTGTCCTTCCTATAAATGCCATCGCTTAGAGAAGGTTTAGAAAATGTGTTTTGTGGATAAACCCTCATTTGCCATTAATCGATTCTCTTTATATAATAGGAATCATCAACAGCCTTTTGGGATTCATCCACAATTATATTCACAAAAAAAGAGTCAATAAAACAAAGAAATAACAAAGCCCTTCTCATAGAATTACCTTTCTTTATGATTGAAGGCTACAGGAGGTTTGCAGTATGGATCAGCAGTTATCACAAATATGGAACGAAACCCTTGATGTCATTGAACAGGAAATGACCGGTGTTAGTTTTAATACCTGGATTAAGGTAATAGAACCTTTGCAGGTGCGAAGCGACACAAATCAAATTATCTTTAAGGCTCCAAATCAGTTCATTAAAAACATTTTAAGTGACCGGTACCTTATTCTCATAAAAAATGCCATTAAAGAAGTCACTTCCTGTTCTTATGACGTGGTTTTTCAGTTGCCTGAAGAAGAAAAAACTGCTGAAGCTTCAATAGTGACAGAAGTAAAGGAGACACGTGAGACAAATAAAAGCGCTGAATCTAATTTTCAAAATCAAATCTCTAGCAACAACCTTAATCCAAAATATCTATTTGATACATTTGTGGTAGGCAACAGCAATCGTTTTGCTCATGCTGCCTCTGTTGCAGTTTCCGAGGCACCGGCCAAAGCCTATAATCCTCTCTTTATTTATGGGGGCGTTGGACTTGGTAAAACACATCTGATGCATGCCATTGGTCATTACATATTGCAAAACAATCGCGATATGAAAATTTATTATTCATCCTCTGAAACTTTCACCAATGAACTAATTAACTCCATCCGGGATGATAAAAATATTGAATTTCGAAATAAATACCGGAATGTGGATGTTCTTTTAATTGATGATATTCAATTTATTGCCAATAAAGAAAGAACCCAGGAAGAATTTTTCCATACATTTAATGCATTACATCAATACAATAAGCAGATTATTATTTCCAGTGACCGTCCTCCGAAAGAAATACCTACCCTGGAAGAACGTCTGCGAAGCCGATTTGAATGGGGTTTAATCGCCGATATTCAGCCACCAGATTATGAAACAAGAATTGCCATTCTCCGAAAAAAGGCACACCTGGAACAATTAAATGTGTCAGATGATATACTCCTTTTTATTGCGAAAAAAATTCAATCCAACATCAGAGAGCTGGAAGGCGCTTTAAATAGAGTTGTCATTCACTGCAAGCTTCATAATAATGAATTAAACATTGATACGGCCAGCCAAATCATTAATGAAGTTTTCACCACTCAATCCCGACAAATTAATGCTTCTTTCATTAAAGAATACGTCTCGAATCAATACAGCGTCAGAACGGAAGATCTTAATTCCAGCAAAAGAACCCGTTCCATTGCCTTTCCAAGGCAAATAGCCATGTTCCTGACCAGGGAATTAACAGACCTTTCACTTCCAAAAATCGGAATCGAATTTGGAAATCGGGATCATACCACGGTGATGCATGCTCATGATAAAATTGTCGGTGAAATGGAGAATGACGACAGCCTAAAATATCGAATCGAAAAGATGATGAAGGAAATCCGTGGTGGAGATTAAATAATCCCCCCCTCCTGTTAAAAGATTGTGGAGTGCCTGTGGATAAATTGTGGATAATTTTTTATCCATTTCTTTTTTGCATTTCCCTGTGGTAAATGTGGACAAAAAAACATTTTACCCACAGAGTTCTTCACAGCGCTGTTTATTGAAAATACAAGCTTCCAAGACTTCTTTCAACAAATTAACAGGGCCTATTACTATGACTGTTAACTTTTACTTTTATGTTGGTTTCTATTCCTGTCCCATCAATCAAAAGGAGGTTATCCACAATGCGTTTCACCATCGAACAAAAAGAATTGATCAAAAGCCTGACAACGGTTCAAAAAGGAGTTTCAACAAAAACAACCCTTCCAGTTCTTAAAGGAATTCTTGTTGAAGCATCTGAAAACTATCTAAAACTGGTTTCTACCGATTTGGAAATAGGGATAGAGCATTTCACAACAGCGCAAGTAGAAGAAGAAGGTAATTTTGTGGCAGATGCCAAACTTTTATCCGGAATTATCCGAAAACTGCCTTCAAGACCCATTACCTTTGTGATGGACGATTCTCATCAGTTAATTATTTCCTGCGATCATATTTCCTTTACGCTTCATTTGCTGGATAAAGAAGAATTTCCGGAACTACCCATCGTAATGGCGGAAAATGCTTTTAAAGTGCCTCAGGATCTTTTTAAAGAAATGATTCAGCAAACCGTCTTTTGTGCCTCTCAGGATGAAACCAAGCCATCCCTATTAGGCCTTCGCGTCGAGGTGCAAGCTGAAACGCTTCGATTAATCGGTGTTGATGGTTTTCGACTGGCTTACCGTAACTGTTTGATTCATAATGAAATAGAAGCTTCCTTTACTATTCCTGTGAAAGCAATGACAGAAATAAACCAAATCATAACGGATACCTCAGAACCGATGCAAATTTCCTTCACGGATAAGCAGGTTGTTTTTTCCATGGATAATACAAAAATGATTTCCAGGAGGATTGAAAAGCCATTTATTGAATATAAAAACATCCTTCCGCAGGAATATGAAACAAAGATTACCTTGAATAAGGATACCTTATACGGTAGTGTGGATCGTGCATCCCTCCTGGTGAGTGAAGGGAAAAGCAGTTTAATGAAATGGGTTCTTAACAATGGAGAATTAGTAATGACAGCACAGACGCAGATGGGGCAGATGATTGAAAAACTGCCGGTGGAACATCAAGGAGAAAACATGGAGATCGCCTTTAATGCCCGTTATCTAATGGAAGCATTAAGAGTTATTGAAGATAAAGAAATAAACATTAAGTTAATTAACCATCGGAGTCCCGCAGTAATTGAGCCAGTAGAGGGAAACCAATACCTACACTTAATCCTGCCGGTACGGATGGCAGCAGCGGAAGAAGTCTAATGGAAAAGAGGAAAGGAGCCTTTTAAATGATCTCCTTTAAAATTGAAGGTGAGTTTATTAAATTGGATCAATTGCTGAAAGCAGCAGAAGTTGCGGACAGCGGTGGACAGGCCAAGATATTTATTCAGGCAGGTCTGGTAAAAGTGAATGGAGAAGTGGTGACACAGCGCGGTAAAAAAATTGTTCCCGGAGATGAAGTTGAAATGGATCAGGCACATATTAAGGTCACCTATTGAAAGAGGTGAAAAAGGATTGATCCTTAAAAATCTATTACTAAAGAATTATAGAAACTACGAGCAAATAGAAATTAGTTTTGAACCTGGCTTAAATGTCTTCATAGGTGAAAATGCCCAGGGAAAAACAAATTTACTGGAAGCTCTTCATTTTTGTGCAGCCTTACGATCCTTTCGAACGAGAAAGGATAAAGAATTAATAAAAAACAATCAGGACCATGCCTATATTAAGCTGGAAACAAGCAATCAGGATGGAGAACAGAAGCTTGAATTACTGCTGACAGAAGACCAGAAAAAAAGAGTGCGAAAAAATGGCCTTAGCGTAACAACAATCAGTGATGTCATGGGAACGGTGAAAGCCGTTCTTTTTTCACCGGAAGATTTAAAAGTAGTCAAAGATGGACCTCAGGAACGAAGGCAGTTTATGGACAGTGAAATCATTCAGATATCCCCTCGATATTACCATAGCCTGAAACGATATCAAAAAGTTATTAAACAACGAAATCAACTGCTTAAAAGTCCAACGATCACCGAAGAACAGCTGGCCATATGGGATGATCAGCTATCTGGACATGGTGCCACTGTTATCCAATTAAGGCACCGGTTTTTACAAGATTTACTGGCTTTTGCCAATCCAATTCATACAGAAATAACAGATAATAAGGAAAAAATAAAGTTGGATTATAAGCCTGGGATTGCTTTGCCGAAGGATTGGATTAAATTTGATTTAGGAGAACTTCAACGTCATTTTATAAATGAACTTAAAAAATCCAGGAAAATGGATCTTTATCAAAAAACCACTCATCAGGGACCTCATCGTGATGATGTTCATTTTAGCATCAATGACATGGACGTTAGGCAATATGGATCTCAGGGTCAAAAAAGAACTCTTGTACTATCGCTTAAACTGGCAGTTTTGGAATGGATGAAACAGGAGTCCGGAGAATATCCGGTACTAATGATGGATGATGTGACCAGTGAGTTGGATAAAAGGCGTCAGGAATATTTATTTCGTTATCTTAAACCGATACAGACTTTTGTAACGACAACCCACTTAGAAGACCCTATTAAGCAATACGCTTGTGGATCTGTATTTTCTATCCATGACGGAAAAATAGAGAAAAAAGAAGGATAAGAGGTTTTACCTTTCCAAAAACCCTCAAAAACGATATAATGAGGGGAGTTAAGGACAATTCAAAGAGGAGTTGATCCAAATTAGGCATGTACCTACATATTGGGGATAATATACTGGTCAAAAAGAGGGAAATAATAACCATTCTTGATGCCCGCAAAATGAATGAACTCGGAAAGTATCAATCTTTTCTGAAGACCTCTGAAAAATCCCAGCGAAACTACTTAAATCATGGTGAAGAAACAATAAAATCTTTGGTTATTCTGGTGCCTTCTCTTCAACGACATTTAAATCATCGCAGAAAAAGAAAAGGAAAAAACCGAAAGTCAGAGCATATTGTGCTTATTTCTTCCATTTCACCAACAACGCTAAAAGAAAGGGTAATGAAACATTCATCCCCTATACCGGGACAAACCCCTATTCAGGGAAAAGGCTTAAACCAAAAGGAATAGAAGTGAGGGAAATTATGGAAAATCAACAACCCAGCTATAATGCAGATCAAATTCAGGTTTTGGAAGGATTGGAACCAGTAAGAAAAAGACCGGGGATGTATATAGGAAGCACCAGTAGCCGAGGACTCCATCATCTGGTTTATGAAGCGGTGGATAACAGCATTGATGAAGCCCTGGCTGGTTATTGCACAGAGGTTACAGTAATCATCAGTGAAGATAATGCCATTAAGGTTTCAGATAACGGTCGTGGAATACCGGTGGAGATCCATCCGCAAACTGGAAAATCAACGCTTGAAACTGTCATGACAATTTTGCACGCCGGCGGAAAATTTGGCGGCGAAGGCTATAAAGTTTCCGGTGGACTCCATGGTGTTGGAATCTCTGTTGTGAATGCGTTGTCGGAGTATTTGAAAGTGGAGGTAAAAAGAGAAGGATACCTTTATGTACAGGAATTTCAGAGAGGCATTCCAATTTCGGAAATATACCAGATGGGAACGACAGAAGAAACAGGAACCAGTATGTACTTCCAACCGGACCCTGAAATTTTTGACGAGGTTATTTTTAAATATGAATCCCTGGAAAACAGATTAAGAGAACTGGCTTTTCTTAATAAAGGGATCCGAATAAGTCTGGAAGACAAAAGGATAGAGCAGGAAAAAAAGAGTATTTTTAAATATGATGGTGGGATAAAAGAATTTGTACGCCATATCAATAAAAGCCGTGAAGCTCTGCACGAAAGCATCCTCTATTTTGAAAAGGAAAAAGAGAGTACCATTGTCGAAATTGCCATGCAGTACACTGACTCGTACACGGAAAACATTTTTTCCTTTGCCAATAACATTAACACTCAGGAAGGCGGCACCCACCTCAGTGGATTTAAAGGCGCCATGACGCGGGTGATCAATGATTATGCCCGGCGAAACGGCTATTTGAAAGAAAAAGATGCCAATTTACTGGGAGAAGATATTAGAGAAGGGCTGACAGCCATTGTTTCTGTTAAACTCATCGACCCCCAGTATGAAGGGCAAACAAAAACAAAACTTGGAAACAGTGAAATAAAGGGAATTGTGGAAGGTACTACCGGCGATTATATGGATTCTTTTCTGGAAGAAAACCCGGCAGATGCCAGGATTATTATGGACAAATCCTTACGAGCACAACGAGCCCGGGAAGCAGCCAAGAAAGCCAGGGAACTGACTCGTCGAAAAGGAGTACTTGAAAATACCGCATTACCTGGAAAGCTGGCAGATTGCTCCGAAAGAGATCCTGCACTTTGCGAAATTTATATTGTCGAAGGCGATAGTGCCGGCGGAAGTGCAAAACAGGGAAGAGATAGGGCAACCCAGGCCATTCTACCATTGCGGGGAAAAATACTAAATGTGGAAAAAGCCCGGTTAGACCGAATGCTTAACTTTTCGGAAATACGTGCCATGATTACGGCTTTTGGCTGTGGTATTGGAGAAGAATTTGATCTGGCAAAACTCCGCTACCATAAAATTATTATCATGACAGATGCAGATGTGGACGGAGCGCATATCAGGACGTTGCTGTTAACCTTCTTTTTCAGGCACATGAAAGCACTGATTGAAAGCGGTCATATTTTTATTGCTCAACCGCCTCTTTACAAGTTAAGCAGAGGAAAAGATCTTCGTTATGCCTATTCAGATGAAGAAATGAGAAAGCTCGTTAAGGAAATGAGCCCGGAAAAAGAAGGAATGGTTGGGTTGCAGCGCTACAAAGGTCTGGGAGAAATGAATCCGGAACAGCTGTGGGATACGACCATGAACCCGGGAACCCGTACTTTGCTGAGGGTCAGCATTGATGAAGCAGCCGTGGCGGATGAGATTTTTTCCACGCTGATGGGTGAAAAAGTGGAACCACGACGACAGTTTATTGAAGATAATGCAAAATATGTTACCAACCTTGACGTATAAGAGGGGGAAATCAACAAATGGATCAGGAAATGGATAGAATTCTCCCGATAGGCATCGAGGATGAAATGAAAAAATCGTATATCGATTATGCCATGAGCGTGATCGTCGGTCGAGCACTTCCGGATGTTCGAGACGGATTTAAACCTGTTCATCGGCGAATACTTTATGCCATGAACGAACTGGGTCTTGCTCCGGAAAAGCCGCACAGAAAATCCGCCCGTATCGTCGGGGATGTTCTTGGTAAGTATCATCCTCACGGCGATTCGGCGGTTTATTTTGCTATGGTTCGAATGGCACAGGACTTCTCCATTCGATACCCGCTGGTGGACGGCCATGGAAACTTCGGATCCGTGGATGGCGATAATCCGGCAGCTATGCGTTATACAGAAGCGAAGCTGGGAAAAATAGCTGTAGAAATGTTACGGGATATACAAAAAGAAACCGTGGATTACAGCCTAAACTTTGATGAAACTCTGGAAGAACCAAAGGTGCTGCCCAGCCGGTTTCCCAACTTATTGGTGAATGGTTCCAACGGTATTGCTGTTGGGATGGCTACGTCCATACCTCCTCATAATTTAAGGGAAGTTATTGACGGAACCATTCAGTATATGGAAGATCCGGAGATAGAACTGGAAGAACTGATGATCTGTGTTCAGGGACCTGACTTTCCGACGGGGGCCACCATCATTGGCCGCGAAGGGGTTCTGGAAGCCTATCGAACCGGTCGTGGTCGGGCAAAGGTGAGGGCCAAAGCCACCATTGAACAAATGGATAAAGGAAGACAGCATATTATTGTGACGGAACTCCCTTATCAGGTCAATAAAGCAAAACTAATCGAAAAAATGGCCCACCTGGTTCGGGATAAAAAAATTGAAGGCATTACGGACCTTCGGGATGAAAGTGATCGTACCGGCATGCGTATTGTCATCGAATTGCGTAAAGATGCCAATGCCAATGTGATTCTCAATAAACTTTATAAGCATTCCCAGATGGAAGACACCTTCAGTATCATTATGCTGGCGTTAGTGGACGGCCAGCCACAGATTCTCAACCTGAAGGAAATGATCCATCATTATGTGGAACATCAAAAAGAAATTATTATTCGCCGAACAACGTTTGATTTAAGAAAAGCAGAGGATAAGGCACATATTCTGGAAGGCCTGCGTATCGCACTGGATCATTTGGATGAAGTCATTAAACTGATCCGGGGTTCTCAGACTGGTGCAGAAGCCAAAGAAGGGCTTATGACACAATTTGGTCTATCCGACCGTCAGGCTCAAGCGATTTTGGATATGCGACTGCAACGTTTAACCGGCCTGGAAAGAGATAAAATTAAGGAAGATTACGAAGCTACGATGAAATTAATTGAAGAACTTCGTGCCATTCTGGCCAGTGAAGAAATGGTGCAGGATATCATCCGGGAAGAACTGACAGAAATTCGCGATAAGTATGGAGATCCACGACGAACAGACTTTGAAGAAGACATGAATGAACTGAACATGGAGGACTTGATTGCAGAAGAAGACGTGGTCATTACCATGACTCATTTTGGTTACTGCAAGCGGGTACCCCTGGATGCATACAAGAGCCAGAAACGCGGCGGCAAAGGGATCAGCGCCCTCAGCACCCGGGATGATGATTTTGTGGAACGATTGATCATTACCTCCACGCATAATTCCATGCTTTTCTTTTCAAATAAAGGAAAAGTTTATAAGCTAAAAGCTTACGAAATACCGGAAGGAAAAAGGCAGTCTAAAGGCACTGCCATTGTCAATCTGCTGCAGCTGGGTCCGGATGAAAAAGTCAGTGCCACCATTCCTGTCAGCAAAAACTGCCAGCTGGAATACCTGATGATGGCAACGCAAAAAGGACTGGTGAAAAAGACACAACTTTGCCAGTTTGAACGTGGCCGCAAAAAAGGGCTTATTGCCATTAATCTCAGGGAAGGTGACGAACTCATTAGCGTAAGGATGGTGAATGACGATCAAAAAATTGCCTTAATCACGGCAAAAGGAATTGCCATTCGCTTCAATGAAAAAGACATACGCGAAACCGGCCGAAGCTCCATGGGTGTCAGAGGCATTCGTTTGAAGGAAAATGATCGACTGGTGTCCATGGTGGTAACGGATGATGACGGCGATCTGCTGGTGGTCAGCGAAAAAGGGTATGGAAAGCGAACGGATATTAATAAGTATAAAGTGCAGGCCCGTGGAGGAAAAGGACTTTATACCTATCAATACAGCAAAGAAACCGGTGAGTTGATTGGTGCCCGTCTGACCTACGATGATGATGAACTGTTGTTAATTAACCAGGATGGCAGTATGATCCGCCTGGATATGAACTATATTCCAAGCATTAGCCGACGCACCAAAGGGGTTAAGCTGATGCGTACACAAGAAAATCACTACATCATTTCCATGGCCATGGTTCCCCGAAAAGAAGAAGACCCAATGGAAAAAGCAACAGAAGTACTAGAAGAACTGGAATAAAAAAGAACAGCTTTAGCTGTTCTTTTTTTCATTATTACCAAACAAATTGGAAAAAAATTGGTCCACTGACGTGGTTAAAGAGTAAATCTTCTGTTATAATGATTAAGCAAGTATTGACATATAAACAGGATTTTTAGCTTCAGGTGGAGTTTTAACTCCATCTGAAGGTTAGAAACCGTTATCCATAAGTAGATGGCCCAAATGGATCATTTGGTGGCAGATACTTAGTTTCTTCACCTAGGGACGCAGCACCGCTTATCTCCCTCTTGTAAGAAGAAGGAGTCTTAGTGGTGGTAGTCATCGAAGAAGAATCTACTGAGAAGCTTGATGAATATGACGAAGGAGGGAGTCTATTGGCGCTGACTATCCAAAAATCATACAATGAATCAGAAGAAAAATGGATTTTGGTATTGGAGGGAGAAGTGGACCTGTATACCGCCGATAAACTGAAAGAAGCCGTTAATCAAATGCTTAATGAAAAATTGGATGATATCAGAATTCTTGGCGACCGGTTGGATTATATTGACAGCACCGGGCTCAGTGTTTTTATCAGTGCACTGAAAAAACTCCAAAAAGAGGAAAAAAACATTATTCTCGCGAATATTAAACCCAGCATAAAAAAATTATTAAACATCACAGGATTGGATAAGATAATAATAATTGAGTAATTTAATATGCAGAAAAGCGAGAACTAGTTGTGAATCCTATAACAAAGGAGTTAAGCCAAATGAATAAGGAGATCAACCAAGAGATGATAGAGGTTTCCATCCCTCATCGAGCCGAATATGTCAGCCTGATCCGTCTTACGGTTGCGTCCATTGCGAATAGTATGGGCTTTGATATCGAAGATATCGAAGACATTAAAGTCGCTTTGTCCGAAGCCTGTTCGAATGCCATTATGCATGGTGGATGTGATGTCGGTGATAATTTTCTTGTCCAATTTATGATGGAAAAAGCCAGTTTAACCATATCTGTTTCTGATTTTGGAAAAGGATATGATAAAAATTCGATCCAGGAACCAAAACCTGGAGAATTAAACGAAGGAGGATTGGGGATTTTTATCATTAAATCATTGATGGATGACGTGCATATTGATACCGGCAGCAGCCAGGGCACATCCATCAAAATGATTAAAAATCTAAGGGAGGAGTCCTGATGAAAACATCTTCTTCAAAAAACACATCAGAAAGAAGAGAAGTACCGCCACTTGACTCCCTTAGCGATAAAGAACTTTTTTTATTGTATAAAAACAATCGAGATGTAAGCATTCGCAATGAATTGGTAAAAAGACATCTTTTTATTGCCGAAATTTTATCGAGAAAGTACATTAACAAAGGGATTGACTATGAGGACATTTATCAAGTGGCATCGCTAGGGTTGATTTTTGCCATTGAACGATTTGACACAGACCGGGGATATGAGTTTTCCAGTTTTGCCACGCCAACCATCATCGGAGAAATTAAAAAATATTTCCGGGATAAAGGGTGGTCTATTCGTGTACCAAGACGAATTCAGGAATTATCGAAAAAAATCAACACAACAAAATCCACATTGCAGCAAGAGTTGCAACGAACGCCGAAGATCAAAGACATCGCCAACTATTTGAACTGTACCGAGGAAGAAGTCATCGAAGCCATGGAAGCCAATCAGGTATATACGCCAAAATCCCTGGACCTTACTTATGATAATGAGGGAGAAGATAAAGACATACAATTTATGGACTTAATTGGTGAACCGGATAAAATGTTTGATTTTATTGAGAATAGGGATTTTATTAGCCAAGCCATGGAGAAACTGAATAAGGTGGAACAACAAGTACTGCAGGATCGGTTTTTTGAAAACAAAACGCAAATGCAGGTGGCGAATTCTTTAAATGTCTCTCAAATGACGGTTTCCAGGATGGAAAAAAAGATCATTGAGAAGTTTAAAAAAGAGCTTAAGAAGACGATGCAGTAAAATCAGTAAAAGTGGAAAGCCCCTTCTCCCTCAACGGGAGAAAGCCGGGGAGAGGGTGAAAAAATTGAATCACCTCATTGTGATCTCACTAAAAAAAGAATTAGATGTAAAGGAAGTAGGAGAATAACTTATGACAAAATGGAAAAAAATAATTGGAGTTGTCATAGCGGCGTTCATTATCGGAGCGCTGTTTTTCAATGAGATTATATACTTTATCACTGATTTCCAGTGGTTTCGTGATTTAGGGTATGAAACTGTTTTCTTGAAAAAAATTCAAACACAATTGATGCTTGGAATACCAATTTTTCTGATATCCGGGTTTCTTTATTACTATTATTTGAGGTTTATGAAAAACCGGTATGAAAAAAAAGTAGCCAGCTTTCATCAAACAATCTCCAATCAATCGCTGAATCGATGGCTATTGATTCCGGCAGCCCTTATGGCCTTTGTCACCGCCACCTCCATTGCGGGAAACTACTGGTGGAAAATACTTGAAGTTAGACATCAGGTGCCATTTCAGGCAACGGATCCAGTTTTTGGACGTGACATTGGCTGGTATTTTTTCACCTGGCCCCTGTTAAGGGATGGACTCGGAACGGTCATAACCCTTCTCTTCATGCTGGTAGTGGTGACCGGTTTTTTCTTTGCCGCCATGCTGCTGGTTCGAAGACCGACCTTGATGGAAGTGACGGAAGGGGAAGACCCCCTAAAGCAAATGCTGAAACGATTTCTGTCCTTCGCTGCCGACAATTTGGTAGTATTGGGTGTCCTTTTTTTTCTGACCACTGCCGCACGCTACTTTGTCAATCTTTATCAGATTCTCTATTCACCCCAGGGCGCCGTTTATGGTGCCAGCTATACCGACTTACACGTCAACCTTCCCCTCTATCGAATCCAGATGGTGGTAAGTATTGCTGCCGCTGTTTTTCTGTTGATTGGCTACAAAAAGAAAAAGCCAAAGTTGATGGCGGCGGCTCCCATTGTCCTGATCCTGGTCACGCTGGTGGGTCAAATCGCTTCTGCCGGCGTGGAGCGATTTTTTGTGGAACCAAACGTACTGGCCAGAGAGACCCCCTACATCGAACGAAACATCGAATTCACACGAAAAGCCTATGGGTTGGATGATGTGCGTCAGATTGAATTTGATGTGGATTATCGACTTACCAGAGACGATTTGCAAAACAACCCGGAAACGATGAAAAATATCCGTATCAATGATTACCGTCCAGCCCTGGAAAGCTATAATCAGCTTCAGGCCATCCGGCCATACTATCAGTTTAATGATGTGGACATTGATCGATACATGATCAACAATGAATACCGGCAGGTATTTCTATCTGCCAGAGAACTTGATATGGAACGCATCAGTGAATCCGCCAAAACATGGTTGAACATGCATCTGAAATACACCCACGGCTACGGTGCCGCCATGTCACCGGTAAACCAGGTAACTGCCCAGGGGCAGCCGGAGCTTTTTATCCGCAACATTCCGCCGGTCAGTGCTATTGACAAGGAAATCACTCGACCGGAAATATATTTTGGGGAACTGACAGATCACTATATTATTGTCAATACAGATGAACTGGAATTTGACTATCCCATAGGGGATGACAATGCAGAAACCATGTTTGAAGGGGATGCCGGCGTACCGCTGAGAGGTGTCAACCGCATTCTTTACGCCCTTCGGGAACGAAATCCCCGGATCTTTCTTTCCGGCAGCATTTCCGGAGAAAGCCGGATTATCTTCGATCGAAACGTCATGGATCGGGTGATGAAAATCGCACCATTTCTGCATTACGATGAAGACCCTTATCTGGTGATCAATGAAGGCCGACTTTACTGGATCATGGATGCCTTCACTTTGGGAGAAGAATATCCTTACGCCACACCATACATCAATGGCCGATATAACTATATACGTAATTCTGTCAAAGTACTGGTGGATACCTATTATGGCACCACAGAGTTCTATATTGCCGAGCCGGAAGACCCGGTGATTCAAACCTATAGTCGTATTTTCCCGGATCTGTTTCAACCGATAGAATCCATGCCGGAAGGATTACAGGAGCATATTCGTTATCCGCAGGAAATTTTTGACATTCAGACTGTTGTTTATGAGCGGTACCATATGGGAAATCCCTCTGTCTTTTATCTGGATGAAGATCTCTGGAACATTGCCCAAGAACGTTATGCTGGGGAGTTTCAACCGGTGGAATCCCAATATATGATCTACAAGCTGCCGGAGGAGGATGAGGAAGAATTTCTCTTATCCGTCCCCTACACACCCAACAGGCTGAACAACATGATCGCCATGCTGGTAGCCCGCAGTGACGGAGAACACTATGGTGAGCTGGTGCTTTACCAAATGCCAAAAGACCGAAACATTTATGGTCCAAGACAGATCGAAGCCCGGATTGACCAAAATGAAACTATTTCCCAAAACCTGACGTTGTGGGGCGAAGGCGGTTCGGAAGTAATCAGAGGCAATCTATTGGTGATCCCGGTGGAAAACAGCTTGCTGTATGTGGAACCTCTTTATATAAGGGCCGCCAATTCGGAAAGTCCGCCGGAAGTAAAACAGGTTATCGTAGCCTTTGGGGACGATATTGTCATGGAAAACACGCTTGAAGAGGCGTTGGAGTCTCTTTTCGGTGCCGGACCACCCGCCATTCCTGAAGATGATGAAGTGCCTGAAGTAGCCTTGCCGGATGAAATAGTGGATCCAGAAGAATCGGCTGATCCAGAAGAAATTGAGGACCCGGGTTTGCCAGAAGAAGTACCTGTCTATGATTTTTCCGACGCAACCATTCAGGAAATTATCCGGGAAGCCAATCAGGCCTTTGACGATGCACAGCAGGCATCACAACAGGGAGACTGGTCCGCCTACGGGGAAGCCCTGAACCGTTTGGAAGAAGCCTTAAAACAATTGGAAGCCCAATAACAGAATTTAGGACCAAGATGAATTGTTAAGGGACACAGATAGAATGAGCCTTCGTCCCTTCAGGGGATGGAGGTTTTTTGAGGTCATCAAAAAAGGAGGAAGAATAAATGCTGGACATAAAACGATTGCGTACCGATCTGGATAGCATGAAAGCCGCCATGAATCGTCGCGGTGAAGCAGATATTGATCTCGATGAAGTAGTGGCACTGGATGAAGAACGGCGGAAACTGCTGCAGGAAGTGGAGCAAATGAAAAGTGAGCAGAACCGGGTATCAAAGGAAATTCCGAAGCTGAAAAAAGCCGGAGAAGACACAACCGGAATTATGCAGCAAATGAAAGAGCTGTCCGCCAGCATTAAAGATCTGGATGGAAAAGTGGCGCAGATAGAAGAAACCCTTCAGGAAAAAATGCTCCGCATTCCTAATGTTCCGCATCCGGATGTTCCTCAGGGAGAAACCGACGAAGACAATGTGGAAGTTCGTCGCTGGGGCGAGCCGCCACAGTTTGATTTTGAACACAAAGCTCATTGGGATATTGGCGGTGACTTGGATATTCTGGATTTCGAACGGGCGGCAAAAGTAACCGGATCCCGATTTGTCCTCTATAAAAAAAGCGGCGCCAGGTTGGAGCGTGCCCTCATCAACTTCATGCTGGACCTGCACATTAACGAGCATGGTTACGAAGAACTGATGCCACCCTTTATGGTGAACCGACAGAGCATGACCGGTACCGGACAATTGCCAAAATTTGAAGAAGACACCTTTCGGATTCCCCAAAAAGACTTCTTCCTGGTCCCCACGGCAGAAGTACCGGTGACGAATATTTATCGAGATGAAATCCTCAACGAAGAAGACATGCCCCTTTACTACGCGGCTTACACGCCTTGTTTCCGTTCTGAAGCCGGATCCGCCGGAAGGGATACCCGGGGTTTAATTCGCCAGCATCAGTTTAATAAAGTAGAAATGGTAAAGTTCACCACCCCGGAAACTTCCTACGCCGAACTGGAAACCCTGGTGGCTAATGCGGAAAAAGTACTGCAGTTACTGAAGATTCCCTACCGGGTTGTAAAAATCGCCACCGGCGACCTGGGCTTTACGGCTGCCTTTAAATACGACCTGGAAGTCTGGATGCCCAGTTACGGACGATATGTGGAGATCTCCTCCTGCAGTAATTTTGAGGACTTTCAGGCCAGACGGGCCAACATCCGCTATCGGCCCAAAGACGGCGGAAAGGTTACTTTTGTTCACACCCTGAACGGATCCGGCCTGGCGGTGGGAAGAACCCTGGCTGCCATACTGGAAAACTTCCAGCAAGCGGATGGTTCTGTCGCTATCCCTGAAGCCCTTCGGAGTTACATGGGTGGCATGGAGAAAATTGATAAGTAAAAAAAGTGCGGTGAAAGCAAACCAGTTCACTGTTCGTTTAAACAAAAAAACCGAGAAGTCAACCTTTTCAAAATACAGACTTGGAAGTTGATGCGTAGCGTTAGAAACTCTATCTGATTGATATCAGTGCATTGAACCAACTTTGTCGGGTCACCTTGTTTCTGATCTATGATGGAAAGATCAAAAAGAGAATTACACAGGAAGAGGATACCTGCCGAAAAATTCTTAAAGCCTGTGTAATAGAAAAGAAAAATGAAAAGGAGGCGGACAATGAAGATACTGATTGCTGAAGATAATAAACCATCCAGCTATATTTTAGCGAAGTTTCTGGAGCCTTACGGTGAATGCAGCATTGCTGAAAACGGCATGATTGCGGTTGATCTTTTTGTCCAGTCGATTCAGGAAGGATCTCCCTATGATTTAGTCTGTATTGATATACTGATGCCGAAAATGGATGGGTTGAAAGTACTAAAAGCCATCAAAGAAATTGAAAAAGAAACAAAGGAAGCAGATCAACCGGCTGTGAAAACAATGATGGTAACGGCATTGGGAGACACGAACAATATTTATAAAGCGTATGAAGATGGGTGCGATGCATACATCATCAAGCCATACACCAGGGAAAAAATATTTGAAAGCCTGGAAGATATGGGATTCTCACCCCAGCGTTAATCCGCTGAACATGCCTGAATTTTTATATAAAGTTATTTCGATAAGCCTCAGAGACGCCCTCGGGGCTTATGTTTTTATGGATAAAAGAGGACGTTTTCAAAAGCATCTCATTCTGATAGAATAATGAGAATAAGATGAAACAAACGAGGAGTGACGCCATGAACAGTTCCAAGCCTTTTCATTTTGCCGGCCATGATACAGTGGCCTTGGCTCAAGAATATGGAACACCATTGTACGTAATGTCAGAAGATCTGATTCGTCAGCAATGCCGCAGCATTCGGGAGGCATTACTGGAAAAACATCCGGGAAGTCGTGCTGCTTATGCCAGTAAAGCCTATCTTTCTATGGCCATGTGCCGGATCATCGAGAGCGAAGGGCTTTGCCTGGATGTGGTTTCTGGAGGGGAGCTCTATACCGCCAGAGAAGCCGGATTTCCCATGGAACGGATTATTCTTCACGGTAATAATAAAAGCGAGGAAGAATTGACCATGGCCGTGGAATTTGGCGTTGGCCGAGTGGTGGTGGATCACTTGGAAGAAATAAACCTGCTGGAAGCCCTTGCCGCGGAAAAAGACCGCCCCATGGACATTCAAATTCGGATTGTGCCGGAGGTGGAAGGAAAAACGCACCGTCATATCATGACAGGACAGAAAGACAGCAAGTTCGGTATTCCCCTGGTGCCGGAAGTCATTGAAAAAGCAGTCCAATCTGCTATGGACTCGCCACACATTAAACTGAAGGGATTTCATTTTCATCTGGGCTCCAATCTGTTTCAGCAGGAAATCTATGTGGAGGCCATCCAACGTGTCATGAAGCTGTGCCATCACCTAAAGCAAACCCTTGGCTACGAAGCAGAGGAAATCAATGCCGGTGGCGGCTATGGCATTCGCTACACGGAAGCAGACCAGCCTCAGCCACCTTCCTGGTATACAGATGCCATCATGGAGACGGTGCAGAAAATGGCGAAGGAACTGTCTTTGAAACAGCCTAACGTCATCATTGAACCCGGTCGATGGATTGCTGGAGAAGCGGGAATTACCCTCTATACCATTGGGACCATAAAGGAAATTCCGGAGGTGCGAACCTATGTCAGCGTGGATGGAGGGCTTCCGGATAACATCCGCCCCGCCCTTTACAACGCCCGATACGATGCCGTGGTGGCCAATAAGGCGGATCAGCCGAAAACCCAGACCGTTACCATTGCCGGCAAGTGCTGCGAAACCGGAGATATATTAATTTATGATTTGAAAACACCGCCGCTGGAAAGAGGCGATATCCTGGCTGTTTTATCCACCGGTGCCTATGGTGAATCCATGGCCAATAATTACAACCGGCTGCCGCGGCCCGCCACGATCATGCTAAAGGGAGAGGAGGTTCGCGTCGTAAACCGGAGAGAAACCTATGAGGATCTACTGCGACGGGAACGAGAGGCAGATATATCATGAAAAAAATAACATCGAAATACATTGTATGGCTGGTCTTCGGACTGGCCTTTATGATAGGTTTTTTTCATCGCTATTCCATTGGCGTCATTGCCGACCCCCTTCGGGAGGATCTGCTCCTTTCCACCGCCGGGATCAGCCTGATGTCCTCCATGTACTTTTATACCTACGGGTTTTTACAGATCCCCTGTGGGATCATGGTGGATGCCCAGGGACCCCGACGGGTGGTCATGGTGGGGATGTCAGCGGTACTGCTGGGATCTCTGTTTTTTGCCGTCTCTCCCACCCCCCTCCTGCTTTATTTAGCTCGAATATTAATTGGTTTCGGTGCTGCAACGGTCTTCACCTCCATTTTTAAGATACAGGCCCTTTGGTTCAAGCCAGCGGAATTTGCCACCATTGCCGGGATGACTGCCGTCATTGGAAATGCAGGTGGTATGATGGCCACAGCGCCTTTTTATCACCTGACTAATGCCATCGGATGGCGGGGAGGACATTTGGTGCTGGCGGTGATCACCTTGATCCCCATCATGGTGATCTTTTTCTGGATTACGGATCGACCACCTGGGGATGAAAAGGCTGAGGAGCAGCGTGCCCGGTCAAAAAAAATCAGCATTGGAGCAGGGGTGAAAGCCGTCGCCTCCAATCGCTATACCTGGATTAATATGATCGTGCTTTTTACGGTTTTTGGATCCTACATGAGCTTCTCCGGTCTTTGGGGACCGCATTTTATCCGCTACGTGTATGACATACCGCTGGATCAGGCGGCGAATCTGATTATGGTCTACATGGCCGGGATTCTCATCGGTTCTCCGCTCATAGGCAGGATTTCCGACCGGCTGGCAAAACGAAAACGGGTCTTGCAGGCAGCCTTGTTGGTGCTGTTGACAGGGTGGACCCTTATTATTTTGATTTTGCCACGCCTGCAGCAAATATGGTTGCTGGGCCTAGTGCTTTTTTTTACCGGGGCCGTATCCATCAGCCCCATGCTGTGCTTTACCAACATTAAAGAACTAACTAAACCGGAATACACCGGGATTGCCACCGGATTTGTCAACATGGCGCCCTTTTTTGGCACCTCAATTATTAACAGTATGATTGCCTGGTTATTACGAACTGGAGAATCAGCGGCAACGCATCAGGCCGGTGCAACGGTATTTTTGGTAACAGCCTTGATCGGCTTTGTCGCCAGCTTCTTTATGAAGGAAAGCATACCAACCAAGTAACATAAGGAAAGAAGGCAAAAGGAAAAAGGTAAGGAGGAAGCAAGGTGAAAGTACTGATAACCGCTGGCTATGACATAACGGAAGAAAAGCTGCAACTATTGAGAGACCTGGGGTGCAACCCGGTTGTCTGGCCCAGCGAAAAAGAACCGGTTTCGGAGGACCATTATGATACGGAAATCCTCTTTAGCTTTAAACTATTTGATCATACGGATATACGGAAATTTCATCAGTTAAAGCTAATTCAACTGACCAGTTCCGGCATGGATCATGTGCCAATGGACTGGGTCAAAGAAAAAAACATAGCCCTTTGCAATGCCCGGGGCATTTACAGTATCCCCATAGCGGAGTGGGTTCTGCTAAAAACTATGGAAATCTATCGAAAAAGCCGTTTTTATGAGGCGGCACAACGAGAAGGAGCATGGAAGAAAAATATGGAGATGGAAGAAATATACGGAAAAACCGTTGGCATTATTGGAACCGGCAGCATTGGAACCGAGACGGCGAAGCGATTGAAGGTTTTTGGAGCCACTGTCCTTGGCGTCAATACTTCGGGCCGGAAAGCAGCGTTTTTTGATGAATGTTTTGCCATCCAAAACTTGTCTGAAGTGCTGGAAAGAAGCGATGTATTGGTGCTGGCATTGCCACTGACAGAGGAAACCACCCAGTTAATGAATCGAAAAATGCTGGAAAGATTGAAAGAGGATGCAGTTCTGATCAATGTATCCAGAGGACCGGTGGTTGATGAAACAGGGCTTCTGGAACGCTTAAACCAGGGTTGTTTCAGAGGCGTTGCCCTGGATGTATTCCAGGAAGAACCACTGCCGGAGGATCATCCACTGTGGGCACATCCAAAAGTGCTGGCCACTCCCCACGTTTCCTTTCTTTCTACCAGTGTGCCGGACAGAGCCTTCCGGCTGGCTTATCGAAATATCAAAGCGTTTTTGGAAGGAAAAGAGCTTGAAAATCTTCAGACGTAACAATAAGACTTAAGGCTTATGTTAATTGGTCTTTGTGTTGGGTATTGCTACCATATAGCCGGATGATAAAGAATGAAGTTCATTCCTTCTATACATAGACCGAAGATTACGCGGAGGGAAACTGTCTAACTGAGCAAGAAGGAGGATGAACATGGAGGAACAACAAAAAGATGTGAACAATTTACACAAGTCTTCATTGGGAATGGATGAAAATGTAGCGGGGCTTTTAAGTTATGTCTTTGGTTTTATTACCGGAATTATCTTTTTTGTCCTGGAAAAGGAAAGTCGGTTTGTAAAGTTCCATGCCATGCAATCGATTCTGATATCGGCGGCGTTTTTTGTGCTTTCATCGGTACTCGGATTTATCCCGATCCTCGGCTGGCTGGTGCTGCTTTTGTTGTCACCGGTAGCATTTATCCTGTGGATTGTGTTGATGTACAAAGCCTATAAGCATGAATGGTTTAAACTGCCGGTGGTGGGAGACATTGCAGAAAAACAGGCTAACGTTCAGTAGATGAATTTTTTTAAAAAAAAGA
>SLLE01000070.1 GCA_007134225.1 Tindallia sp.
ACAGGAGAGAAAAGCCTTTGCCCAGATAGATCCTATTCCATGGTTCTATTATCCAGGGATGCGCTTCAGGATCCAAGTACTAATCGTTATTTTATTGAATAAACTTATTATACGAGGAGAGGAAGATATGAATATAAAAGAAAAGGCGCGTATGTTTATTGTTGGAACGCTTTTTATTGTAATTGCCATGAGTTTAAGCGGTTGTGGAAGTGATGAACCGGAACCTGTGCTGGAAGAATCGGCAGAACAGGAAGAACAGCAGGAAATGGAATCAGACCCAGTGGCAGAAGAGCAAAATGATCGAATTCAGTATGTCCTTTATTTAAAGCATCGAGATCAACCCTTTATTTTTTCTGATTCATATCAGATTAGCGAAACAGATGAACGACTTAACAATAAGAGCTTGTCCGAGTTTGTTCTGGAAGAGCTGATCAAGCAGGACGGCGTTGGTGAACTTATTAACCCAATACCTGATGGAACAGAAATACTATCTGTAGAACATGAAGGACGTTTGGCGATTGTTAATTTATCGCGGGAGTTTATTGACAACATAAACGGGACAGAAGACGATATCGAGTCAACCATTGCTATGATTGTCAATAGTTTGATTACGTTGCCGGAAAATGACCGTGTTCGTTTATTGGTTGAGGGTGAAGCGATCGAACAAATTGGAAATTTGCCGATACAAAGTGAATATGAATTTATCACGACGTATTATCCAGACAAATGATGTGATAGAAAAAGCAAATAACAGAAGTAATAGGAGGACAATATATGAATCCCTTTAAAGAGATTTTAGCAGCAACAATTGCAGAAAAACTGGAAAATCATTCGCCGAAAGAAATTTTTGAATTGATTGAAACGCCGCCAAACAGCGACATGGGCGATTACGCTTTCCCGTGTTTCAGGCTGGCGAAGGTATTTCGAAAAGCGCCTCAGGCAATCGCCTCAGAGCTTGCGAAAAATGTTCAGCTGCCAGAGCCCTTTAAAAAAGCGGAGGCTGCAGGAGGGTATTTAAATTTTTACTTTAATCGAGGCAAACTGGCAGAAATAATATTGAATAAGGTGTTACAGGAAAAGGAATATTATGGTTCCAGCGATGAAGGCAACGATCAAGTGGTTTGCATTGATTTTTCTGCTCCCAATATTGCAAAACCATTTCATGTAGGTCATCTTCGTTCAACAGTAATAGGGAGCTCTCTTTACAAAATTTACAGCCATATGGGATACGAATGTGTTGGCATTAACCATCTTGGCGACTGGGGAACACAGTTTGGAAAGGTAATTGTCGCTTATAAGAACTGGGGAAGTGAAGAAAGAATTAAAGAGGAACCAATTCAGGGATTGTTGGATCTTTATGTGAAGTTTCATGAAGAATCAGAGAAAAATCCGGCATTGGAAGATGAAGCAAGGGATTGGTTCGTTCGAATGGAAAAAGGCGACGAAGAAGCGCTGGCACTCTGGAAGTGGTTTAGCAATGAAACAATTAATGAGCTTCAGAAAATATATAAATTACTGGACGTGCATTTTGATCACTATACAGGAGAGAGCTTTTATAACGATAAAATGGAACCGGTTTTAAAAGATCTAAAAGAAAAAAATCTCCTACAGGAAAGTGAAGGAGCCATACTGATTGACCTGGAACCTTACGGCATGCCTCCCTGCTTAGTACAGAAGAAAGATGGGAGCACTCTTTATGCGACGAGAGACATAACGGCAGCCATTTATCGCAAAAAAACCTTTGACTTCAGCAAATGTTTGTATTTGACAGACTACTCGCAAAACCTTCATTTTGAACAATGGTTCAAGGTCATTGAGTTGATGGGATATGACTGGGCCCAGAATCTTGAACATGTTCCCTTTGGACGTGTAACGCATGAAGGGAGAAGAATTCAAAGTAGAAAGGGCACAGTTGTCTTGTTGGAAGAAGTTATTCATGGGGCAATCGAAAAGGTTTCCGAAATCATTGAGGAAAAAAATCCAGAATTGGATAACAAGGAAGAAACTGCCATCGCTGTCGGTGTAGGAGCTGTCATATTTAATGACTTGAGTCATAATCGCATTAAAGACATCTCTTTTTCCTGGGACACCGCTTTTAGTTTTGACGGCGAAACAGGACCGTACGTTCAATACACCCACGCCAGGGCCGGAAGCGTTTTAAGAAAGGCTGCTATTGAACTGGAAAACTGGAAACCGGTTATTAATGGTGCTTACCTGGAGGATGAGGTTTCCAATCAGGTTATTCGACAGATGGAGATCTTTGGAGATGCTGTTCGGGATGCGATGAAGAAAAATGAACCATCTATACTGACCCGCCATGTTGTAGACCTGGCTCAAACTTTCAACCGATTTTATCACGATCACCCAATCCTCGTAGAAAACATAGAACTTCGAGAAACTCGACTGGCTCTTGTCATGTCCGTTAAAGAAGTGTTGAAACTGGGGCTAAGTTTATTGGGCATTAAGGCGCCGGAAAGAATGTAAAAAAAGCTCTTGCTGGAGTCTCGGCAAGAGCTTTTTTAAAGGATATAATTTAAGAATCCTGCATATTAGAAAACAGTTCTTCGACACTGACTTCAGATAAATCGGTTAGCTGCTGAATTAAATCATCCTTCAAGTCAAGAAATTCCTGAATACTGGTCTGTTCACCAGTATATTCCAGAGCTTGTAAAATCATTAAAAAGTCTTTTTTTGAAATATT
This sequence comes from Tindallia sp., assembly GCA_007134225.1. Taxonomy (GTDB): domain Bacteria; phylum Bacillota; class Clostridia; order Peptostreptococcales; family Tindalliaceae; genus Tindallia. Next base: position 2,702 of record SLLE01000070.1, read on the forward strand.
CTCTATCGAAATATGGTCAAAGTTTTCCATAAGTCCCTCGCTTTCTCACCTTATTCTTTAAGGCAATATAATATCATCAGTATTGTATCGAAATTACGAGAGGGATGCAAGACAATTATGCAGCCACCGGACACGCAACTTCCTGGCTTACTGCATGCTGAACCATCATGGAAGCAATAGCCTTGACCGCAAAAAGCGAACTATTAATATCATTTTGCATGCTTTCACCTTTGAATTCATAACGATGATGCAAGTCATCCAAGTAGCGTTTCACTTGCTCAATTTCTGTAAAATCAACGCCCTGAAGCAAATTAACTGACTGTTTTTTCCTTGAAGCGATATCCTTAAACGACTTGTGAAGTGTTCGTTCATATTTTAAGTGATCCCAGAAATGATTTTTGTACGTTATACGGTCGTTATGAGGAATACAAAAATAATCAGCCACATAATGAGTGATAACACCAATCTTTTGTGAAATAGCCGCCAAGTACGCCCGATTATCAGCGAAAGAGCTATTTGAAATTCTTTGTATTTCATTGCATATCACGTCAAATGACTGAGGTTTAAAGTGCTTCAATTTTGGGAGTCCGGAATAAATGTCGGGTTTGATACTTCCGAATATTAGTTGTGTCTTATCCAGTTGAATGTTTAGATTTTTTTCAACATCCTGATAAATTTCTCTGGCGATAATCACATGTGTTTGTGGTATCAAATTCGAACAACCACCTTTCAAATAGTTTCAACTGTGTTATATTATAACCAAAAGCCACTTAATTTGCAATAGGTTTACATAAAATATCCAAGAGGAGTCCATTTATGAAAACAATGATCATAGGGATGAATGCACGATTTGTACATACCAATCTTGCTGTAAGATACTTAATGACGGACCTAAAAAACAGCGGAATGCATGCAGATTACATAGAGTATACCATTAATCAGCATCCAGAAGATATTTTACAGAATTTATATCTGATACGATGCGATGTCATGGCGTTTTCCTGTTATATATGGAACATTGAATTGATTAAAAAGCTTGTATTGAATCTAAAAAAGGTGCGACCTGAGCTGATTATTATTTTGGGAGGACCTGCAGTATCCTACGAAAGCACCGAACTGATGAAAAATAATGATGGATTCGACTTAATAGTATCAGGTGAAGGTGAAGCGATTTTTGCAGAACTAATTCGCCGTTTGGATGAAAACGAAGATTACTCAAATTTGCCTGGTGTTGCTTTCAGAGCCAGGGGAGAAACATATGAGAATCCAATTGATCCATCTCCTGTAGAAATGATGGATTTGCCCAATCCATATTTTTATGAAGAAACAATGTGTGCAGAGAAAATATACTACTATGAGACGTCCCGCGGTTGCCCATATTGCTGTAGTTTTTGTTTGTCTGGAAGCCACGCTTCTTTACGTTTTTTACCGATGGAGAGAGTGAAGAATGAGTTGCTTTTTTTTATTCGGAATAGAGTAAAGCAAGTTAAGTTTGTGGACAGAACTTTCAACGCTGATCAGGAAAGGGCTTGCGAGTTGTTTGAATTTCTAATTCGACATGACAATGGTCATACAAATTTTCATTTTGAAATCGGCGGTGAACTTCTCGATGAAAAAGCAATGAAAATTTTAAAGGAAGCACCTGCAGGACTTTTTCAGTTTGAGATTGGAATACAGTCTACCAATGAAGAAACATTACAGGCGATTCAACGAAAAGCAGATCATGATATATTGTTTAAGAATGTTAGACAACTGCTGAAACTAAAAACCATTCATATTCATGTTGATTTAATCGCTGGACTACCTTATGAAGATTATTTTCTGTTTAGAAATTCTTTTGATGATGTTTTTAAATTAAATGCGGACATGATACAACTGGGGTTTCTGAAATTGATTAAAGGTTCGAAACTTAAGTCGCAGCAGCAAGAATTTAGTTATGTATGTATGAGTGAAGCACCATATGAAGTATTATCATCCCAATGGATTGGCTATGGTGAACTTATTCAATTAAAGCGAATTGAAAAAATGTTAAACACTTTCTGGAACTCTGGGAAAATGAAGAATACGATCCACTATATTTTGCAGAATTTCGAAGCAAGTGCGTTTAAATTGTTTGATGATATGGCACGCGAATGGAACCAGGAGCGTGATGAACTTATAAGCCATAAAAATCAAAAAATGATTCTTTTTTTCCAGCAATTTTTATGTGCTCGTGTTACTGGTCATAAGGAAATCATTTATTACTTGATGCATCTGGATTACTATAAAGAGAGCAAACAGCATAAGCCCTGGTATGATGAACAGGAGGCGTTTGATCCAGTCTTCCTTTCAAAGACGGAAACGCATAATATTCTTCAGAATAGAATGTTTATGAAAAAATGTCTGCCGCTCTATGTGGACAGACCGGTTAAGACCATTCTTTCGTCTGTACATTTATTATCAGTACCAGTTGAAATACAATCAATTTTGACACCTTATGTCTCCGAAGTCATTTATTGTTTCGGAGATAAAGACATCCCCGATGAATTAAAACGATTATTTAATGATAAAGGACTGTTGCTCTTTTATTATCCCCAAAATTCATCAAAGCGGGAGCAAGCAACGATCATTAAATGGATAGGCTAAGAAAACAGATCACGAAACAGGAGTGATTGATAACAGGAAGGAGCATAAAGGAATGAAAGACAAGTTTTTTGACTTGTTAAGACCTTATACTGACCGCCTTACTTTTGTAACCCTGCGACCGAATGCCAGCTTGGGCCTTAGGGACTATCGAGTTCCGAAGAAAGGCCTGGACGTACCTGTAAAAACGACTGACATGGCAGAAAGAATTAAAAACCATCAAGAAAATGAAGTGATTAATATTCCTATGATCATCATTGGGATAGGCTATATACTAGGAATTGATAGTGTTTTTCCATATAAAGAGCGATACATTGATTTAATAAAAGCCTCTGAAATACCTGTCGCACAGATTTGGATGGCAGAGGCAGTTAAACATCAGAAAGAGGAATGTTATGAAGAATCCTTTATCTACGCGAGATCATTGCTGTTAATGGAACCCCAAAATGATTATGCCCTGCTGATGGCTGGAATTTCAGCATATCAAATAGCATCAACGATGGATTTTAAAGCCCCTGTGAGAAAACTGCTTATGACAGAATCCCTTAATAATCTGGAAACATTATATGAGGAACAAGTAGAAAATCCGATGATTAACTATTATCTTGGAATGATTTATCGTGAAAATAAAACATATACTAAAGCGATGAACATTTGGGAAGCATCTAAAAAACTGGATATGAGTGAAGAAGAAAAAGCCATGTTAACAAAGCAAATGGATGTCGTTCGGGATCTGGCTGCTTATGAAAATGGTTATCAGTTGGTACTGCGAGACGAAGGGAAAGAAGGATTGAAAGCACTGACACCATTACTACCACGACATCCAAAATGGTGGAACTTAAATTTTTTTGTTGGATTGGCTTATGAACAAGTGGGAGATTCGGTCAATGCGCTGGAGCATTACAAAAAAGTAATTGAAGAAAAAGGCTTTCATGAAGAAACATATCTCCAAATGGCGGGTATATACATGGAATTGAACGAAGCAGCCAAAGCGCTTTCTTTGATGGAAGAGTTGCTGAGCAGGGATTCTCAAAATGTGGAATTGAAATGTCAGACCGCTTTGGTTGCTCATTCAGCGCTTCAACGAGAAAAAGCAAAACAGCTTATGGCGGAAGTTGAAAAATCAGATCCGGAGCATAAAATGCTGCAAATGGTAAAACAACAAATCCAAGCACTTTCTTATTAAGGAACATAATGGTATAATTAAACATACAAAATTATAGTAACCTATCAAAATATTTAGTAAAGAGGTGAAGTGTATGATACAGCATTTAGATGATCTGCTCCAAATAGCAGGGAAAACGAAAAAAATGAAGCTGGCAGTCGCGGCTGCTCAAGATGAAGATGTTCTGAAAGCAGTCAGCGAGGCAGCTAAAATGAAAATAGTGGAACCATTATTATTCGGAAACGTATCAGAAATTCGTGAAATTGCAGATCGAATCGGTATGGATCTAAGTTCAGCAGAACTTATTCAGTGTGAAGATTTTCAAGAAGCTGCAGCGGGTGCTGTTCACGCTGTTTCTTCAGGGAAAGCTGATTTTTTGATGAAAGGGCTGACGGACACCTCTGTTTTATTAAAAGCAGTCTTAAAAAAGGAAGCTGGCTTACGTACTAATAGGCTGCTTAGTCACGTGATGGTTTACTCGCCACAAGCCTATCATAAATTGCTTCTTCTGACAGATGGCGGCATGAATATTACGCCAGATTTGCAGGACAAAAAAGAAATATTGATGAATGCCCTAGAAGTAGCCAGAGCGCTGGGGATAGTACCTGTGAAAGTCGCGTGCCTGGCAGCGAAAGAAAAAGTAGATGATAAAATGGAAGCTACCATTGATGCGGCAAAATTAGCAGAGGCACAGACAAGAGGCATTTACGGAGAAAACGTGATCGTTGATGGACCAATGGCTTTTGATCTTGCTGTTTCAAAAGAAGCATGCAAAATCAAGAAGTTCGAAAGCCCGGTGGCTGGAGACGCAGATATCTTGCTGGTTCCTAATATTGAAATGGGAAACGGAATCGGAAAAGCTATGACTTATATGGCGCAGGCTGCATCTGCAGGAATTATTATGGGAGCCAGAGTGCCAATTGTATTGGTATCAAGGGCAGATGAATTTAAAACAAAGCTATATTCTATTGCGTTGGGCAGCATGATTGCAATGAATAAACAGACATAATTGAGGAAGACACTACACTGCTATAGACTTATATTGGCTTGACAAGCGTTTTTTTCTATGCTATATTCATTCTTGCCATTAAAACAAGGAAAAGGCAATTATCCTGTTCAAACAATGAAGAAATTTAAAAAGATTCAAAAAAGCGTTGACAGAGAAAGAGAAAGATGGTAAAGTATAAAAGTCGCCGAAACACAGTCGAGACAGACAGCACAGCTATGGTGACGAGCAGTTGGTTCCTTGAAAACTGAACAGCAGAAAGAACGAAACCACACGTCAAAAGACGTGAAGAACG
>SLLE01000021.1 GCA_007134225.1 Tindallia sp.
TAAGGGCATGAAGATCTCCCACGGAAAGATCACCTGGGAGTTATGAATTTTATTCATGTTAATTCCTCCTTTGAATGCGTTGCCTGCTATTTTGGATCCGTTAAATTCGTGGATCAATATCTTAATTGTATCGCAACACCCGTCGAAACAAAAGAGATTCAATAGATGAAATAATTTTTCAAAACACTTGACAGAGAAAAAATTTTACCCTAAAATATAACTTAAGTAATGTAACGATTGTAATTTAAAAAAGAGGGTGATGAAATGCCACCAAAAACAAAGTTTGAGAAAGAAACCATCATTAATGCAGCCTTCGAAATCGCAGCAGCAGAAGGGCTAAATGCCATTACTGCCCGAAGCGTGGCAAAAAAACTGAAGTCCTCCGTGGCTCCTATCTACGTGAACTTCGAAACCATTGACGAACTGGTTGAAACCGTTGTTCATCGAGTTTTTGAGCTTTCGGATGAGTTCTTGCAAAAACAGAAAGGGAGCAGTATTTTCGAAAATATCGGAAAGGCCAGTCTGGCTTTTGCCCGGGAGTATCCGGTACTTTACCGGGAGCTAGCCCTTCAGCCAAACCCCTACCTGGCTTCTTATGAAGCCTTAGAGCGGTCTATGATCCAAGCCATGGCAGAGGATGAGCATCTGAAGGACTGGACAGACGAAGAACGCCGGCGGCTGTTTCTCAAGATGAGAATTTTTCAGATGGGCCTCACCGCCATGGTAGCTAACGGACAGGTGCCTTCCTGGATGGAGGAAGAAGCTTTTGAAGCACTGCTGATGGAAGTGGGAGAGGATTTGTTTCAGGCTCAGCAAGTGAAACGAGAGGAGAAAAGTGAATGAATAAAGTAGTGATCATTGGCGGCGGGGTAGCTGGATTAAGTGCAGGCATTTTTGCTCAGAAAAATGGATTTGAGAGTATCATTCTGGAAAAACATCATACGGTAGGAGGCGAGTGTACCGGATGGGACCGACAAGGATACCACATCGACGGCTGTATCCATTGGTTGGTAGGGACAAAAGAAGGAACACCACTGCGTCAGCTGTGGGACGCTGTTGGTGCCCTGGATGGCGTGGAGATTTATCATCCGGAGAGTTTTATGGCCGTGGAGATGGAAGGCGAAACGGTTCACTTCTATCGGGATCTGGACCGGATGAAATCCAGCTGGCTGGAAATAGCGCCGGAAGACAGGGATGCCATCGAAGAACTGTGCGAGGATATTCGAAAGCTCCATCATTTTACCATGCCAGCTGGAAAACCCATGGATCTGATGAACCTGCTGGAGAAAATGAAATTCCTTCTTTCCATGAAGGATGTGGGAAGACTGATGCAAAAATACGATAAAATTAGCATTGGGGATCTGGCAGACAAATTCAAAAACCCGGTTCTGAGAGGAACCATCGCTTCCTTTATGCCGGAAGGCGATTACAGTGCGACCTCCCTTCTCTTTCCCTTAGGAACCTTTACCGGTGGTCAGTCTTCCATTCCGGTGGGCGGATCAAGAGCCCTAAGCCTTCGAATGGAAGAACGATACCTTTCACTGGGCGGAAAAATTGAAACCTCCTGTGAAGTAGTGGATGTGGAAATCCAGGGCAAGACAGTTCGGGAGGTGACCTGCCAGAAGGGTAAATCCTTCCAGGCGGATCACTATATTGCTGCCTGCGACGCCCATGTTGTGTATGAAAAACTGCTTAAAGGAAACTATCCGGACCGGGAATTTATAAAGCGGTTCGATGATCCTCAGACGTATCCACTGGCATCCAATATTTATGTAGGTGTTGGTTATGAGGGCAGGATGGAGGATATCCCAAGAACCCTTAAGTTTTCCGTTGATGCACTGCCAATCCGGCAAAACCGAAAAGAAACGGAACATCTTCAGATGACCCACTACGCCTATGAGCCTGACTTTGCTCCCGAAGGTCACACTGTAATCACCTTCGCCATTAATCAGTTCCAGCCGGAGATGGATGAATGGAAAGAGCTGATGAAGGATCAGGAAGCGTACCAGCGCGAGAAAGATCGAATTGGTGAGCTGGTGATTCAGGCCATGGAAGTCCGATTCCCTTACATGGCCGGAAAGATGGCTTTACTGGACGTGGCGACGCCCCAAACTTACCAGCGCTATTGCAATGCCTACCAGGGTGCTTTTATGGGCTTTTGGCCAACCTTATCCGGAAAATCCATGACCCACACCGGACGCATCAAAGGCCTGGATAACATGATGCTCAGCGGCCAGTGGCTGCAACCGCCGGGAGGCCTTCCCATAGCCGTCATTACCGGAAAGGATACCATTATGCGCTTATGCAAAAAAGTGGGTCAGGAATGGAGCCGGGCTTGATTGATTTACTTGAGATGGTGATAAAGAATTGATTTCCATTATCAATAAGAGGGTAAATGGTAAAAATAGGAAATACATTGCTTGCAGGAATATAACCATAGCTTTAATTATCGATTACAAACAAACAAGTGGGGAGAGATGGAAATGCTGCAGATCAAAGACTTGTCTTTACATGTTGAAGAAGGAGGCAGTTCGGTAGAAATTTTAAGAAACATTAATCTGTCATTTGAGGAGAAAAAATTCTATGCGATTACCGGTCCGAACGGAGGCGGTAAATCCTCTTTGGCAAAAGTAATCATGGGAATTGTTAAACCAACGCAGGGGAGCATCTACTTTAACGGTGAAGACATTACTTCACTTGGCATTACGGATAGGGCAAAAAGAAAGATGGGTTATGCATTTCAGCAGCCGCCGCGCTTTAAGGGATTTAAAATAAAGGATTTATTGAATTTATCTTTTGGAGAAGAGACGAGTGAGCAAGCAATCTGCGATGTACTGCTGGAAGTGGGGCTCTGCGCTCAGGACTATCTTAACAGGGATGTGGATGCAAGCTTATCCGGAGGTGAATTAAAGAGAATTGAGATTGCTACCGTTATTGCCAGAGATCTGACACTTGCCATATTTGATGAGCCTGAAGCAGGCATTGACTTATGGAGTTTTCAGAAACTGGTAGAAACCTTCAAAAAGATGCATAAGGATAAAGAAACAATCATGATTATTATATCCCATCAGGAAAAAATACTGCGTTTAGCTGATGAGGTGATTATTATCGCTGATGGTACGGTAAAAGAACAAGCTAAAAGGGATGATATAATGCCCCGTATTGTGCAAGACCTGGAGTGCGGTTGCAACAAAACTTGTGATATTGGAGGTAGTGCAGATGCTGAGCCAATTGGATAAAAAATTACTGGAAAAGGTAGCAGATTTACATGAAATACCCCAGGGTGCCTATAATATTCGAAAAAACGGTTCAGGGATCGGCAGAAATACAACCAACAATATAAACATCGTCAATAAGACGGATCAATCCGGAATAGACATAATCGTCAAGCCAGGCACTGTCAATGAAAGTGTACACATACCTGTCATTCTTTCAACAGAGGGATTCCAGGATATGGTATACAACACATTTGATATTGGAGAAGGCTCGGACGTATTGGTAGTGGCAGGCTGTGGGATCCATAGCGGTGGAGATGAAAATTCCCAGCATGACGGTGTGCATGATTTTATTGTCAGAAAAGGTGCAAAAATGCGATACGTTGAAAAACACTACGGTGAAGGTGATGGCACAGGAAAAAGAATACTCAATCCCAAAACCATCATTACTGTGGAGCAGGATGGTGTTGCAGAGATAGAATTGGTTCAGATTAAAGGTGTGGATCAAACCATAAGAGATACAGAAGTATATCTGCATAATAATGCCCGTCTGATTGTTACGGAAAGGCTGCTGACATACGCTGATCAGGAAGCAGAATCGAAAATTACAGTTGAATTATTGGGCGAAGAGTCAACGGCACAGATTATCTCGCGATCCGTTGCCCAGGATCAATCAAAACAGATATTTTACCTCAATATGCTGGGTAAAAACAAATGCAGAGGGCATATTCAATGTGACTCCATCATTATGGATCAGGCAGTAGTCAGGGCAGTTCCAGAAATTTCAGCATACCATACAGATGCCCAGTTAATCCATGAAGCGGCTATCGGTAAAATTGCTTCAGAGCAGATTTTAAAACTCATGTCTCTCGGGCTTTCTGAGAACGAAGCAGAAGAAAAAATTCTTGAAGGTTTTTTAAAATAGTGATCTTACGATAATACGATACGGATTTACAAAAGAAAGCCCCTTGTGCTTAAAAGTGACCTTGAAAAATATGGGTTGGAGCACTTCGATCAATCAATGCATGCAATCGAAGAAATACCAAAACGAAACACAGGTGAATACGCAATAAGACCGTTCATTCGAAGGTACCCAGACCGAGCATTGCGTAGGATTACAGAATGGGCGAAAGCTCCCGTGGGCTGCAAAACTCGATACGTTTATTGATCAACCGAAAAAATACTCAATGGATTATTAAAAGAGCAACAAGAATAATAAACGTGGTTAAAAAAGAGGCGGATTACGGTGTTTTTTCCGGGTTAATCCGGAAGGCTTTGCTATCCAGAGCCCGTTGCACCGCCAAAATTCCGTCCAAATGGTCATATTCATGCTGCAGCAGCTCCGCCAGGTCGCCGGTGAAGGAAACTTCCTGGTCCTGCCATGCGGTGTCTTTGTACTGAATCCGGCAGCTTTTATAACGGTTAACCCAGACTTCCAAGCCGGGAAAACTCATGCAGTCATCCCAAAGGGCAAACTGCTCGTCCTCGTCAAAGATCATGCGAGGATTGATAAACCCCGTGGACTGGCCATCCAGGTTCATGTAAATGATGCGGTAGGGTTCGTCGATCTGTGGCGCGGCAATAGCCCTGCCAAAGCCAACTCGCCTTCGAAAGGCCATAAGGGTGTCGTGCAGGTCTGTTATCACCTGCTTTGCCTTGTTTAGTTCTGTTTCCTTGATTTCAGCACAGGGATGGTACAGCTTATCATTTCCCAATAATAATATTTCGCGTTCTGCCATGAGTGGATCCTCCCTATTTTGTTCTGAGTGGATCTATTTTATCAGAAAAACACACCGTCAGGAACCCCTCCAGTAAAGCACCAAACTTTTCGGCTATCGTATAATGAAGCTTTAATCTGGATAAAGATGGAAGAAGGAGCGTGCATGATGAAAAAATTAAAGGAAGAACTGGCATTGCAGAACGTGAAGGAACAACTTCACCAACTGGTAGTTGAAAGACCTGTGGGCACAGAGGCCAACCGGAAAGCCGCCGCATGGTTTTTGAAGACCGTAAGGGAATGGGGCTGTGAAGGAAAAAAGGTTTCCTTTTCATGCATGGAGTGGAAAAAAGCAGCTTCCACTCTAAGATGTGCTGAGAGGACCTTTCCCATTGCACCGGCGCCCTTTTCACTGGGTGCAGAGGTGAAGGCAGAACTGGTTCGGGTGAAGTCAAAAGAAGGCTTGCAGCAAATGAGGCGGGAGGAAGCAGTGGGTCGGATTCTATGCCTGGAGGGAGAGCTGGCCAAGGAGCCTTTGATGCCAAAAGATTTTCCCTTCTACTATCCGGAAGAACACCGGTGGCTTAACGACACGCTGGAAAACCTCCAGCCTGCGGCGATACTGGCTGTCACCGGAAAACACCCGCTAACGGGTGAAAACCCCTTCCCCCTCACCGACGATGGGGCCTTTCAGGTGCCGTCTGCTGCCATAAGGAAAGAGGATGCAGGAGCATTGTTTCAACTTGCTTCGGAACAAAAGGTGGAACTGCGTATTCATTCAGAAAGGCTGGAATCCACGGGAACTCAGCCCATGGTATTAATCAGTCCGGGAAAGCAGCAGAAAGAAGCTCAGCTGGTAGTTATCGGAGCCCACCTGGACACCAAGTATGACACCCCGGGTGCCCTGGATAATGCCACCGGTGTCGTAACGCTCCTGCAACTGATGAGGCACCTGAAAAACGGCGTGGCTGGCCTGGAACTTCTTTTTATTCCTTTCAACGGAGAAGAACACTATCAGGTGCCGGGGCAGATGGCAGCGCTGAAATACCTGGAAGGACACTGGCATCGGCTGAAGCTGATGATCAACCTGGATGGGCTGGGCCACCAAAATGGACGAACCGCTCTTTCTATGTATAATCTGGATTCAGCGTCAGAAGACATCTGGAAAGATGTTATGAAAAATCATCCTGTCATGACCTCCGGCGACAGCTGGGTGGAAGGGGATCACTCCATGTTTGCTTTTCAGGGGATCCCATGCCTGGCACTGACCTCCTCTGAGTTACTGACAGAAGTAACACCGCTGGCCCACACCCCGGCGGATACCCTTGATCATGTGGCGCCGGAACAGATTTTAAATACCGCTGCATTTTTGGCAGAAGGGCTTCATCACTGGAGTCAGACGTAAGGACAAGGGGGCGCTTCAAACACCCTTTTTACTGTGTCTACGAATAGATTTGAAGATGAAACCATTTGCCTTATAATCCGTAGATTGTATAGAAGATCAATGATCAATACAAATGAAAGGGCTGGTTGTATGAGTGGAAAACGACAATGGATTTTGGGCGGCGCATTTATTGCGCTTGGAGGAGTGCTGTTATCCAATAATCTGGGCTACACGGATATATCCATCGGCTGGCTTTTTCGGAATTTTTGGCCGGTACTGCTAATCGTATGGGGCGCCTCTTTTCTCTTGGAACGCAAAGGAATTGCTGAGATGGTCAGCGGTGTCTTTCTGATCGCATTGGGCACGCTGATTCTGGGAAATCGCCAGGGATGGTTTGAAGTCGATCTTTCCATATTCTGGACCTTTTTCTGGCCCGTCGTACTAATCCTCATCGGGATCAGCTTTATTAAGGGACCAAAGATGTCTGGCGGAAATAATATGGCCATTCTGAGCGGGATAGAAAAAACCAAGTCTGGCTGGAATTTGGAAGATGGAACTTATTGGGCGGTATTAGGAGGCGTTGAACTGGATCTAAGCAAAGCCAATCTGGAACCGGGGAGAGAATATCACCTGTTCTGCAACGCCATTTTGGGAGGTATTGAGATTTCAATACCCGAGAATGCCACAGTGTACTGTCAGGGAACGGTGGTTTTGGGCGGTCTGGAAATGCTGGGGGATGAAACAGGAGGCATTTTTGCCAGCCAGAAGGTGGAACAGCTCTCTATTGAACCAAACGCTCCGATCATTCGGATCCATAGCCGGGTGGCATTAGGAGGCATTGAAGTAAAAAGTTAATAGGCGGGCACATTAGAAGGTTGAGATAGGGAGGGCACCAGAGCGCATCATCACTGAGCGGCTGCCCACGTCTGGATATGAATACGCAAATGCCCCGGATCTTGAAGTATATCCGGCAGGACATTTTTTACATCCCGAGAAACGCTTTCCAGGCAGGAACATCCCGAAGGCCCTGGGCATAGCCAAATTCATAGCTCCTTTTCAGTTTGTGATAGTCTTTTTCCATATTGGACACCGGCATAACATCCGGGTAAACCAAAAAGGCTTTGCCTACCAGCTCCAACTCCTGAAGCTCCTCCAGGGTCTGGTTGTACTGAAGATGTCGTTGGAGCATGGCTTCAGCTACCTGCGGGTATTTGCGGTAAAAGGCTTTCACAAACCCCTTGTGTTTCACCGGGGCTTTCCGGTAGCCTTTGGGGCGGGTGAGGATGACAAAAAAACGTTGAAACCCATCCTGCTTGGCAATATCCAGGGCGATGCCGCCGTTGATGCCGCCATCAACATAGACAGAGCCATTTACTTCGGCAGGAGGCATAACGATGGGCATGGAAGA
>SLLE01000196.1 GCA_007134225.1 Tindallia sp.
CAGTACCAGTGTGATGGCCGCTGTCAGTGTGGTTTTACCATGGTCTACGTGGCCGATGGTTCCTATGTTTACGTGCGTTTTACTTCTTTCATATTTTGCTTTTGCCATTTTCTTTCCTCCTTAAAATATTTCTTAAATAATTCATTCAATTAATCCCGATCATGATGATTTCTATTTTCCAGATAGCTTTCCAGCTTCCGTTTCACTCGCTGCAATGCGTTATCGATGGACTTTTCAGATCTTCCTATATCTTTTGCAATTTCCTGGTACGATCTTCCGTTTATGTAAAGCATCAGCACTTTCATTTCCAAGTCGCTCAGTACCTCGCCGATGATATCTTCAATGGAGCATAATTCTTCCCGGGAGATCATGAGCTCTTCTGGATTGGTGATTTTCTGACCCGATACCATTTCCATCAACGTTCTGTCAGATTCATTTTCACACACTGGCTTATTGAGGGAGATGTAAGAGTTTAAGGGAATATGCTTCTGACGTGTTGCTGTTTTGATGGCTGTAATCATTTGTCTGGTAATACACAGTTCCGCGAAAACTTTGAAGGACGAAGGTTTTTCATTGCAGTAGTCCCGAACCGCTTTAAACAAACCAATCATACCTTCCTGCACAATATCTTCCCGATCTGCACCAATCAAAAAGTAGGATCGAGCCTTTGCCTTTACAAAATTCTTGTATCGATTCATCAATATTTCCAGGGCTTCCAAGTCACCGTTTCTGGCCATTTCCAAAACCAGTTCGTCCGACAAATCCTGTGCTTCAATTGCATTAGAATAGCGAGAAAAGCTCTTTGTCACGCCCATAGACATCGCTCCCGACCTATAAATAGACGAACTTATTCGTATTATATCTCAACCATTGGTCTTGCGTCAACCGGAGCCTTTATTTCTCCTGAATCTTTCAAGCTTTTCCAGGGTCATGCGATCCAGCCTTGTCGAGACATCTTCTTTTGGTTTTTCCAGTTTTCGGGTATCTTCCCGTATTCCTTTGCCAGCATCACCCAGATCCAACTGAAGTTCCCTTACGCTAATTCTCGTAGCTCCGCCGCCTAATACCATCATTTGTTCCGTCCAATCATTAGTGACCACCATGACGTTGCATCGACTCACGAACTCCTGAATTTTTTTTTCAATGAAATGATCAGCAGTCATTTTTTCTTTCGTAAATACAACCTGAACACCTTTTATGTTTTCAACCGTCTGTCTGGATCTTGGTGTTTTATAGGCATCAAATACAATAATAACGTCAATCCCCCGATAAGACCGATATTCTGCCATCATTTCAATCAGCCGGTCCCTGGCACCCTGAAAGTCCTGTTGCTGGATTTCCTGAAGTTCAGGGATCGAGTTAATGACATTGTACCCATCCAAAATCAGTACATCGTTCAACGGCCCGTCTCCTTTTCTCTGTCATTCTGCAAAAACACCTCATAAAGCAATATACCAGTTGCGACTGCAGCATTAAGTGAGCCGGTTTTTCCTGCCATGGGAATGCGGACCAAATAATCACAATTCTCTTTCACCAGTCTCGAGATTCCTTTTCCTTCGCTTCCAACCACCAGCCCTATAGGCCCTTTCAAGTCTTGTCGATGTAACACCTGCTGACTATCACCTTCTCCACCGACAATCCAGAAGTTCTTATTCTTCATCGCTTTGATTGTTTCCGTTATGTTGACAACCTGAACAACCGGGACATGTTCCAGTGCACCACTGGCAATTCTCGCCACTGCAGGTGTAACGCCAACTGCCCTGTTTTTTTGGATCACCACCGCTGATGCTCCAAACACTTCTGCGCTTCGAATAATGGAACCCAGATTGTGGGGATCTTCAATTCCGTCCAGCAGAATAACCAAAGGATTCTTTTTTTCGATGATTGCATTGTCAATCACTTCGGCAAAATCCCCATAACGATAAGGCTCTACTTTCGCCACCACTCCCTGATGATTTCGATTTTGAGCCATGCGATTTAAGGTGTCTTTATCCGTCTCTTTGACTGGAATATTGTTTTTTCTAGCCAAGGTGATAATTTCATTAATCGCTTTTCCCTTCATGCCACCGGCCAACCATATCTCAAGTATGATTCTATTAGATTTCATCGCTTCCAATACCGGATTTCTTCCTTCCAGCTGATCTGCCATGTTTTCACAGTCCTTCATTAAAGATTTTTAAAATAAGCTGATACATCTTTCGCTTTCCCGCAAGTCATAACACCTTCGCCACAAGTCTCGTATACACAGTCCGGTCCGGCCATGGCAAAGATGGAAGGAGCTATCTGTTTAACCTGCCTTAGCATTTCTGTTGCAAGGTTCCGTATTTCCCATTGAGCCCGATTGCAGCACCGTATATTAAAAAAATGCAGCAGACTTCTTGCATTCATCGTAATCACAATTTTTGTTTCGCAGGCATTCGGAAGCACATACCTGGCGTCTTCGATAGCTCTTTTCTCCGCTGACGAACGAGCTTTCGCCTCCGTCAGACCCTCTTTCATTAAAGCCACTTTATACTGCTCTGCAAGCCTATCGGCCAACTGATCGTATGCTTTTTGCTGCTCCTCCATGGTTTTCACAAATACTTCTCTGATCTCAGCATTCTCATCAATGGCTGGAGGTATTACAAACTCAAATCCACCTTCCCGAACATATCGCTGGCTCTTTTGTGAATAACTGGCAATGCGGTGCCTTACCAACTGATGCGTTAAACTTCTGGAAACTCCTTCTACCGAAAAAGTAAAGCTAATATGCTCTATCGGGGATTCGTGACCCATTTTTGTCAACAGCTGAACAAAGTGTTCTACAGCCTCAGTCTCTAGTCCCTCCATAAGTTCGGTAGCTCCATGAGGTGAATAGCAAAGTTTTGCAGCTGCCGCTACCATCTTTTCCGGCTCTGGAGTGTGGGTCATTAATCTAACTACCTGTTTCGTTTTCATGCGCAGGGAAACCTCCTTCTATTTGAATGTCTCTTAATGGGATAATCCAGAGAAGATACGCTCTTACACGTGCTTCATACGTTCCGGACAGTCGTTTGTCAATCATTTCGTCCGCATAAGGGTCTAATATAACGATGTGTGTTTCTTCGTCTCCCTGCACCTGCTCGACTTGTATGGTCCGGTAGGTCAATACTTTCATCCGATCCAGCATTGTTTGTTGTTGAAAAGGCGCCATTAATCTTGCGAATTCTGCATAAGCAGCCATTGATTCCGACTCCGTCCGATAGGGATCCATCAAAAGCGATTTAGCTGCCAGGCCAATTAACAAAATGATCAGCGCCATCATCATTTTTTTTTCAGTGGCTTTCATCGAGGTTTTCTCCTTCATGCCAGTCATCCAGAATTTCCATACCTTTTTCCATAATTTGAAGCATTCGGTCTGTTTTGTTTTGGTAATATAGAAACCCAATTAATGCTTCAAAGCCGGTGGCGTAACGATAATCCAGCATATCTGCGTTTTTAGGAGCAGTGGACTTTTGATTTCTTCCCCGCCGAATCATCCACTGTTCCTCTTCCGTAAGCAGATCCTTCATCCGATGTACAATTTTCGCCTGTGAAGCTGCTTTCACATAGGCGATGGCTTTGTGATGCAGCTTGTTCACTGAAATTTCATGCCTTGTCACCAAGCAATCCCTTACATAAAGTTCAAAAATGGCGTCCCCTAAATAAGCCATCGCCAACGGCGATACTTTTTTTATATCCATGTTTTTTTTCGCTAAATTTTGCTCTCTTATCATCTCAAATGCTTTCATACGATCGCAGGTTCACTCCCATTCTTTTTACTTGCTCCTTTGGATTATATGACAATGGGCTTGGATTTTCAATGGCTTAGATTTTTTTCCACTTCACACCTTCCGGCGTATCCTCCAGCACAATACCTTTTGACTTCAGGTCATCCCTAATCTGATCCGCCAATGCAAAGTCTTTCGATTTCCTTGCTGCCTGCCTTTCTTCGATTAGATCCTTTATTTCGTTCTCCAGGATTTCATCTGCATGATCATCTTTTATTAGAAGCCCCATCACAGAGCATTGCTCATTTAGTACTTGTACCGCTTTTTGAATCACTTCTTTACCCGGCTTCCTGTTCAAATATCCATTTATGGTTTTCACCAGTTCAAAAATGACGGATATCCCATCAGCCGTATTGAAATCGTCATCCATCACTTGGATAAACCGTTTTTCGAATTCATCGATCTGCTCAAGGATTTGATCGTCCTCTTTCGATGCCAACGGAAGTTTTTCAATGTAATAATTCCAGTTGTCCCTCGCTGTATAGAGTCTTTCCAAACCATGTTGTGCCGCTTCCATTGACTCTTCACTAAAATTAATGGGATTTCGGTAATGCGCAGAGAGAATAAAAAAACGTGCTACTTCCAGATCAAATTTTTCTTTTATTTCCCTTGGTGTAAAAAAGTTGTTGAGGGATTTTGACATCTTTCTATTGTCCACATTCAAATAACCTACGTGTATCCAGAAATTGGCAAAGGGTTTGCCGGTTAAGGCTTCGCTCTGCGCCACTTCATTTTCATGGTGTGGAAAAGTCAGATCGCCGCCGCCGCCGTGAATGTCAATCGTATCACCCAGATATTTACGAGCCATTGCGGAGCACTCAATATGCCAGCCAGGCCTCCCATTACCCCAGGGGCTTTTCCAGTATGGTTCACCTGGTTTTGTTTTCTTCCATAAGGCAAAGTCTAGCGGGTTCTTTTTTCTTTCGTTAATTTCAATCCGCGCACCAGCTTTTAGTTCCTCCAGGCTTTGTTTAGAGAGCCGGCCATAGTCAGGGTACGCCGTCACATCAAAATAGACATCTCCTTCCAATTCGTATGCATAACCTTTTGCCACTAACTCTTCTACAAACTGAATGATTTCTTCAATATTTTCTGTCACTCTGGGATGGACATCTGCTTTTCGAATACCCAGGCTTTCTGCATCTTCAAAATAAGCTTCGATGTATTTTCGACTGACCTCTTCCGGTGTTATGTTCTCTTTTTCGGCTTGTTGTATAATCTTATCGTCCACATCAGTGAAGTTTTGTACAAAGTTTACCTCGTATCCTCTGTACTCGAAATAGTTCCTCATAGCGTCGAAGGTAATGAAGGTACGGGCATTTCCGATATGAAAATAGTTGTATACCGTCGGACCGCATGCGTACATTTTGATTTTTCCCGCTTCAATAGGTTTAAAGGCTTCTTTTTGTCGTGTTAATGTATTATACAGTTTCATCTTTCGTTACTCCTTTCTTATCCATTCATTCGCCATACAAAAAAGCCGTCTTTGAACTGACGTCCAGAGACGGCCTAAACCGCGGTTCCACTCTGCTTACAAAGACTGTGCTTTGTCTGCTTTTTCGGCTCTATCGATGCCGTACCGGCTGATCTTTTTCATATGTGTTCAGTCGCAATTCAGCAAAAGTACGCAGCGCCTTCCAGCAATCGGCACCTCTCTGCAGCGTTATGCTTTTACCTCAATCCTGAACAGATCAACTTTCTTACAGTTAAGACGGAAGCGTTTCCAGCCTTTTTAGCACTCTTTCCTTGCCAAGCACCTGAATGACCAGCATCAAGTCTGGACCATGAACATTGCCTGTCAAGGCAACGCGCAAGGGTTTGAAAAAATTAGGTCCTTTTAAACCAGTTTCTTTCTGAATCGGCTTCAAACTTTTTTTGATTGTCGATTCCTGCCAGTCATCGACGTTTCTTAATGCTTCAATTAATGGTTCCTTTAAGGTTTTGAGCTCATCTGATCGGAACCATTCCTGCGCTTCTCCTTCTTCAATTTCAATGTCATCCCGAAAGAAGACAGAAGCTTTTGCCGGTAATTCCGACAAACAATCGATGCTTTCCCGAAGAACCGCTGTCAAATTTTGGATCCATTCTTTTTCTGTCTCTGAACTACTCTCACGAATTAGGCCCGCTTTTTCCAAATGAGGAATTGCAAGGTCTGCCAGTCGATTAAGGTCCACTTCACGAAGATAGTGGGAATTCATCCAGTTTAATTTTTTAACGTCGAAAACACCACCGCTTTTCGACACTCTTTCCAAGCTAAACTGATGTTCTAATTCTTCCAGAGTGAAAACTTCCTGATTTTCCTTCGGACTCCATCCCAACAGGGCAATGTAATTCACTAAGGCTTCCGGCAGATATCCTTTGCGGCGAAAATCTTCCGCTGCAACATCCCCGTGACGCTTGCTCAGTTTTTTTCGATCATGGTTCAAAATATTGGGTAGATGGACGTGAATCGGAGATTCCCAGCCCATTACCTGATAAAGATACACATGTTTAGGGGTCGAAGATAACCATTCCTCCCCTCTGATCACGTGGGAAATTTCCATCAAATGATCATCCACCACCACCGCGAAGTGATACGTTGGGTATCCGTCGGACTTCATTAAAACCTGATCATCCATGTCTTCCGTGTTCATGGTCACATTTCCACGTATCAAGTCATGAAACTGAATATCTGTTTTTTCCGGCAGCTTAAGCCTCACAACATTTGATTCGGCATTCTGTGCTTTTTGTTTCGCTTCTTCCCGGCTAATGCTTCGACAGTGTCCATCGTATCGCGGGGTTCCTTTTTTCTGACGCTCCTGCTCTCTCACTGCTTCCAGTCTTTCTTTACTGCAGAAACAGTGATATGCATGCCCTGATTCCAGCAATGTTTCAATATGTTTTTGATAAATCGGTAGTCTCTGTGATTGAATATAAGGTCCTTTGTCGCCTTCTTCAACTACTTTTCCATCTTTCAGCATGACGCCTTCATCATGGGGAATGCCGGCCCACATTAGAGAATCCAGCATGTTTTCCAGTGCGCCTTGAACATAGCGCTCCTGGTCCGTGTCTTCAATGCGCAATAAATAGGTTCCGTTATGCGATTTTGCAAATAAGTAGTTATATAGTGCCGTCCTTAGCCCTCCGACATGAACAAACCCGGTAGGACTCGGGGCAAATCTGACTCGTACGCTCACCAGCTTCCCTCCTTATCGTATACATTCACCGCATCCTTAGTATGCTTTTGCATAATATACCATTTTTTCTGCCTTTTCACCACAGTGAGGACATGTTTCGCCTAATTTTTCCTGTTCAAAGGGGATGCATCGAATCGTCGCGCCGGTTTCTTCCTTCACTTGCAATTCGCAGGATTCTTCTCCGCACCACATTGCTTTTACAAAGCCCGGTCTTTCTTTCATGATGGTTTTGAAGGTGTCTGCATCCGTCACCACATGTGTATTTTGATCACGCATTTCTTTCGCTTTTGCAAATAGGT
The DNA here is from genome assembly GCA_007134225.1 of Tindallia sp. Classification (GTDB taxonomy): domain Bacteria; phylum Bacillota; class Clostridia; order Peptostreptococcales; family Tindalliaceae; genus Tindallia. Next base: position 7,264 of record SLLE01000196.1, read on the forward strand.
TTTGTTGGATTTCTTTCATCAGTTTTGAAACTGTTTCTTTAAGTTGATCCAGTGGGCATGTCTGCTTCTCCAACGTATCCCTGCGGAATAACACTACCTGATTATTTTCAAGATCTCTGGGGCCTATTTCAATTCGAATTGGGACACCTTTCATTTCCCACTCGTTAAACTTCCAGCCTGGGGAATGCTGATCCCGATCGTCCATTTCCATTCGAAAATCATGGCGTAAATCTTCGTAAATTTTTTCAGCCGCTTCAGCCACACCAGCCTTATGAGATGCAATGGGAACCACGACAGCCTGAACAGGCGCAATGCCCGGTGGCAGCGAAAGACCTCGGTTGTCTCCGTGCACCATAATAATACCGCCAATCAATCTCGTCGAAACACCCCAGGAGGTGTGGTATGGGTTTTTTAGAGTTCCATCTCGATCCAGGTATGATATTTCAAAGGCTTTTGAAAAATGCTGTCCCAGATTATGGGAGGTTCCCGCCTGTAGGGCTTTTCCATCATGCATCAATGCTTCCATTGTATAAGTGGCGTAGGCACCCGCGAATTTCTCTCTATCTGATTTCTGCCCGGTAATCACAGGAATTGCCAGCAATTCTTCCGCTGTTTCCTGATAAATCCCCAGCATCTGAAGTGTTTCTTCCTGCGCCTCATCATAAGTCTCGTGCAATGTATGGCCTTCCTGCCATAAAAACTCAGAAGTCCGCAGGAAAGGTCTGGTGCTTTTTTCCCAGCGTACCACGTTGCACCATTGGTTATAAAGAAAAGGAAGGTCTCGATAAGAGCTTAGCCATTTGGAATACATGGAGCAAATAATGGTTTCCGATGTTGGTCTTATGCATAAACGTTCCGCAAGTTCCTCATCCCCTCCATGTGTAACCCATGCCACTTCCGGCGCAAATCCTTCCACATGCTCAGCCTCTTTTTGCAGCAGACTTTCCGGGATCAGGAGTGGAAAGTAGCAGTTTTTATGCCCTGTGTCCTTAAACCTGCCATCCATAAATCGCTGAATATTTTCCCAGATTGCATATCCATAAGGTTTTATGACCATAAAACCTTTAACAGGCGAGTAGTCCACCATATCTGTTTTTTTAATAACATCCGTGTACCACTGGGCAAAATCCACTTCCATCGGAGTAATCTCTTCCACAAATTGCTTTTCTTTTTTTCCCATACTTGTCGTCTCCTCTCGGTTTCCGATGTTTTATCTATCATCCGAAAATCTCAACCCGTCCTTAATTATACGCCATTGAGCAACCATTAATCAATCCGATCTTTGGGCTGATTCTCAATTATGATAAATATTTAACATGCTTCCTTCTGCCAGTACGCACATGTTTATCTTCAGCTGCATCATGGACTAACATCTGAATTGCTATTCGTTGCATTTTTTACCAAGGCAACAACCTGAGCCGCCATACCTTCCTCACGCCCAACAAATCCTAATTTTTCAGTTGTCGTCGCTTTAATATTGATTTGATCGCAATTAACTTTCATTGCTTTTCTGATATTCTCCCGCATATCTGGTATATGGGATGCCAATTTCGGTTTTTCCGCCATGATCACCGCATCTATATTTACTACGATCAGGTCTTTTTTTTCGATTAAATGAATCACACGCTCCAGCAGCTTCATGCTGTCAATATTTTTGTAAGATTCATCACAATCAGGGAAATGCTGCCCTATATCTCCCAAAGCCGCTGCTCCCAGAAGTGCATCCATCATGGCATGTACCAGTACATCGGCATCGGAATGTCCGGCCAGACCTTTATGATGTGGAATGGTTACCCCTCCCAGGACCAGTTTTCGATTAGCTTCCAGCCGATGCACGTCAAATCCGATTCCGATTTTCATGATCTCTGCTCCTTTGTTCCAGAATAAATTCAGCGATGGCAAGATCATCTGGTGTCGTTATTTTGATATTGGCTGTATTTCCACATACGGTTTTAACCGGATATCCGGCATGCTCCATTACACCGGCATCATCCGTTGCCTTACTATCTACCGGAAATCCGTCGTATGCCTTCCGCAGCCATTCGGCGCTAAAAACCTGTGGTGTCTGTGCCAGCCTTAACTTTTCCCGTGAGATCGTCCTTTGCACTTCTCCCGATTCATTCACTTCTTTAACCGTATCGGTAATTGGTTGCACCAACATAGCCGCACCCGTCCGAATCGCTTCGTTAAAAACCTGTTCAATGCTTTTTATTTCAATCAAAGGACGCGCACCGTCATGCACCGCGATATAATCCTCCCCAGAACCCAGGGCTTTCAGGCCCGCCTTAACGGAATCTGCTCTTTCTTCGCCACCAGCTACAATCCTTGTGACTTTGTGCAAATGATAGGCATCAACGATTTGATGCCGACATCTCTCCAGCTCATTCGCCGGAGCTACCAAAATGATCCGGCTTACCATTTCAGAATGCTGGAAAGGAAGCAAGGAATGCAGCAATACCGGCTTTCCCAGCAAAGATAAAAATTGTTTTGGCTCTGACGTTTTCATTCTTTTACCGCTGCCGCCCGCCACAACAATAACAGCAATTTTTTTATGCGTTTTCAATAACTGGACCCTCACAATCCTTTAAGATTCATGATGTTTTGGTTTTGCAAAAATCATTCTTCCTGCTGCTGTCTGAAGAACACTAGTGACAAGTACATCAATCTCCTGGCCAATGAATTTTCTGCCACCTTCGACAACGATCATTGTACCATCATCCAAATACGCCAGACCCTGGCCTGACTCTTTTCCATCCTTAATCATTTCCACCTGCATTTCTTCACCGGGCAAAACCACCGGTTTGACTGCGTTGGCAAGTTCATTGATGTTCAGAACCTTCACTCCCTGCAGTCCGGCCACTTTATTTAAGTTATAGTCGTTTGTAACAACGGTTCCGTTGATCATCTGGGCGAGTTTAAGAAGCTTCACATCCACTTCATGAATGTCTGGAAAATCCTGATCCACAATTTTAACCTCGATTTCCAGTTCTTTTTGAATGATATTCAATACATCCAGGCCCCGTCGACCTCTATTTCGTTTTAGCGAAGCAGAAGAATCGGCTATATGACGCAATTCTTCCAGAATAAATTCCGGTATAATTAAAGGCCCTTCTACAAATCCGGTTCGACATATATCGGCAATTCGACCATCTATGATCACACTGGTGTCCAGTATTTTAGGTATACCAGTAACAACAGGAACCTCCGGTGCAGTGGTTGTATCTTCCTTGAGTATGTTTTTTTTGAGAACATTCCCAAAGCTGACGAACTCACCCGCTTTGACCGCCAGTTTAACACCCAGATACCCCATGAAAATATACACAATAATGGAAATGATTGTACCGATAAGTGGTACTGGTATTTCCGCAATAATTTGGCTGATCAGGTATGCCACAATCAACCCGGCGATTAAACCTCCTGATCCTATCACCTGCTTATCCACCGGCACCCCGGATAGTTCGTTGACAATGAAATTTGCCAAATTGCGTCCCATATTAATAAGCCAGGGGGAAATCATGTAAAAAAGAAGGCCACTTAACAAGGTGGCTGTTATGAGTCCGAAAAAAAAGAGTGTCCAGCTGTCGATACTGAGCAACGGTCCAGTTCGCGTAATATAAATAAATACTGCCAGGCCGGAAAAACCGCCTAAAAAAGCAATTACCCACTTTAGTACACGATTCAATTAGGTTCACCTCCTTTCTGTCATCTTGTTTTCATGCGCACAAAAAGAGCTCCTGCGAATGATATCAACTAGTATATCAGATAACCCGAAGCATGAGGAGCCTTTTTAAGATAAAATTGATAAATAATTCTCCAGAAACATTTATCAACTCTTTATTTAATTACCTGTTCAATCATATCAACGGCTTGCGCCTCATCCATGTCACCTGCTAAAATAATTTCGCTGATAAGGATCTGCCGTGCATTATTTAGGATTTTTCGTTCACCCGTCGAAAGTGACTTTTCGCGATCCCTCAACACAAGGTTCCTCACCACTTCAGCAACTTCGAAAATATCACCGCTTTTAATTCGATCCATATTGGCACGATATCGATGATTCCAATTTTGCGGCATTTTGGTCACATCTGCTGAAAGAATTGCAAAAACATGACCTATTTCCTCGATGCTAATAATAGGCCTCACACCGATCTGTTCAACGTTCTCCATCGGGATCATTACCTGCATGTCATTTAGCGGCATCCGCATTACATAATACCGTTTCAGCTCACCCAGAATCTTTTTTTCTTCAATGGCTTCAATAATTCCTGCGCCATGAACCGGATAAGCAATTTTATCCCCAATACTGTACATAAACAGCCCTCCAAGTCCTTCATAAATCGACAGTTTGCCTCTTAAGTATACCTTAAGGAAAGTGGGCTGTCAACAAAGCACAAATAAACGACGATATCACAGGCTCTTTCCATTGTCAATAACCTTTATGGATAACATTTCTTTTATTCGGGCTTTCCTGAAAAAACATGCCTGACCACCGATATCAGTGTCTTTTTTTCAAACACTTCAATACTTTCGAACTCCATGGATTCAGGAATGCTTTCAGGTGCAATATAGACTTTTTTAAACCCCATGCGATCCAACTCACGAATCCGCGATTCCATGGATGGAATTCTTTTCAACTCGCCGGTTAGTCCTACGTCAGCAATAAAGGCTGTGTCATTTCGAATGCCCTGCTCCAAAATGGAAGATACCGTGCTCATAATCACCGCCAGATTCACTGCTGCTTCTCTTAACTTGAAACCGCCGGTCGTCTTAATCACAACATTTTTATCATGTAAAGGCATTGAAGCACGTTGTTCAAGGATGGAAAGCAATGTATTCAGCTGCTCTTTTTTCAAACATTCACCGATCCGCGAAGGGTATGGCATGAAGGTCTGGGAAACCAGACTCTCAATCTCAACGATAACAGGACGGGTCCCTTCCTTCACTACTGTTAAAGCGCTTCCAGAAACCCGTTCTTCCGAAGAGCGCATCGTCATAAAATATTCCGAAGGGTTATCAATGGATACCATCCCTTTTTCCGTCATGGCAAAAAATCCCATCTCTCCCGTACTGCCAAAACGATTTTTCGAGCAATAAACTCCTCGCAATTCCTCTCCTTTATCGCTATCAATAATTAATACTGTGTCTACCAAATGCTCCAGTGCTCGCAATCCAGCCAGTTCATCTTCTTTCGTCATTTGTCCGATCAAAATAATCGCACGATTTCGCTCGCTGTTTTTGGCCATTTTTTGTAAAACAGAAGCACATTCCATTGTTTGAGTAGGCGATCCTGGCCTGGAATCCAGTTCTTCAAAAGCAAAGGTTTGAATGCTGTCAACAATAACAAGATCGGCGTCAATTGTTTCGATCTGCTGTATGACATTTTCCATGCTGTTGTCTGACAGGATCCAAAGATTGGTGTCTATTACATCCAGGATCCGGTTGGCACGGCTCTTGATCTGACTCTCACTTTCCTCACCGGAAGCGTATAAGATTCGGTAGCCCTGCCGCGCCGCATCATTGGCAATTTCCAGACTGAGAGTTGATTTTCCACCACCAGGAGGGGAGGTGATGATTAAAACAGAGTCTTTAACCATGCCTCCTCCCATTACTCTGTTAAATTCAGAAATACCCGTTATGATACGGTCTGACCTACTGTCTTGAACCTCCTGCAACTTCTTTGCCGCTCTTGATTTATGCAGAACCTGAGCTTTTTTTCCGCCTTTTGCTTTCACCATTTCTCTTTCTTCCATGGTATTCCAGCTGCCGCAAATGGGACACTGACCATTCCACTTCGGAGCCTGATGTCCGCATTCCGTGCATTCAAATATCGTTTTCTTTTTCATAGCATCTCCTTGGTGTTTATGAGGTGGTCAGTGCTTCCGACGTAAAGGTAAGCGTCTCACCTGTGAAATCTACTTTTACTTTCTGCCCGGAGCTTATTTCACCTCTTAATATCTCCTCCGTCAACCGATCTTCCAGCATTTTCTGGATAATTCGCTTTAATGGTCTCGCACCATATTCCGGATCAAACCCTTTTTGACCAAGATATTTCTTCGCCTCCTGGGTTAGCTCAATGGATATATCAAGGTCTTTCAACCTTTTGGACAATTCTCCAACCATTAACTCCACGATATCTGCAATATCATTTTCCTCAAGGCTATGAAATACAATCATGTCATCAATTCGGTTTAAAAATTCGGGTCGGAATGTCTTTTTCAAATCTTCCATAATATTTTCTTTCATCTTTTCGTAACCTTTTTGTTTTTCTTGCTCAACGCTGGTGGCAAATCCAAGGGTCTTTTGTTTTTTGATATTGTGAGCCCCAACATTAGACGTCATGATAATAATGCTGTTCTTGAAGTTTACCAGCCGACCTCTTCCATCTGTCAACCTGCCGTCTTCCAATATTTGCAGCAAAGCATTAAATACATCCGGATGTGCTTTTTCAATTTCATCGAAAAGAATAACAGCGTAGGGTTTTCTTCTGACTTTTTCTGTCAACTGCCCTCCTTCATCGTAGCCTACATATCCCGGTGGCGAACCGATTAATTTGGATACGGTATGTTTCTCCATATATTCAGACATGTCAATCCGAATCATGGCATTTTCTTCTCCAAAAATCGCCTCTGCCAGAGCCCTTGAAAGCTCAGTTTTCCCAACACCTGTGGGTCCAAGAAAAACAAAGGAACCAATTGGCCGTTTAGGATCTTTCAGCCCTACACGTGCTCTCCGGATGGCTTTGGAAACAGACTCAATGGCTTCCTGCTGACCGACCACCCGTTCATGCAAAATGTTCTCCATATTCAGCAAGCGTTGAGATTCATCTTCCTGAAGTTTCCGCACAGGGATTCCTGTCCAGTCTGAAACAATGTCAGCAATATTTTCTTCACTGACAATCGGCTTTTTCCCTTCTTTCATCTGATACCATTCTTTCTTTTCACGTTCCAGGATTTCCTGTACTTCTTTCTCTTTGTCCCTTAGAACGGCTGCTCTTTCATAATCCTGTACACTAATCGCTTCTTCCTTTTCTTTAAGCAGCTTCTGCAGCTTCTCGTCCATGTCTTTCAGATCCGGTGGTTCCGTGATGGTTTGCAGTCTGACTTTAGAAGCTGCTTCATCAACTAGATCAATGGCTTTATCCGGCAAAAATCGATCGGATATATAGCGATGCGACAAATGAACAGAAGCAACCAGAGCTTCATCTGTAATTTTTACCCGGTGATGAGCTTCATAACGATCCCTGAGCCCTTCTAAAATTTTAATCGAGTCTTCTGTGGATGGCTCTTCAATAATGATGGGCATAAAACGGCGTTCAAGTGCTGCATCCTTTTCAATATGCTTTTTATACTCATCAATGGTCGTGGCACCAATCGCCTGTATTTCACCCCTGGCCAGTGCCGGCTTAAGAATATTGGATGCATCGATGGCTCCTTCTGCCGCTCCCGCTCCTATAATCGTGTGAATTTCATCAATAAAAAGAATGGTCCTGTTGTTGTCCTGTCTGAGTTCTTCCATCACCTTTTTAAGTCTTTCTTCAAACTCTCCCCTGTATTTTGCCCCGGCAACCATCCCAGCCAAGTCCAATGTGACAATTTGTTTTTCTTTTAAATTTTGAGGTACGTCACCGGCAACAATTCTTTGAGCAAGGCCTTCTGCAATTGCCGTTTTTCCCACGCCTGTCTCACCAATGACACAAGGGTTATTCTTGGTTCTGCGGCTCAGGATTTGAATTACTCGTTGTATTTCTTCGCCTCTACCAATAACTGGGTCAATTTTTTCCTCTTTTGCCATCTGGTTAAGATTTCGACTATATTGTTCTAAAACAGTTTTTTCTTTCTTTCCGGTATGCGTTGAATCTTTAGAAGTATTCGATCGACTATTATTATTTAAAAGCTTCAATACTTCTTCTTTGATTTTTTCCGGTGTAAGCCCCATTTCAGACAGGATTTTAGCGCCAACACCCTCGCCTTCCCGAATCAATCCCAACAAAAGGTGTTCCGTACCAATATAGCTATGACCCAGGCTTCTGGCTTCGGCAAAGCTAAGTTCAAAAATGCGCTTCGTTCTGGGGGTAAATCCTAATAACTGAGCTTTTTGCTGCCCTGTACCAGCAATCCGCATCACTCGCTCTTTCAAAACCGGCAGCTTCATTCCCATTTGTTTCATGACTTCTGCTGCAATTCCTTCTCCTTCATGCAGTAACCCTAACAGTAAATGCTCTGTTCCAACATAATTATGACCAAACTGCTGAGCATATTCCTGAGAAATTAAAATAACTTTCTGTGCCCTTTCCGTAAAGCGTTCATTCATAGACATGATTGTTTCCTCCTTGTTCCAATGCTGCACTGATCAACTCTGCTCTCTTCTGATCCCTCTCTGTTTCTGTCAGCTTTATCCCTGACTTTTTTTGTAGGTTCGCCGGCTGAATTTGTTCCATTAAGCCATGCAGACAGGATAATGAATAGTCTGAAATGATATCAAGAGAGGAGCCAAGAATAAGATCTGAAATCAGTTGCATTGCCTCTTTTCTTCCAATTAGACGTGCATATTTTAAAACTCCCAGTGACCGAAGAACGCGATCTTCCAGTTCCACTTTTCGATCTTCCAGTAGGTGATTTCTGGCATTTCGTTCTTTCAGTATCACTTGTTCCGTAATGTCTTCCAAGTTGCCAATAATTTCCTGTTCTTTCACTCCAAGGGTAATTTGATTTGAGATCTGGTAAAGGTTTCCCAGATAGGCAGTCCCTTCACCAAAAACACCCCGAACCACAAACCCCAATTGTCCGGCGGCTCTAATCAAACCGTCTGGATGCCCCATCATGGTTAACGCAGGCAAGTGAAGCATGGCAGATACTCGCAGTCCTGTCCCTGCGTTGGTAGGGCATGCTGTTAAAAAACCAATCCTTTTGTCATAAGCAAAGGGAAGATGTTTTCCCATCCAATCGTCCAACGCATTTGCCTCCTCAAAGGCATTCTTCGGCCGAAGTCCTTTCAGCAAGCATTGTATGCGAATGTGATCTTCTTCATGAATCATAAGGCTACAACCACTTTGTTCATCAATCAAAAGTTCTCCTTTGTCAACATTCGAGGCTAAGGCCGGACTTATTCTATGATCTTCAACGAACACCTGACGATCCACCTCATCCGTTTCCTTCATTCTTATAGACTGAAATCTGTTTTGATAGCCAGAGTTTTCTTTTTCAAGTACTTTCTTTATCTGTGTCGATACTGCCTGCGCATCTTTGTCACTTAGTAAGTGAGGAAAAACAAAGGACTCCAGATTTCGGGCAATACGAACCCTGCTGCTTATGACAATATCCCCATGAGGACCAAATTCCGAGTTGATCTGCCTCATTTTGGTTCCTCCTTCAGGTGGATTAGCTTTTCTTCAAAGGATTTAATCCGATCTCTTGCTTCGGCAGCTTTCTCATACTCTTCTTTTGCAACTGCCTCCTTCAGGATAGACTGGAGATGTTCCACTTCTTTTTGAAAACGCTGAATCTGCTCTATTTTCTCAGGAACTTTTCCTATATGCTGATTACTTCCCTGAATTCTACGTATGATCGGCATGATCCTTGGCCGAAACACTTTATAGCATTCAGCGCATCCAAATAAACCGATCTTCTTATAATGCCGATATGTTTGACCGCAATGCGGGCAAGCTTTTTCACCGAGCGCTTTCCTTTGAGTATCCGGCGGCATCTCCTGATCAAGATAATCGGACAGTAAATCATGAACAGAAAACGAAAAAGGAGAATTCCCTTGATTCATTTCTTCTGCACAGTAATCACACAGATAACGCTCACTAAAATGGCCGTTCACATTCTCTTTCACATGGATCGTTGCTTTACGCTGCTTGCAATATTGACACAGCATGGCGATCCTCCTTTACATTCAGCGTTGAAATAATACCGTAATCATTCCTTTTAAAAGCTGAGCCCGAAGTTGATCCCGATTGTTTAGCGGTGATATTAGCACTTGATCTTCCATAGCAGCTTTCATAATGGATGACTCTCTTTCAGAAATATATTGTTGTTCATTTAGAGCTTTGATAATACGATTTGCCTGTGTTTTTGCAATCTCACTGCCAATCTCCTTTAATAACACACGATGAACCGGTTGACTGTTATCTGCCCTGAGCATAGTTATTTTTATGAATCCTCCGCCACCTCTTCGGCTCTCTATATAATACCCATGTTGTACATTAAATCTCGTCATCAGCACATAATTAATTTGAGAAGGTGAACAATCGAAGTGTTTTGCCACTTCATTACGCTGTATCTGGATCGTTTTTCCCTGATTTTGCTCCAACAGCTCTTTAAAAAACTTTTCGATCACATCGCTGATACTCGCCATCTGGCACACCTCCACACTACCGTTTAATTGACTTTCTTTGACTTTAATTATAATACGATTCCACTGTCAAGTCAAGTAACCGTGTCTTCCCCGGCATAGAAAAGGCCCCCTTCATCAGGAGGCCTTAAGCTGGTTTACGAATCTTTATTTTCTTTAGCCGCTTTCGCCGCTTCGATCACTTTATCGCTGATGGCCTGAGGGATCTCTTCATATCGAACGAATTCCATTGTGAATTCTCCTCTTGCCTGTGTCATGGATCGTAAGTCAATGGCATACCTAAACATTTCGGACTGTGGCGCTTCTGCCGTCACCTTTTGATATCCATCATCCTGCGGGTCCATTCCAAGAATTCTTCCTCGTCGCTTATTTAAATCACCCATAATGTCCCCCATATTTTCTTCCGGAACACGCACTTCCACTTTTACGATTGGTTCCAGCAACACAGGATTTGCTTCTTCTAACCCTTTTTTGAAGGCTATGGAAGCAGCAATTTTAAAAGCCATTTCCGAAGAGTCTACATCATGATAGGAACCATCGTAAAGGGTGGCTTTGATGTTAACCACGGGATAGCCTGCCAAAGCTCCGACTTCTTTTGCTTCCAGTAAACCTTTTTCAACCGCCGGTATATATGCTTTCGGTACCGAACCTCCAAAAATTACTTCTTCAAACTCAAATTCTTCAGTGCTTGGTTCGAGCCTTATTTTAACGTCGCCATACTGGCCCCTACCGCCGGACTGTTTCTTATGCTTCCCCTGCACATCCGCTTTTCCTTTGATTGTTTCACGATATGGCACAATCGGGTTGCTCAGCTCCACCTCGACTCCGTATTTTGCTTTCAACTTACTGGTGATGACTTTTATATGCAGTTCTCCCTGACCTCGAATCAACGTTTGTTTTGTTTCTGCATTTCGCATAAAGGTAAAGGATGGATCCTCTTCCGAAAGCTTCGTCAGTCCAGAACTGATTTTTTCTTCATCGCCTCTACTTTTCGGTTCGATGGCCAGATACAATTGAGGCTCAATGAAGTCGATTTCGCTATATCGAACCGGATCCGCAATGCTGCAAAGTGTATCACCAGTTTTTGTGTGTTGAAGTTTCCCAACGGCGGCAATATCTCCCGCCATGACCTCTTTTGCATCTTCCTGATGCTTTCCTCGAAGGAAAAACAAGGATCCAATTTTTTCTTTTTCACCCCTGGTGCTGTTTAAAACTTCCGCATCTGCTTTAAGCGAACCGGATATTACTTTCATAATTGATATTTTACCGATAAATGGATCCGCTATTGTTTTAAAAACTTGTGCCGAGAAAGGTTCCGTTGGCTCCAGGGTTCGCTCCACCTCAGAGTCATTCTTCGGATTTATGCCGGTTTTAGGCGGCATATCCTGTGGAGATGGCGAAAAATCACAAAGCATATCCATTAGCGTATGAATCCCAACGTTTTTAACAAAGGATGCGCACACCACCGGTACTACTTCTCCCGAAAGAACACCTTTCCGAAGTCCTGTCTGTATTTCTTCTGCTGTGAACTCTTCTCCTTCAAAGTACTTCTCCAATAATGCTTCATCGCTCTCGGCTACCGACTCCATAAGAAGTTCGCGCATTTCAGCGGCCTGATCCTGGTATTCATCTGGAATTGGCACCTCTTTACAGGTATTTCCATCGTATTCACGAGCCATCATTTTGACAACGTTTACATTTCCAATAAAATTCTCTTCCTCGCCCACCGGAATCTGAAAAGGAGCAATACGCTTCCCATATTTTTCGCGCAAATCAGTAATAATTTTTTCGTAATCAACGTTTTCCCGATCCATTTTGTTGACTGCGATAAAAGTTGGAATCCGTTTTGCTGCTGCAAAATTCCATGCTTTTTCTGTTCCCACTTCAATGCCGCTGGTAGCATCAATAAGGATTACCACACCACCTGCCGCTTTCATGGCCCCTTGCACCTCACCGATAAAATCAAAGTATCCAGGGGTATCAATAAAATTCACTTTATATCCATTCCATTCCACTGGAAGAACCGAAGTATTGATGGATGTTTTTCGATTAATTTCTTCTTTATCAAAGTCAGAATAGGTATTTCCATCTTCCACTTTTCCAATTCTTTTTGAAACACCTGCGGAATACAACGCTGCTTCAGTCAGGGTTGTCTTACCGCTTCCTCCGTGTCCCAACAATGCTATGTTTCTGATTTTTTCAGCTTCATAAACTTTCATCGTCATTTCCTCCCGTCTGGTAACATTATTTCTAACAGTAACATATTCGATGCGAATATTCAAACTCCTTCTTTTTTGTTCAAGAATTTTTTTGTGTTGTCCAAAGAAAGAAACAAAGAACTCTCATCTGACAGGACATACGCCATTCTCGCAACTCTCGTCTCCAATGTCCTGCGTAAATCCAGGATTTTCGTATTTATTCAGCAGAGAAGCGACAAATGGTTTCATCTGATAAGATTTTTCTTCGTATTCTTGCTTATCAATGCTTTCATATGGCATCAATTGATAGAAGCTCTCGCTCAGGGAAATAAAACTGACCGCAACCACATCATCCCAATTGTTCCACATCCATTCTTCCACTTCTTCCCATTCACGATCCCTGACATGAATGGTGATGGAACAATTGTGGTCCACATAGTGATTCATAAACATTTTATACGTTTCCAGCTGCTCAATGGCTCCTACGTCATATTTTGTTTTTCCTTCCGGCGCTTTAACAGGAAATTCCACCACTTTTGTCGTGCAATTTTCTTCTGTTTGACCCACTTCCGGGTAGACTGCGTATCCTAACTCTTCACAAACCTTAACCAACGGATCCTGTGCACTTATTCGGATTCTTCTAAGATAGTAAGGAGAATGAGAATAGTGCACTCCGGAGGATACCGTTGGCAACTGACTCAGTGTTCCTTCCGGTTTTACGGTAGTCACCAGTAACGGTCTGTTTTCTCCGATTTGGTCCGCATATTCATTGGCTGTTTTCCTTGCTACCTCTCTCAATTCCTCCAGAAGGCTGATTTGTTCTTTTCGATCCATCCCTAAAGCATTCACCATATCCTGCCAGCCTGTCAATGAACAACCAACGAGCTTGTCTCTTCGTTGCACAGCATCCCATCCGGGTAATTCTAACTCAACGCAGGTCATCCGATAAGCGGCCCTTACAGATAGTCGTTGTGCCTCCATCAAACCTTTTCGATCCAATGATCCATCTTCTTGCACAAAAGCAAATGTATTAATCGTTGTAAGGTTGCAAACACCCCTTGAGTCAAGGAGTATCTCTCCACAGGGATTTACACCATTTAAGTTTTCTCTTCTTTTCGATGCCGCTTCTGCATTAATAAAACCTGGCTCACCAGAGTATCGCATCTTCTTCATAAACCAGCTTAAGGTTTCCCGATCAGGCTTTTCCTGGTAATAAATAGAATTATTGCTCATTTGTCGGTGAATGAGGTCCTGATCCACAATCCATTGCCCGTCAATTTTTCTGTATAGCGATTCTTTTGCCGTGATGCTGTCATGATCCTGCGGATCAACCATAACCATTTCAGCTGTTCGTCGAACACCTCCCACCACAACGTTTTCGCCAATAATATTGATAACGTCCAGCATGTCAACAGGCTGGAGGTTGACACGATTCTCACTTTCTGTCCAACCTCTTTTCCTCACCACATAATCAATTTTAGTGAACATGTTTTTCAGGCTGGTGTGACCACTGGCAGTTCCACCGAATGTCTGTAATTTTTCCCCTTTTGGACGAACATGATCATAATCAACAATAATCGTCTTAATGCTTTTGTATTCACTATTGGAAAGCAACTGGAAGAAATGATCCAGAGATTGAGTCCATCCTTCTTTGCTGTCTCCTACTGTGATCTTCACTGTATTATTATGCATAAACTGCAAACTGGTATTGTCTTCTCTGAGAGATGGAGGTACCGGCATATAATCTTTATGGATCAGTTCGTAGTCGCAACGAACTTTAGGAATGGACTCTACGTCCGAGTAAAGAATTCTGGCACCTACTCCGCTCCCCAGCATCAATAGATAAAAAAGCTCTTTTAAGGAATGCAGCGAGTCAACAATAATGAAGGCACAGTTATAATTCGACATAGGGTAATTTTTTGCCACATCCGTGTTTCCTACCCAGAAAGTTCTCCCTGAAAGAAATTGCTTTAAATTGAAAACGTTATCATACAGCTTTTCTGCTTCCTCCCGCGTTGTTTGAACAAGGGTGGTGTTATATTCAACTGCTCTTCGAACCGTTTCCCACCAATATTCTCTTCGGTTCTCCTCTTGAAGCCATCGTGAGTAGGTGCGGTAATAGACGAAAGACCCCAGCTGCGCCATTGGATTCGTCATGTGCTTATAACGGCTGACGAAAGAGTCACTCACCATCTGAAAATCCGATTCCAATCGAAGTGCACGAGATTTGTTACGCTCGTTCCGGTAAATAATATAGTTCTTCGCCACATCCTTCCTGGTGCTGTCCATCAAATAGAATTCAACCCAGTCTTGAATTGTCTCAACATGTACCGGTTCTTTCTCGGATTTAAGCGACTCTTCCACACGAAGCGCCACTTCTTCGCAAAGTGTCAGATCAACTCCATTTTTTGTTTCAGCCATTGCCTTTTGAATCGCATTACTAATTTTGACGCGTTCAAATGTCATCAACCTGCCATCTCTCTTCTGTATTTTCAAATTAATTCCTCCCTTTTTTCCGCATAAAAAAACAATATATGGTATGATAACTTTCATTATGATTGTTATTATACCATATATTGTTATTTGTAAACAGAGTTCCAGTGGTTATTGTATAAATTCCGGAGCATTTTCCGGATGCTCCCGTAAGGCTTCCCATGTGTAATTGTTACTAGCGTTCCACAGCAACCATTCGTTGACACCCGCATCATACGTGGCTTCAATCTGTTCAATTATTTGCTGTTCTTCATATCGTTGGTAATAGCCAGCCCCTAAATATGCCGCTGTAAAATCCTGCAGCCAAGGTCTGAGGGTTGCCTTTCGATCATCCGTCTCAAGCGCTTCGATCCGTTCGACCGCTTTAATCATCGTTTCGTAGATAATGGTATACGGATCCATATCTGGTAACCGGACGCCGAAGGTTCCCATTGCATAATGAGAAGGATATGCCATAGGACACAGAATATCCGTTGCAGTTGCTAGTGTTTCCAGGTGCTGTCCCAAACCCATATCATCCACCACGATTGGTACCAGGCCAAAGATATCCGCTGATACGTAAACACCGTAAGGACGTAGTTCCTCTCTGGCATAGTCTAAAAATGCGGCAATGGCTTCTGCTTTTGTTTCCTGTTCTCCAGCTTCACCGTAGTCTATCTGATCACGCGGGCCGTCCGTCGGAAAACGCACATAGTCATATTGGATCTCTTTAAATCCTTTTGTTGCTGCCTCTTTTGCAATATCCACCAAATAATCCCAAGTCCTTCGATCGTAGGGATTTAACCAGGCATCATTTTTATTATCACGCCATATTTCACCGTCATGTGTTTGAATAGCCCAGTCGGGGCCTGATGTAGCAGCAATGACATCTTTAAAAGCCACCACTCTGGCGATTGGGTAAATATCGTTTTCGGCCAGTTGGTTCATGGCCTGTTGAAAATCCCGAACTTTAACCTGCCGATCCTGTTCAAATTCATTGACATAATCAATGCTCGATTTGTATGTAAATGTTCCATGGTCATCTTTTACATCTACAACCCAGGCGTTGATCACAGAATTCTTTGTCTCTTCCAGGAACTGTTCAAATCTCCAGCCCAATCCCAGAGAGTTACCGGTAACATAAATTCCACGGGCTTCCCGATACTCTTTATAAGGCTCCCAGCTAGACGAGTTGTTTTGAAAGTAGTCGTCCCCGTGTAACGGAACATTCTGCAGTTCCATATTTTCAATGATATCTGTTGAAATAGCTGGCTCTTGAGATGAAATAAGATCTGTTATACTGCATGCCGATAAAAGAAATACTGATGAAGTGATCAAGATGAGAATAATTTTTTTATTTTCATTCTTAAGTATTTTATGGAATAATTTCAACATATAAACCTCCTGATAAAATCCGCCTATGCGGAGTATTTTTCCCGCTATCTATTGTACCATAACCGACGATCAACGAACCATTATTTTTCTTTATTTGTTAAAATAATCAGGAGGTCTTAATTATGTTTTTTTGTTAAAAAATCAAAAAATAGAAAAGAGACGCGACGACCTACTCTCCCGGGAAGTCTCCTTCCAGGTACCATCAGCGCTGAAGGGCTTAACGGCTGTGTTCGAGATGGAAACAGGTGTTTCCCCTTCGCTTTAATCACGTCTCTTAATCTTAATATGGACTTTTCATCATCATATGTACTCCGTTTACAGATAACAAACTAATTTAAACAGGGTAAGAAGACGCAGCGACCTACTCTCCCGGGAAGTCTCCTTCCAGGTACCATCAGCGCTGAAGGGCTTAACGGCTGTGTTCGAGATGGAAACAGGTGTTTCCCCTTCGCCATGGCCAC
>SLLE01000179.1 GCA_007134225.1 Tindallia sp.
ACTTTTCCCTTAATGCTGTTTTTTCCCTTGCCAGGATGAGAAAGAACGCTTTCGCTTACTTGTTTCATGTATGCTTCATCGTTGACATAGCCGTAGTCTGAAAGCCGTTGAAGGGCGTCGGAAATTTCGGCTTCTGTGTATTCTTTTTGTCTCAGGTGCTGAATGACCTCATTCCTGGTCCTGGCACGCCAGGAAAGGTAATGAAGGGCACAAGACAGGGCGGATTCTTTTTCTGTCATAATGAAGATCCTTCCTATTCGTATGATTAAATTCCTTATCCTCATTGTACATGCTTTGTTATCCTTGTCAACTGCAGTAAAAACAGGTATGATAGAAGAAAATGGACCATTGTTGATTTGGTGTGTGTACGGGGGGAGAGAAAATGATGGAAGAAAAAACATTAAAGAGTGAAAAAATTTATGAAGGGAAAATTGTGACACTGCGCGTTGATACAGTGGAATTACCGGATAAAAAACATTCGAAACGGGAAATAGTGGAACATTCCGGTGCTGCTGCGGTGGTACCTGTGACTAAAGACGGGAAGGTTATTCTTGTCAAACAATACCGTAAACCGGTAGAAACAGTATTGTTGGAAATACCGGCCGGAAGGCTGGAGAAGGATGAGGATCCGGAAATTTGTGCCAGAAGAGAATTGGCAGAGGAAACCGGGTATTCGACGGAACGCTTGGAAAAAATCCTCGATTACTACACCAGTCCGGGATTTTCGGATGAAATTATCCATATTTATCTGGCCAAAGATTTAGAGGCGGGAAAGGCGAAGCCGGATGAAGATGAATACCTGGAAGTCATTGAAATGCCTTTCGAGGAATTGTTAGACCGCATAATGAAGGGCGAGATTAAAGACAGTAAGACGGCCATCGGTATTTTGGCTGCAAGTCGAATTTTACAGGAACGAAACAAATAAATGCACAGAAAAGGAGAACGTTATGCTTCGTTTGCTTGATGATTTCTCTAATTTTTTGATTAACCACCGTGATCTTTCTCAAAACACGGCTGTTTCATACAAGCGCGACATCAAACAATTGATCGAATTTTTAAAGACAAGAGACATTCTTCAACCTCAGGAAGTTAACCAAACGACTTTGATCAGTTACTGCATGAAATTGGAACAGGATGGAAGGGCGCCTTCCACCATTGCTCGGAGCATTGCCAGCATCCGGTGTTTTTTTCATTTTTTGGCAAAGGAAAAACATATTGATGAGAACCCGGCTTCTATTCTGGAAGCCCCAAAATGTAAAAAAAGAACTCCACAGAGTCTTTCCAAAGAGGAAATTGAGCGATTATTGGAGCAGCCGGACACCTCGAATTTTAAAGGTTCCCGGGATCGTGCCATGCTGGAAATTCTTTATGCCACCGGTATACGGGTAACAGAGCTGATCAACTTAAAGTTGGAGGATGTCAATTTATCCATGGGCTTTTTAAACTGCAATGGAAGCCGTGGAAAATCAAGAATTATTCCTCTGGGAGGACAAGCGGTTCAGTCGCTGAAAGACTACATTGAAAGGCACTGGAGCCTTCAACCTGGATTGGATATGGAGAATAAATTATTTCTGAATGTAAAGGGAAACCCTATGTCCCGACAGGGGTTCTGGAAAATTGTAAAAGCCTATGCGGCAGCTGCCAATATCAAGACGGATATTACACCTCATACGCTACGGCATTCTTTTGCCACCCACTTAATTGAGAACGGTGCTGATTTAAAGTCGGTGCAGGAAATGATGGGCCATTCGGACATTTCCACCACACAGGTTTATGCACAGATGATCAAGACAAAATTAAGAGATGTCTACAGCAAAGCTCATCCCAGAGCTTAACGGAATTTATAAAATAACCAATTAGACGGAGGTGCTGATACTATGATCAATCGAATCCTGTTGTTGATTCTTGATAGTGTGGGAATCGGTGCATTACCGGATGCGGACCAGTTTAATGACATTGGTGCAGATACGCTGGGCAATATTGCAAAGGCGACGGGTGGAATCCATCTGCCAAATCTGAGGAAGGCTGGGCTTGGCAATATTGAAGGGGTGGATGCCATTGAAGAAATCCACCAACCAACGGGTGCATTTGGAAGAGCGGCCCAGCTTTCCATGGGGAAAGATACAACCACCGGTCATTGGGAAATTGCCGGACTGCATACTGAAAAACCTTTTCAAACTTTTCCGGAGGGATTTCCGAGGGAAGTAATGGATTTATTTGAGGAACGGATCGGGAGGAAGTCCCTGGGCAATTATGCGGCTTCCGGTACGGCGATTATTGAAGAGTTGGGGCAGGAACATATGGAATCAGGTTCCCCGATTGTTTACACGTCTGCCGACAGTGTGTTTCAAATTGCGGCACACGAAGAAATCATCCCCATTGAAGAACTCTACCGCATGTGTGAGATTGCCCGGGAAATCATGATGGGAGACTTCGCACTGGCCCGTATCATAGCCAGGCCTTTTATCGGCGAACCCGGCAGTTTTACCCGGACTCATCGTCGAAAGGATTATTCCCTGGCACCTCCATCGCCAACGATGCTGGATCATTGCAAAGATGCCGGTCATCCGGTGGTGGCCGTTGGAAAAATTGAAGATATCTTTAATGGTAAAGGGATTACTCATGCGGTACATACAGAAAGCAATATGGATGGCGTGGATCAGATGCTTAACATGATGCAGGAACATTCGACTGGTCTGATCTTTACAAATCTGGTGGA
This sequence comes from Tindallia sp., assembly GCA_007134225.1. Classification (GTDB taxonomy): domain Bacteria; phylum Bacillota; class Clostridia; order Peptostreptococcales; family Tindalliaceae; genus Tindallia. The sequence continues at coordinate 2,720 of SLLE01000179.1, forward strand.
TTTTGATATGAAATATGGTCATCGGAGAGATCCGGTAGGCTATCGAAAGGCTTTGGAAGAAGCTGACCAGCGAATTCCGGAAATTTTGGAGGCAATGAAGCCGGAGGATTTGCTTCTCATCACGGCAGATCACGGAAATGATCCAACCTTTGAAGGGACGGATCACACCCGGGAATACGTTCCGATTCTGGCTTTGGGAGAAGCGGTCACCGCCGGGGTGGACATTGGAACCCGAAAAAGCTTTGCGGATATCGCCAGCACCATTGCGGATCTGCTGAAAACGAAGGATACTAAAATCGGCATTAGTTTTGCCGATCAAATCATAGCAAATCGGAGGGGTTGAGATGGTTAACGTTGAAATGGTAAAAGCTGCAGCAGCTTATGTCGAAAAGCGGATTGAAAAGAAACCGGAGATTGGCATGATCCTTGGCTCTGGATTGGGTGCACTGGCAGATGAAATAAAGGATCCGGTAGTCATTCCCTATGAGGATATACCATATTTTCCTGTTTCCATGGTGGAAGGTCACGCTAACCAGTTGATTGTTGGAGAATTAAGCGGTAAACAAGTGCTGATGATGAAGGGGCGTTTTCATTTGTATGAAGGCTATGAGCCGTCCTTGCTTGCTTTTCCCGTGAGAGTGATGAAGCAGCTGAATATAGAACATTTGGTGGTAACCAATGCAGCCGGTGGTGTTAACGAAAAATTCCTTCCGGGAGAGCTGATGATCATCGAAGACCATCTAAACATGACCGCCTGTAATCCTTTAATGGGGGCCAACGAGGAGGCCTTTGGACCTCGTTTTCCGGATATGACCTATGCTTATAACCGCGACATGAGAGAAAAAGCTAAAAAAGCAGCACAAAAACAGGGTTTGATATTACAGCAAGGCGTCTATGCCTGGTTCACCGGTCCCAGCTTTGAAACGCCGGCAGAAATCAAAATGTCCAGGGTGCTGGGCGCGGATGCTGTTGGTATGTCAACGGTTCCTGAAGTGCTGGCAGCGGTTCATGCCGGTGTTAAGGTGCTTGGTATTTCCTGCATTACGAACATGGCAGCCGGCATGCTGGATCAGCCCCTGACCCACGAAGAAGTTATGATCACCGCCAGGCAGTCGGAAGGCAAATTTAAGCAATTGATTCGGGATTTAATAGAAGAGGGTTTCTAAAATGAGAATGCTGGATTTAATCTACCAAAAACGGAATGGAGAGGAACTGACCAAGGAAGCCATTGATTTTTTTGTGCAGGGCGTTACGGAGGATCGCTTTCCGGATTATCAGGTGTCTGCTTTTCTGATGGCGGTATACTTTCAAAAGATGAACGACCGTGAAACCGCTGATTTAACAGAAGCCATGATGAACTCCGGAGATATGATTTCCCTTGAGGGAATTGAAGGAATCAAAGTCGATAAACACAGCACCGGTGGTGTTGGGGATAAAACCACCATTGCTCTCGGTCCGATGGTGGCTGCCTGGGGTGTGCCGGTGGCAAAAATGTCCGGACGTGGATTGGGGCATACCGGCGGAACCATCGATAAGCTGGAAGCCTTTGAAGGTATGGAAACCGCTATGTCCATCGAAACCTTTATCCAACGGGTAAATGAGATTCAACTGGCAGTTGCCGGCCAAACGGCCAATTTAGCACCGGCAGACAAGAAGCTTTATGCGTTGAGAGATGTGACAGCCACTGTTGACAACATTTCTCTTATTGCCAGCAGCATTATGTCGAAAAAACTCGCTTCCGGTGCAGATGCCATTGTGCTGGATGTGAAGTTTGGCAGTGGCGCTTTTATGAAGTCCATGGAAGATGCCAGGCATTTAGCAGACACCATGGTTGCGATTGGTAAAAAACTGGATCGAAAGGTCGTTGCACTGGTGACAGACATGGATCAGCCTTTGGGTTGCGCTGTTGGCAATACCCTGGAAGTGATAGAAGCCATTGATGTGTTGAAGGGAAAAGGTCCGAAGGATGTAACGGATCTTTGTATCGAGTTGGGAGCTTATATGCTGTTATTGGCGGAAAAGGCGGACTCGGTTCAAATGGCCAGAAATATGATGGAAGAAAGCATTACCAGTGGTAAAGCCTTGGCCAAATTGAGAGCCTTTGTTCAGGAGCAAGGAGGCGATCCTGGAATGATAGATGATGCCAGCTCCTACTGCCAGACGGCATATCTGAAAGAAGTGGTTCTGGAAGGGGAAGGCTATGTCAAAAGCATTCATGCAGAAATGATAGGAAAAGCGGCTTTGGCTTTAGGCGCCGGACGGACGCAAAAAGACAGCGTTATTGACCTGGATGCAGGGCTGGTCTTGAAGAAGAAGCGGGGCGACTACGTTTCAAAGGGTGAGGCGGTTGCCATTCTTTATGCCAACGAAGCAACCTGTATTCCTGAGGCCATGGAATGGATCCGAAACGCCTATCATCTATCTGGCAAAGCACCGGGGCCGGTGGAAATGATTCAGGCAATCATTGATTAAAAGGGATTAATCGTGAAAGGGTGTCGATCATGAAGCTGATCACCAGTCATCAAAATCTGGATTTTGACGGTCTTGCCAGCATGGTGGCCTGTTCCAAGCTATATCCGGATGCGGTGATGGCTTTTTCCGGGAATCTGGAACAGGAAGTGAAACGCTTTTACACGTTTTATAAGAATGTCTTGTCCATAAGGTTTTCTAATAAAATTAAAACAGAGCATGTAACCAGTTTGCTTATCGTGGATATTCATACCTCGGATCGAATTGGCAAGTTTAGCCAGATTGTGAAAGATGTTCCGATTAAAATCTTTGACCATCATTATCCCAATGATAAGGCCATTCCTGGTGCAGAGCTTCACATGAGAAAGTACGGAGCCTGCATTACCATTCTGCTGGAAGAGTTGATGAAGCGGAATATTTCCATCAACCCCTTTGAAGCAACTTTGTTTGCCCTGGGAATTTATGCAGATACTAACTGCCTGACTTTTTCCAACACCACCAGCCAGGACGCGAAAGCATTATCCTTCCTATTGGAAAATGACGCGAATCTTGAAATCATCAACGAATACATTCAGGACACCTGGAGTCCGGAGCATGAAGAGATTTTTTCCATGTTACTGCAAAATTCCGAGACGATGGAAATCAATCATTTCAGAGTGGCGGTTGCCACTTACAGCAGCTCTGAATTTGTCAATGAAATCGGCATTATTGCCAACAAGATTTTGGATATATTGCGGGTGGATGCCGTCTTTTTAATTGTACGCATGGAAGCTCGTTGTTACATCATTGGCCGCAGCATGGAAGACAATATTAATATTCCCTTTATCCTGAAAAAATTTGAAGGGGCGGGTCATCCCCGGGCGGCTTCTGCTACCATTCGCGAAGGGGAACCCCAAAAGATCAAAACGGAACTGGTTAATGAACTGAAAAAACGAATTACACCACAAGTTGTTGCGAAAGAAATTATGAGTTGGCCGGTGAAATCATTGGATCAGGATATTTCCATTCATGAAGCCAATCGGATTATGTTGCGTTATGGCCACACCGGTATGCCGGTGATCGATGAACAGAAAAGGATTTCCGGAATCATTTCCCGAACGGATATTGAAAAAGCCATGAACCACGATTTGGGGCATGCACCGTTAAAGGCCTTTATGAGCCATGACGTGGTGACGGTGGATCCAGCCGCCTCATTGAACGAGATCAACGAGCTGATGGTAACGCATAACATCGGAAGGCTGCCTGTAGTGGAAAACGGGCATTTAACAGGTATTGTTACTAGAACGGATCTCTTAAAATACCTGCATGGCACGAACACAGCCTACTGGTACCAAAAAATCTTTAACGATACCGGTGAACAGGTTTATCACTGTTCGGAAGCCATTGGAGAACTGCCGCTTAAAATCAGGGAACTGCTGACCATCGCTGGTCAGGTGGGGGACGAACTGGATCAACGAGTGTATGTGGTAGGTGGTTTTGTTCGGGATCTGCTCCTGAAAACCGACAACTGGGACCTGGATTTTGTTACAGAGGGCGACGGTATCGAATACGCCAAAGCCCTTCATAACAGGCTGGGCGGAAAGCTGATTGAGCACAGCAAGTTTGGTACCGCAGTCATTAAATTGCCACAGTTTATTTCTCTTGATATTGTAACGGCTCGACGGGAATACTATGAGTATCCGGCGGCATTGCCAAAGGTGGAGCGGAGTAATATCTGGAGCGATTTGTTCCGTCGTGATTTCACCATTAACTGCATGGCCATTATTTTAAACCAGGAATATTTTGGTGAAATGATTGATTATTTTGGCGGCATGAAGGACCTGCAAAACAAACAAGTTCGAGTGTTGTATAATTTGAGTTTTATTGAGGATCCCACTCGGGTTTTTCGGGCCATCCGTTTTGCTGCCCGCTTTGGATTCGGGATTGAGAAGTCAACCCGTCATTATATCGAACAGGCCATTAATGCGGATATGATCGAGAAACTTAGTGATGATCGAATACGTGAAGAAATGCTGCATATCATCCGGGAGCAGGATGTCCTGGACCGGAGCCTGCAGCTCATGAACAGTCTGAACGTTTTTAAAGCACTGGATCCGGCGCTGACCATCAGTGATGAAGTAATCCGAAAAGTGAAGAACATCCGTTTTTCTCTGGAAGGGTTTCGACAGCTTTCCAGCAAACCTTTTAACCAGACCATCGTTATGATGATGCAGCTGGTATCGGAAGTGGACGAAGAGAGCCTGACCAGAGTCCTGAAAAAACTGATTGCCAATGAAACCTTAATTTCTTCTATTGCTCAATCCATGAAACAGCGATATCATGTATATCAGGTTCTGAGTCAGGAAGAAGTGGATCGATATACGATCTATAAAACCCTTAGGCCGCACACGGATGAGGG
>SLLE01000066.1 GCA_007134225.1 Tindallia sp.
ATTGGTTTTGCGGCCTTTATTTCCAGTGCCATTTCTGCCGTAGCAGACATGTCCCCGCTGCACAAAGTTGGCTTTTACATGGCCGTTTACCGCATTGTCAGTACGCTTTCCTTTTTAACCGGACCTGTTGCTTCTATGTATGTAGCTCAAACTTATGGATACAATGCCTGGTTTCTGGTATGCACGATGATGGGGCTTCTGTCTGTCGGCGTTTTATTATTAATCAAGTTCCCTAAAGTTGTTGAAGAGGTTCATTTGAAGGGGGCTCACCCAATGGTGGAAATCTTTAAAACCAAAAAATACCAGCCGGTTTACCTGGGAATCGCCTTAACTTCCATGTGTTATGGATCGCTGGTTTCTTTTGCTGCCATTCATATCTCCAGGGTAACAACCATTGGAAACCCGGGAATTTATTTTACTTTCTTTGCTATTTCGAGTCTGTTTTTCACAGTCCTTTCCGGAACGCTTTCGGATCGGTTGGGTCGAGCCCGCGTTGCCTGGCCGGCAGTGATGTTACTGGGGGCCGGTGTTGCTTCTTTAGTTTGGATGGAGTCTCTCCAGTTTCCCTTGTTGGTTTTAAGCAGTATTTTAACCGGCATTGGTTTTAATGCCGGTCTTTCAGTTCTTTCTGCCTGGCTGGTGGATCTTTCTGCCATGAACACCCGGGGATCTGTTCTATCCATCCAGGAAAGTGTCATTGATTTTTCCATCGGTTTCGTTTCTTTGGTCGTTGGTTTCACGGCCGGGTTTGTGAATTTGTCCACTACTTTTCTCTGGACAGGTCTCATAGCCTTCGGGGTTGCTTTGTTGATGTTTTTCTTTGCTTTGTCACCCCATACAGGTCATTTCAAAGAGTCCTGAAATTCCTGATGCTCATCTTTTTCAGTAACCTGAGCCTGCAGATCACACTGCAGGCTTTTTGTTCGTAATGGATTGGTTAGGCAGTTAGTTTCTGCCCAACTGACGGAAGCTCGGAAATCTTTTCCTCACTTTCAAAAAAGAAGTTCTCCGAGTTGAGCCCATTTTCTGTTAGAATGCGATGCGCATCCACTACCATGACTTTTGTTCCGCATAAATAAGCTTTGTATCCGGTTGCATCCATTTCTTTCAAAAGTTTGGTGACATGTCCTCTTGGAAGTCCCGCCGCATCTTCACGGGAAACAATGGCTTGATAGTCAAATCGCTGGTCTTTTTGAGCCATTTCTTCAAAATAATCATGATAGAGTAAGTCTTTGGCGTAACGCTGTCCTGTGATCAACTTCACCGACTTGACTTCATCCCGGTTCTCCAACGCTTCTTTTACCAGTGGTATAAACGGCGTAATACCAATGCCGTTGGCAACAAATATCATGTGTTCTGTTCCAGCTTTCGGAACCAGTACATCTCCCATGGGTCCTTCCAGTTCCACCTGGACCCCTTCTTGAAACTCATCGAAAATAATTCCTGTTCCATATCCTGTTTCCACTTTCTTGATGATCATGGTGACATGGCGATGATCTTCATCAAAGGAGGAAATTGAGTAGGCCCGGTATGCTTCCGGGTTTTCCGTCACCTTTACCAGCATAAACTGACCCGCTTCGTAACGCACCTCTGCCGGCTCTTCAAAGCGGAAAGTATATTCTCGCAAATCTTCATCCAGTTCTTTAATGGATTCGATTGTCGCCACAATATGCCGTCTATTCATGTATCCTGCCGGCAGCGGTTCTTCTTTGAGTTCCATAGCAGTTGCGGGATTTTCAATGCTTAAAATGCCTGCCGGGCAGTTTTCCACACAGGTGGCACAACGAATGCAGTTGGCATTATCAAACTGATGATTTTCATTAAACTCCAGATATGGCTCTAATTGAAATGGGCAAACCCTGGCACATTTTCCGCATTTATGACACATATCCGGATTTGAAATGGTCACCAACTGGTCGGTCTTTTCTGTAACACCTGTGGTTTTTCCCAGTGCATAGGAAATTTTTTGAATACTGCCCATGGGACAGAACTGGCACCAAGTCCGCGGATTGGCAAAAATCGCCATGACTCCTCCCAGAATCATGACAACCAGGTATGTGAAAACAAATACAAATCCCAGGCGATCCAGAAAACTATAGGTTCCCCACGCCTGAAAAGCCCCCAGAATTCGACGACCAAAGTTAAACATGAAGAAGATAAAGAAACCAATCATCATGGGCTTGGACTTCAAAAATCCTGGAATTTTTTTGTTCGTACTCAACGGTTGTAGGATCACGTCAAAAAGACTTCCGTGAGGGCAGACATTTCCACACCAAAATCTTCCGGTAAAAAAAGCAGTGCCCATCAATCCTGCCATGACCAGAAGTACCAACAGTCCCAGCTTCGGTTCCCAAAGACCCCCAATTGCGACTACTAAAGTGAATAGCCATGCATAGCGTCTTACGCTGGTAAATGCACGGTTCGTTTTGATATAATAATTTTCTGACGACATAAAAACCCCCACCTTTTCCCACCCCTCCTGGGAAGGGTTGTTTCTCTTAGCTTACTTCATCCTCCCGTGCCTGTCAAGGATTTTCCTTGCTTTTTCTTGCTCCTAATTCTTTTTATCTTTCCGGATCACGCATACTTTGGTATAGTAAGGGTGTATTATCCATTCAAAGGAGATCTTCTATGAGCCAACTCAGTGCAAAACAAAAAAAATATTTAGCCGACCTAAGTCTTCTTTTCGTTGCTTTTGCGTGGGGAGGCGGTTTCGTTGCCGTCAAGGATGCTCTTAACAGCCTTACCCCAATGTATTTAATGGCCTTTCGATTCACACTGGCTTCCATCGTTGTTTACGTGTCATTGCATCAGTGGATTGGCAAAATTACCGTAAAGGAGTTTAAAAACAGCTCCGTCGTCGGAACCATTCTTTTTATGGCCTTTGCCGCTCAAACCGTTGGTCTTCAATACACAACCGCTTCAAAACAGGGATTTCTGACAGCCACTTATGTGATTATGGTTCCTTTTCTTTACTGGGTCCTCTATCAAAAAAGGCCCCCGATCAAAGTATTTGCCGGAAGCTTTTTAACCTTGGTAGGCATTGGCTTTATTGGTTTGGATTCAACCCTTTCTTTGAACAAAGGAGACTGGCTGACCCTGCTCTGTGCCCTCTTTTTTGCCATGCATATTCTATCCATTGAATTTTACACCAAAACCATTCATGTATTCAAAGTGGCCTTCGTACAGATTTCCGTCGCTGCTGTTTGGTTTATTGTGGCTGCACTTATTCTCGAGCCAATGCCAGGAGCCTTATCCTCCCGGGCCTGGATCGCCATTGTCTATATGGCCGTGGTTTCCACCTTTGGCTGTTTTACAGTTCAGACCGTCGCGCAAAAACACACCACTTCTTCACACGCTTCTATCATTATGTCTCTGGAGTCAGTTTTTGCAGCAGTTTTAGGCGTCTGGCTCCTGCAGGAAAAAATGACCATCGCCATGCTCTTCGGGTGCGGATTGATTTTTATCGCCATTTTAATGGTGGAAGTAAATTTGAAGAAGTCTGTACCGGAACCGGAGGCTCTGGGGTTGGAAAGCGATTAGTCGATCTACAGGGTTATTTAGATGAATTCCCGGCGCTGCCAGTAAAAGCGTGCATAAGAGATAAACGCCGCAACCATTAAAGCGATGGCAATTCCTATCAGAACCAAACCGGCCGGATTGTCAGGAAGTAGCATCCGCAGAGGAATTGCGAGAAACAGCAACGCTGTTGCAGCTTTTCCAAAATAGTTGGACGGGATGACAAACTTTCCTTTTTTAAAGTAAAGGTAGGCACCCGCTCCAATCATGAAAACCTCTTTCACAAAGAAAAAGGTCACAAACCACCAGGGAAGCGTACCATTAAGCCACAGGGTGAAAAGAACCATCAGCAGCATCAATTTATCTGCCAGCGGGTCTAACACGGTTCCCAGGGCTGTAATCATATTGAACCTTCTGGCAATAAAACCATCAAGAAAATCTGTAAAACCAGCCATTACAAAGATACCCAAAGCGATTCTTTTTCCCTGAGGATGGTCAGAAAAGAAAGCAAAAGGAAATAAAGGAACCAGCAGTAGCCTTATACCTGTCAATATATTAGTGATTTTATTCATCTGCAAATGCCTCGTTTCTATTGAAAGGTTTTTGGTCTCATCGATTCGCCGAAATGATTTAGTTTTATGTTAAGGTAAACCAGCCCTGCGCTTATCGCTAAAAAGCCCATTAAGGCTGCCCCTCCATACATCATTATATCTCTCATGCTCTGCTGATGCCAGTTCAAAAATGCGTAAGGAAAGTGTCCACCGACAACCCCGGCAATAATTCCAACAGAAACATAAACCGTCGGATAAATCATCCAGTATCCTATATGTTTCCAGCGGTAAATACCGCGCGTTTCCGTTAAGAGCCAATCTAACAGATACGCAAAGGGAATGACATAATGTGTGGTGGTGTTGACAACCAAGTTGGGACCGCTAACGGAATAAGCGCCCCTCAGAAAAAAATGATAGATCAGAAATGTTATCCCGATGTAAAGACCTAAAGCGCCTCTCAGACTAACCGGAAGCAAAGAATGTCCACCCGTTTTTCCTTTCTTAATAATTGCATAGAAAGTCCATACCACCACCAGTAAATTACTTTGATTCGTAAATAGCCTTAAAACACTGCCCGCTGCTGTTAGCGGATCGTAATCGTGATGAACTCCATTCATCATAAAAATATAACTGGCCAATAGTGCTGATGCTCCCAGAAGGCCATACACCCATCGAAAAGCCTGTATCAGACTTTCTTTTCGGTCACTCATTTTAGATCCCTTTCTTTCTCACTCTTTCTTGGCCGCTATTACATACATATCCTAAAAGCATCTGTGTACTCAAAAACAACCTGCCTGCGGCGGTTTGTTCAATGAAGAATGATGAATTAACTTCAAAAGAATTAAGTTCAAATGCAATTACCTGTACCATAAACAGGATTCTTAGCTTCTGGAGGAGTTTTAACTCCATCAGAAGGTTAGAATACGTTATCCATAAGTAGATGGACCGAATGTACCATTTGGTGGCAGATACTTAGTTTGTTCACCCAGGGACGTAGCACCGCTTGACTCCCTCTTGCAGAAGAGGGAGTCTTAGTGGTGGTAGTCATCGGATAAAAAAACTACCAAAAAAGGACACCAGTCTTTATTGGTTGATGTCCTTTTTTTACTTAGGCATATTTTCATGTAACAGTTCAATGATCCGCCGCAGTTCCCCAACGGCAATCTGCCCCGGAGCCGAAACCTTACTGGCAGCGCCAAAGGTCAGATCCGAGCCAAAGAGTTCTCCAGAAAGCCGAGTAATCACACCAAGCCCTCCCATGGACATGGTAATGAGTGGTCCCACACCATGATCTTCTTTCACACGCCTCGTTGCCTCCTGCAAATTAGCCACATCAGCTGCACATTTTGGCATTACAGCAATCTTAGCAATGTCTGCACCCAGTTCTGCGGCTTTAAGCATTCTATTGGTCATTTCTTCCACCGGAGGCGTTTTTTGGAAATCGTGGTTGGAAATAATCATGGCCACCTTGTTCCTTATACCTGCCATCACCAGCTCTCCAACCAGTTCTGCATCACTGAACAGTTCCACATCCACCAGATCGACTTTGCCGGTTTCCATCACTGCATCATTCAGTTCCTGATAGTATTGAGGTGTGATTTCCTGATGACCACCTTCACACTTGTTGCGGAAGGTGAAAATGATTGGGGATTTTGGAAGGATTTCCCGAATTTTCTTCAACATTGCGATCACTACTTCTTTCTGTCCGGCGTGCTGAAAAAAATCCACCCTCCATTCAACTAAATCACAGGGAAGTTCTTTTATCGTTTCCGCCTCCGCCATCAGTTGCTCTTCGTTCCTTCCCACCATGGGAACGCATAATTTTGGCGCACCTTCTCCAATCTTTAGCCCTTTTACTTCCACCACGTTTTTCAACAGCCTCATTCCTTTCAAAACGTCCACCAAAGATGTTTTAAGAAATATCGGCTTATTATATCATATCGTCATTTATATTGGCAAAGTAATACGTCTTTCAACAGACAAATGACTATTGCTGAGGATTGTATATTTATAGAACATATGTCAAATGTTTGCATTGATTATTCTGCTTCCTGGCTTTTCAGTCTTGCAGCACACTCTCTGCAAATTCCTTTCGTAACAATCGTGATGTCTTCAATTGTGTCTTCATAAGTATGTTCAATGTACTCTTTTTGTCGTAGCATTTCTTTAAAAACATGACGATCATTATACTCTTTGATTTTTTGGCATTGAGTGCACTGAAAATGAATATGAAGTTTTTTACGACTGAACATATGCAGTTCGTAGAAACGTCCGTCTTTTATGTTTATTTCTTTAATCACATCCGTTTTTTTCAGTAAATCAACGCATCGATACACAGTTGGGAGGCTTACACCTTCTCCTTTAACCCGTTGGTGAACTTCTTCCGGTTTCAGATGGTCCTTGGTCTCTGTAAATACCCGGATCACTTCTTCCCTGGTAACGGTGTTTTTATAGCCCTTCTTTTTTAAAAATGATTTTATTTCATCTACTTTTTCTTCCACTTCATCAGACAAGGCTTTCACCTCCAAGGAACCGTCCAGCTCTTATTCAATCTATCTTTATCCGATGACTACAACCGATACGACTCCCTCTTCTACAAGAGAGAGATAAGCGGTGCTACGTCTTAGGATAACGCATTCTAAACTTCAGATGGAGTTAAAACTCCACCTTTTCCATTTCGAACAACTGCCTGGGGGTCTGTTGTCGGCATATCCTCTCCAATAACAGCCATTACTCCTGCCAAAGCGGCCCCACTATAATATCCTTTCCAGTTAAGTTTTGCTATGGCCGGAAAAATATAGGGTGCTTTCAGCTTGATTTTTTCTTTTCCGGATCCTATCTCACAGGAAATATCCGCGTGACAGTAAGCAAGTTTTCCCTGTTTTGTACCTTCCATTCCAAAGCATCTTCCATTAATGTTAAGATGCGAAAAATCGACAGGGTAATCCTTGTCGGAAGCTGCCTGCGAAGTAGCTGTTTCTGTGGGATAAAGCGTTTCTGATCCTTTTAAAGCTGACTGCCCAATTTCGCAGGGACCCGGACAGTCCTCCGTGCAAACGGTACACATACCTGATATTGGTGCATAATCTCTGGGAGTTCTTAATTTTGTCTGATTCGCCGTCGTATAATTATATTGACTGTATGACACGACAATCCCCCTCTACCCCCGTTCCATCATTAATATTAGTGACCTCCACATTCTTCATTATGCTGATGTTGCTGACAAACAGAGATGCCCGAGTCTAAAGAACCTTCCAGAAATTTCTCTGCCGCTTGCAGCGCTTCTCCTGTCGCTCCTGTTACAACCTGAATTCCTTTTTCCTGAAAGATTTCAATGGCACCGCCTCCCATTCCTCCGGAGATAATAACGTTAATCCCCAGTTCATTCAGGTAGTTTGGTAAAAATCCGGGGCGATGCCCGGGATTTGGAACCATTTTTCCTTCCAGAATTTGTTTGCCATCTGTTTCAAAAA
>SLLE01000058.1 GCA_007134225.1 Tindallia sp.
ATGTATGGAGAAGCAGTGGACCAAATGCGTAATGGCATGATTGATGCGGCATTTGTCACCAGTGGTATTCCAAATGCAACCGTGATGGATTTGGGCACCACTAATGACATCCGAATTATACCTATTGAAGGCGAAGGTATGGAGTATCTGGCGGAGCATTATCCATTTTTTACTGCATCCGTGATTCCTGCAGGAACTTATGAAAACGATGAAGACATCAATACAGCAACCATTATGAATTTAATGCTGGTGCATCACGACCTGCCGGAAGATGTTGTTTATGATATCGTTAAAGGCGCTTTTGATAATATTGACACCATTCACAGTTCTCATAATGCAGCTACGCATATCAGCTTGGACAACGTTATGGAGGGAATGGTTGTACCACTGCATCCAGGCGCTCAGCGTTACTATGAAGAAGTGGGAGCCATCGATTAATCATGAAACCTAAAATGCTGGCAAAATGGAGGGGTTTTCCCTCCGTTTTGCCAGCTTCAAAGAAGATCAGCCGTAAAATGTTTCTATGGTTTATGATCATTACAATTAGCGGGTCAGCCTGCCAAATGGGCAGCACCCCTTCGGAACCGGAACTTTTTCTGGTGATTCAAAATGTTGAAACCAAGCGTGCGATGTTTGAAAAAAAAATAGATGAACGCATCATCCTTCGATACCACTGGATTCATTCAGTTGAGCATTTTGAATGGACAGAGACTTTTATCGTAACAAATGAAAGAGAATTGCAGCTGACGGAAAGCAGATTTGGAGAGTTTGGAGCTGGCATACCTTTTAACCATGAGGATAGTTACCGAATGGAAGACGGCATGATGATCATGGAGCCTGAACATCATATCCTTGCATCTATTGAATGGATCCATTCTCATACAGCACTACCCCGAATAACAATGGACGATCAAACGGTTATCGAAGGAACGGATCTTCCGCATCATAAGCCGATGAAATTGTTTATTGAAGAGAGGTGAAGCACTTGGACGAAAAAGATTTGAACAAAAACAACAATGAAGATGAACTGATTGAATTGGATGAGGAAAAACAGCGGGAATTGCTGGAAAAGTTCGATGCAGAATCCAGGACACGAACGTACCGGAATAAGGCCATGTCTTTGTTTGTTTCAATTCTGGCGATTGCAATTTCGCTATATCACTTATATACAGCATACTTCGGCACATTAGTTACCCTAAAACATCGATCGCTGCACGTTGCGATGGTGTTGACACTGGCATATTTGCTTTATCCGGCAATGAAACGCTCCAGCCGAAAGCGTTTGGCCTGGTACGATGCCGTTTGTGCTATCATGGCTATTTCCGTAACGATATACATTTTCTACGATTACCTTGGCATTGTCCACCGTGCCGGAATACCAAACCAGTATGATCTCTTTTTTGGTACAATTCTGGTGGTTCTGGTACTGGAAGGTGCTCGAAGAGTAGCTGGATGGGCACTGCCAACACTTGGCCTCATCTTTATTGCATATTCCCTGTTTGGAAGAAACATACCCGGGTTTTTCAGTCACCGTGGTTATCAATGGGAACAAGTCGTTAACCATTTGTTTGTCACCACGGACGGGATATATGGAACAGCTGTAGGAGTTGCTTCAACCTATATATTTCTATTTATATTATTCGGAGCCATTATGAATAAGTCCGGGATGGGGCAGTTTTTTAATGACATTGCCATGGCGGCAGCAGGCCACACGAAGGGTGGACCGGCTAAGGTGGCAGTGATTGCCAGCGGATTTCTGGGGAGCATTAATGGTGCGGCCATCGCCAATGTTGTTACCACGGGCGCCTTTACAATCCCTTTGATGAAAAGAACCGGGTACAGCAAAGATTTTTCCGGTGCTGTTGAAGCATCGGCGTCTGTAGGAGGACAATTACTGCCGCCGATCATGGGTGCAGCGGCATTTATCATGGCGGAGGTGTTGGGTGTTCAATACCGCGTGATTGTTATGGCTGCCATTTTGCCAGCCTTACTGTATTATCTGGGCATTATGGTTCAAGTTCAGATGAGGGCATCAAAACTGGGTCTTGAGGGAGTCCCGAAGGAAGAACTTCCGACGGTTAAAGAAGTGATGATGGAACGGGGGCATTTGCTGCTTCCATTACTGTTCCTGATTTATATGTTGTTTTTCAGCGGAAGAACCATCATTTTTTCAGCATTTCTGACAATACTGGTGACCATCCTTATCAGCACCCTTCGGCCGGCAACCAGAATGACCGTCAAAGAAATATTTCAAGCACTGGACAGCGGAGCAAGATCTGTGGTGCCAGTGGCAGTGGCTTGTGCGGCAGTTGGACCCATTGTAGGGGTTGCCAGCATTACCGGATTTGGATTGAGTATGGCGTATGCTATTGTCTCTTTGGGTGGTACCAGCCTGATGTTTACATTGATTTTCACCATGCTGACCTGTATTATCCTTGGCATGGGACTGCCGAGCATACCGGCATATCTGATTACAGCTACCATGGCTGCGCCTGCTTTAATCCAGCTGGACATTGAACCGATTGTAGCACATTTGTTTGTATTCTACTTTGCCATGTTTGCCAACATTACTCCTCCGGTTGCCCTGGCATCCTTTGCAGCAGCGGGAATATCCGGAGGAAATGCGATGAAGACAGGTGTTGAGTCCTTAAAACTGTCCATTGCCGGTTTTATTGTCCCCTATATGTTTGTGTATAACAGTGCGCTCCTATTGAGAGGTACAAGCTTCATGCAAGGTGTACTGGTAGCAGTCACTGCAATCATTGGTGTCACAATGCTGGCCAGCGCGGCCGAAGGGTACTTCTTTGCTGCCATTCCGGCTATTCAGCGAATCATTTTGTTGGGAGCGTCATTGCTGCTAATCAGTGCTAACATCATGCAGGATGCCGTTGGAATGGTAATCATCGCCATCGTTTTGGGACTACAATACAGCAAATTCAAGAAAGATAAGAATAGCGTTCAAAAACCCGGAACAATGGTTTCAGAAGCTTAAGCTGCTTCTCCAGAGCCCCCTCTGGAGCCCTTTTTCTCCCTTCCTGTTGACGCAGGAAGGGTTTTTAATATATTGAAATATCCGAATCTGCTTAAACAACTGGAAGCAGGGTACCAATACAACTGGTAGAGTTGCAGAAGAAACATCATGAAAGCAGGTGTGGCAGATGGATTCGTTACAGAAAAAAGAAGATCGGATTATTGAGTTGATTCAACAAGGGGAAAAACCTGTGGAAGCGTTTCAGTTGGGGATGGAACTGGAACATATTGTAGTGGATCAAGAGACAGGACGCAGTATCTACTACGATCAGAAGAACGGAATCATGGATATTTTGAAACAGATGATCGATGAACAGCATGAACCAGTCATGGAAAAAGAATACCTGATTGGACTTTCCCATCCGGATTATGCCATTTCCTTGGAACCTGGAGGACAGGTGGAAATAAGCATCCGTCCGTGCTACCATACGGAAGAAATCCTGTCAATCTACCGTCACTTTTTGAATAAAATCATTCCGATTGTCACGGGACAGCATCAGTGGCTGTTATGCATCGGATACCATCCGGAATCGTCCATCGATGAGATCCCTTTTAATCCTAAGCAGCGATATGCTTATATGTCCGAATATTTACAAGGATGTGGCCGCTATGCCCATCATATGATGAAAGGAACTGCATCCCTTCAAGTGGTTATTGATTTTCGGAACCAGGAAGATTTCAAACGAAAGTTTCGTGTGGCTCATTTTTTGATGCCATTGCTTGCCCTTTTAACTGATAATGCACCTGTTTTCGAAGGAAAAGAGGCGCCTCATCATAGCATTCGGACGGCCATCTGGGATGAAACAGACCCTGCCAGGTGCGGCTTGGTTCCGGGAGTGATGGATAAGTCTTTCGGATATCGTGACTATGCCCGGTACATTCTTGGTACCTGTCCGATTTTGGTTAAAAAAGGTGATGGTTTTAAAGGCATGAACAATAGAACGGCTGGTGAGATAGAAGGGCTGGAACTGTTAGCAGACAATGAAATCGATCATATTCTTTCCATGGTTTTTCCGGATGTTCGCTTAAGAAGCTATATTGAAATCAGGATGGCCGATTCCATGCCATATCCCTACAATTTTGGATTTATTGCTCTGATCAAAGGTGTTTTTTATCAGGAGGAAGCGCTAGATTATTTATTTCGGCTGTCCCTCAATATGACAGATGAAAAGTTGAACCATTATCGAAATCAAGTGATGGAAAAAGGGTATTATGGAAAGTTTATGGGGCAAACATGCCGTGAAGCCCTGATGATGCTCTTTGATTTGGCGCATAGAGGACTGAACGAAAAAGAGAAGCAATGGCTTTCCAGTCTGGAATCATTGGTGATGCGGCAAAAGACGCTGGCATCCATTGATCGGGAAAGAGCAGAGAAGGATTCAAAATGGATGAAACATCTTACAGCCGACCATGGCTTTAAGGAGGAGAATCAATGAAGGGGATGCCTAGCGATCTGTTCCGAATCCATCGTGAAATGGTGCGAAAAAACCCTGATGTATTCTGGAGTAGCTATCTGGAAACACAAAAAATAGTGGCTGAATCACCTGCTAAATACAAAGGAAAGCCGGTGGAGTTTCTTTTTCAACCTTTTTTTCTGACGACAGAACAATGGTCAGGTTTGGAAAAGATAACAGGGAAGATGCTAAAGCTGATCCATAAAGTGACGCAATATTACCTGGAAAACCCGGGTTTTCGGCGATACTTTGAATTCGACCCGTTAATGGAAAAGCTGATTCTGAAAGATCCGGGGTACTCATATACGATACCGATGACCAGAATAGATGTGTTCTATCATTTTGACGGCAGGTTCCAGTTTTGTGAAGTTAACACAGATGGATCTTCGGGAATGACGGAATGCAGGGAGCTTCAGCGTGTTATTCGTAACTCACCGGCAGTGGAATTATTGCCAATGGGAAAACATGAGATTTCAGAAGGAGAGTTTTTTGACAGCTGGGTGACTTCCTTTCTGGAAAATTACTGGGAATACAGTGCGAATCGGAAAAAACCGAAAGTTGCCATTGTAGACTGGTTTCAAAGTGATATTCCTTCCGAGTTCGTGGAATTTCAAAAATCCTTCCAAGAGGCCGGGTGTCCAACGAAAATCGTGGATGTGCGTCAACTGACCTATCGGGATGGGAAATTAATGGCGGGAGATTTTATCATCGACGCGGTATACCGTCGACTGGTGAGCTGGGAATTGATTAAGCGATACCCTGAAACAAGGGCCCTGATAGATGCCTATGTGGCAGATGATGTATGTGTCATTGGTCCCCTTCGATCGCAAATCCCACACAACAAACGTTTTTTTGCCGTATTGCATCAGGAATCAGCAACGGCTTTCCTGAACAGGGAAGAGTTAGATTTTATCCATAAGCACATCCCTTATACGGCGATTCTCACGAAAAAAAATCCTGACCAATGGCAGGAATGGGTGAGCCACAAAGATCAATATATCATTAAACCGGAAGATTGGTACGCTTCTTCCGGCGTTTATGCGGGCAAGGATTATAATGATCAGGAATGGGGACGCATGCTCCAAAAAGCAGCCGGAGAGGATTATCTGATTCAGCGTTACTGCAAGGTTCCTCAGATGCCCATGGCGATGTTTCGGGAGGGAGAAGCTTGGTTTGAAGACCAACAATACCTGATGGGCTGTTTCGTCTATAATGAAAAATTCCAGGGACCTTACATCAGAACCGGGCGAAAAAGCATTATTGGCTCTGTGGTGGAATGTTATACTGTTCCCGCCTATCTCATTCGTGATCAAGAGTAGTGGCGGATTCTTTTTCTCCTGCCAGGAGAATATCATTGATGAACACTTCCACAACCTTGGGGTCAAACTGGGTACCGGAGTTTCTTCTCAGCTCGGATATCGCCTCATCCTGGTTTAGCGCTTCTGCATATGGCCTCGGCGTTGTCATGGCTACATAGCTGGCAACCACTGCAATCATGCGGGCAAAAAAGGGTATTTTGGTTCCTTTCAGCTGGTGAGGATAACCTTTTCCATCCCATTTTTCCTGTTGAGAAAGAATGTCATTGGAAACAATGGCGATTTTAGGTGCGCTTAATGATATGCGAAACCCGATTTCACAATATTTTTTCACGATTTCGTATTCGTTTGGGGTAAGCGGGCCTGGTTTTTTCAATAGTTCAACAGGTATGCCAACCTTGCCTATATCGTGGAACATAGCCAGCAGAAATAATTCGTATAACTCATCATCCTCCAGATCCATCTGTTTTCCAAGCCGCAAGACCAAATCTTTTATTTGCAGGCGTTTTTCCGGGCTCAGCCATGTTCTGGATTCCAGCAGCTGAATCAATTTATGCACTAATGATGACTGGGAATTGTGATGTCGAAGCAGCTTATCCTCATACATTCGATCTTCCGCTTTTTGATAAATGTTGTGCAATGGCTGCGTGGAATCATTTTTCGTGGCAGCACCTAATGCGACACTAACAGGGATCGGATCTGCCGGTACTGAATCACAGAAGTTTCGAATTCTGTTGAGAACCTTTCTAGCCTCCTGTTCGTCAGTATTTGGAAGAATGAGGACAAATTCATCACCACCAACTCTTGCGACCACATCATCCTGACGGCAGACTTGTTTAAAAATACTGGCAATGGTAATAAGAAGCTGGTCACCGGCGGCATGACCAAAAGCATCGTTCGTCAGTTTTAAATTGTTTGCATCTGCCATGATTAGCGAAAGGGGATAACGTCTCGGATTGTCAAGTCGGTGCAGCTCCTCTTCAAAAAAAGCGCGGTTGTATAATCCTGTCATGTTATCATGGAAGCTTAAGTAATGGATGGAAGATTCCGTTGCTTTTCGTCTTCGAATGTCTGTATATAATACAAACGCCTGGTGAATGGCGCCGGATTTTTTCACCGGTATTCCCCTTATTAAAACATCAACAAGCATACCATTTTGATGATGACGCATTTCTTCGCATTCAACGGTGTCGCCGGATAAAATTTGATGGTTCAGCGCATGGCCAGTTTTTCTGTGTTCCGGTGGCAACAACAGTTCATCGATGACTTTTCCGTTGCTTTCCGCAGAAGTGTAACCAAATAATTCGGTAAAACGAGGGTTTATTTCAATAATTCTTAATTCTGAATCGATTCGTGCAATCGCATCCGCTGAGTTATTAAAAAGTGATTTATAGTAGATGGCTTCGGTCATTTTCTGTCACTCCTCCGAAAAGATATTTCGATATTATTTTATACCCGTTTAGCGATTAATATACCAGATTCCTTTCAGGCAGGAAATTAACACCGACAAACAGGTGTTATTTGGATTAATTGTATGAACTTTGCGATGATTGATGGAACAAAATCGATGAATGCGTTATAATGAGACTACGCAAGAAATGACAAAAAAGCGGGCAGGAGGGTTTTGATTGCGAATGAAATGGGATCGACAATACTTGAAGTATACGTTTTACGCGTCCTTGACGATTGTAATTGCCATTATTTTTTATCATATGATTGATAATCTGGCGATCTTTGCCGATACTATTCGGATTGGCTTCAAGTGGTTGCGAAAGTTGCTGAGTCCATTTATCATCGCAGGGTTTATTGCCTATTTACTTAATCCGGGAGTGCGCTGGTTTGAAACCCGTTTTTACAGGCGAGTTCTGGGTAAAGAAAAGAACGCAAAACTTCGACGAAACATCAGTATTTTCAGCGTGTATCTCATCTTTGCAGGCGTGTTGACAGCTTTGGTTTTGATTATTGCGCCTCAAATCGTAGACAACGTTCGGGATATCACCAGAAGAGCACCGGAGTATGCGATGATGATTGAAAATTTTATCCAGCGCTGGTCGAATGAATTAAGAACTATTCAGATCTATCATATTAACGTTGATTTGTATGATTTTGCCGAACCCATTGAAGAAAATTTGGATCGTTATCTGGATCGTGCCAGTGAAATTATGGAAATATCTGTCTCGCTGGTGATAAGTCGGGCCATGGCCATCACCTCCGGATTTTTGAATTTTATTCTGGGGCTGGTGATTTCGGTCTATGTCCTAACAGATAAAGAATCCTTTAAAAAAGGCATGGAATCAACACTAAGAGCTTTTATCCGAAAAGACCGTGTGGAAAAGATAATAGACTTTGGGCGTGAGGCGGACTTCCTGTTTTCTCGTTTCATTGTTGGAAAGTCCATTGATTCTTTGATCATCGGTATTCTTTGTTATATTGGCATGCTCGTAATGGATGTGCGGTATGCACTACTATTAAGCGTTTTTGTGGGCGTTGCCAACATGATCCCTTACTTTGGACCGATCCTTGGCATGATTCCCGCCGGGCTGCTGACACTGACGGACAGTCCAGTAAAAGCTTTTTGGGTGGTTGTGTTCTTACTGGCGTTGCAACAGTTCGACGGCCTGTACCTGGGACCGAAAATTTTAGGAAGCAGTGTTGGAATGCCGGCTTTTTGGGTTATTTTTGCCATTATTATCGGTGGGAAACTATTTGGAGTACTGGGAATGTTTCTCGGAGTACCGGTGTTTAGTGTCATCAGGCTTTTCTTTCGAAAATTGTTTGTCTTTTTAACCAGTCAAAAAGAAGAAGAAGAGAAGGAAAGAGTGGCATTACAGCAGAAACAAAATGAATAGAGCAGTTAATTCGCAGGCCATATGAACGGACCAGTCTTTGGAGGGATGCGATACCATGAGAACTGAAATGACAACACAGAAACCGGAATTACTGGAAGTGGATTTATTGGCAGTTGGATTCTTCGAAGAGGATTTAACGCTGGGCACATCAATGAAGGAAATGGATGAGAAGCTGGAAGGCCAACTGGCAGCAGTGCTGGAAGAAAAAAGTTTTAAAGGTAAAGAGAAAGAATCATCGCTGCTACATACCTTTAAGAAAATACCTGCAAGAAAGTTGCTGCTTATTGGAATGGGAAAGAAAGAAAAATTTGACAAAATTGTATTGAAGAATGTTGTTGCACAGGTATGCAGGAAAGCCAAAAAAGCGAAATGCACCCGGGTAGGTTTTTTTCCTTTTCAACAGGAGAATGATGAAATGTTAATGTCGGAAGCAATCGCCGGAAGATTTATTCATGAAGGGATCATCACCGGTCTTTATGAGTTCAATCAATATAAAAAAAAGGAAAATGAAGAAGAAACCCATATCAGTCATATAAAAATGATCATGCCTGCAGTCTGTGACGAGAAAAAGTTTGCAGAAGGGCTGGAAGTTGGTAAAATCATGGCGGAAGGAATATGCATTGCCAGAGACCTGGTGAATGAGCCGCCGAATCGAATGACACCGGAAAACCTAGCACTGGAAGCAGAAGCAATGGCAAAAAGAAAAGGATTGACAGTGGAAGTGATGGATCAGGAAGAAATAGAAAAGCTGGAAATGGGCTGTTTTTTGGGTGTGGCCCAGGGAAGTATTCATAAGCCCAAATTGGTAGTGCTTCGCTATGACGGCGATGGAAAAGACTCGGAAAATGTTATTGGTCTGATTGGAAAGGGACTAACTTTTGACACCGGCGGGATTTCCCTAAAGCCAGCCGCCGGCATGGAAGAAATGAAAACGGATATGGCTGGCGCTGCTGCAGTGCTAGGAGCCATGTCTGCCATTGCTGACCTTCGGCCATCTGCCAGCGTTATTGGTATTCTGGGAATTTGCGAAAACATGCCTTCGCATCGGGCCTACCGTCCAGGGGACGTCCTAAAAGCAATGAACGGTAAAACGGTGGAAGTATTAAATACAGATGCGGAGGGTCGACTGGTTTTGGCGGACTGCCTTACTTTTGCAGGACGGTTGGGAGCAACACACCTGGTTGATATAGCAACCTTGACGGGTGCCTGTGTAATTGCACTTGGAAATCATTATACAGGAATGATTTCCAATGATCATGAGTGGCAGCAGCTGGTTTTGGATGCCGGTAAAGAAGCGGGAGAAAAACTCTGGCCACTTCCATTGGATGAAGCATACAAAGAACAGTTAAAGAGTGAAGTTGCGGATTTGGCTAATGTTGGCGGTCGACCGGCCGGTGCCATTACAGCTGGAATGTTTCTGGAAGCCTTTGTGGACGAAAGACCCTGGGTTCATCTGGATATTGCCGGAACTGCAAGGACCTCCAAGCCGGAACCTCATCAGCAAAAGGGAGGAACCGGTGCGGCGGTGGTGACACTGATACAGGCAGTTTGTAATTTTCCTTACAATGAATCGGCAGAAAGCTCAGCGGATTAGTTGACAAAAGACTGGATGACCTGTATAATGTTTAATAACCCCAAGCCCTGGGGGAGAGGGAGGTAATGTTATGAAAATCAGTGTAACAGAAGCAGCGAAAAAGGAAATTATGAAGCAAAACCAGGATGGAAAAAAAGTTCGTATCTATGTTTCCGGAATTGGATGAGCGGGTCCAAGGTTTGCATTGTCTCTGGATGAGGCAAAGGATAATGACAAGGAACTAGTTGAAGATGGTATTGAATTTGTTGTGGATGATAATACTTTCACCCAATTTGGTACCGTTGTGGTGGACTTTAGCTCGGGATTCCTTGGAAAACGGTTTATGGTTAACTATGCCGGCGATGGAGCTGGAGGAAGTTGTTAAAACAAAAAAAATTCTGAAAAAAGCGGTGTGAACCGCTTTTTTCTATGCAGTTTTTTGATAAATAAGGGTAGTATAGTAGTAACAGAAAAATAGTGCAGATCTATACGCATAGGATGACAGAAAGAGAGGGATTGCATATGTTGGTGAAAAAAGTAGTTATTGCCATGGACTTTTCTCCAGCTTCCAACAAATTATTAAACTGTATTCAGGAACTGGTGGATAATGGGTTGGAAGAAGTGGTGCTGGTGCATGTGATTGACCTTCGAATTGGCGAAGAACGATCCATTGTTTCCATCCAGAGGGAGACGGAAGAGAAACTCCAGGAAATAGCCAATGATTTGAAAGAAAAAGGTGTTAAGACGAAAATAAGTGTTTTAGGTGGATTTGCTGCTTCTGAAATCGCCCATGTAGCTGAAAAAGAAGAGGCGTCGATGATTCTGATTGGCTCTATCGGAAAAAGTATTTTGAAAGAAATTTTCCTGGGAAGCACTACTTTTGACCTGATACGAATGACAACGACACCGGTTTTGATTGAAAAGTACCGAAAAGATGAAGACGAAAAAATTCAGAATGTCTGCATCAGTAAATTTGAAAAAATTGTGGTTCCGGTGGATTTTTCCAGATGCTCACAGCTGGTACTCGATGAAATAAAGCAAATGAAATATGGAATTCGTGAAATGATCTTGATGGCCGTTGCGGAGCATGGTGAAACGCGCGAGGAAGTAGAAAGAATTTTAGAGGATTATAAGACAAAGTTGGAAGAAATTGCTGAAGGTTATCGGCAGATGGGCATCGTTGTTCAGGTAAAAGTAGACGTTGGGTTGCCTTCTAAAATCATAACGACGACAGCTGAACAGGAGAATGCCACGCTCATTGTTATGGCTACCAGAGGCGCAGGACTTCTGAAGTCTCTATTATTGGGAAGCACCTCCGATGCTGTATCCCGTCATTCGAAGAGACCTGTTTTATTGATTCCCTGTGGAAAATAAAAAAACAAAAATATAATTTGACAAGGATAGTCAGTAATTGTATAATGATTAATTAAATGAATTGACAATCTCTTTCATTTATGGTAGACTTTATCTAGGAATGGGTGAAAGAGGTGATGATTTGGCTGATCGAAATACGCTGGGCGAAATCAAGAAGACCATCGAAGGGTATCTGGGAAAGCGAGTCACACTAAAGGCGAATAAAGGCAGAAAAAGAATTGTGGTTCGGGAAGGTATACTGGAAGATACTTATCCGAGCATCTTTATCGTCAAAGTATTTGGTGATTTTGATACGGTTCGAAAGGTATCTTACAGTTATTGTGATGTGCTTACGGAAACCGTTGAAATCACTGTTTGTGAAAACAACAGACCAATTAAAGTCGGTTAAAGTCGTCTCTGGACGGCTTTTTGACTGCCGAAAATAAATAGCCCGGTTGGTAACAGAAGCGAAATGCTGTTACCAACCGGGCTATTTATTTAAAGAGATTAAGGTGGACGGGTTGCATAAAAATAAGTTTTAATGTATAATTATGAAAATCTTGATAATGGAGTGATGGAAATGAAAAACCAATTCTGGACGCATAAAGGCGGTTCTTTAGCGGCTGACAGTGATAATAAATTAATTGAAGCTTTGAACGAAACCAGATCATGGAGAGGAAAGAACTTGTTAACATTGAAAAATCATTCACCGGAAGAAATGAAAAGCCTATTGAAACTGGCCGTTGAGTTAAAGAATCAGCGAAAGCTCGGACGTCATAATGAGCTGCTGAAAGGGAAAAATATTGTGCTGCTGTTTGAAAAAACATCGACCCGCACCCGCTGCGCCTTTGAGGTAGCAATGATGCAGGAAGGTGGGAATGCAACATTCCTGGACATGAAAGATTCACAAATGGGAAAAAAAGAATCCGTAGAAGATACGGCAAAAGTTCTGGGACGCTTTTATGAAGGCATTGAGTTCCGAGGCTACAGCCAGAAGACAGTGGACACATTAGCAGAGCATGCAGGTGTACCGGTATGGAATGGCTTAACGGATGAGTACCATCCCACTCAAATTTTGGCAGACTGGATGACGATTATGGAAAAGGTGGACAAACCATTGGAGGAAGTCACTTTTGCCTATGTTGGAGACGCCCGAAATAACATGGCCCATTCCCTGATGATCGGTGCTGCTAAAATGGGAATGAAGTTCCGGGCAGTTTCTCCCGCCAGCCTGGCACCGGATAAAGCGTTAATGGCAGAAATGGTGGAAGTGGCGGATGAAACCGGTGCTTCCATTGAATGGTTTGAAAACCCCTCTGAGGGCGTAAAAGGAGCCGACGTCATCTATACGGATGTTTGGGTATCCATGGGTGAAGAAGAGCAGTTTGATGAGAGAATAAAGCTGTTGAAGCCCTACCAGGTCAATGATTTTTTAATGAATAAAACCGGAAATCCAGACACCATTTTTATGCATTGCCTTCCGGCATTTCATGATACGGAAACCATTATTGGAAAAGAAGTTTATGAAAAATATGGGCTTTCCGAGTTGGAAGTGACAGATGAGGTCTTTAGAAGTTCGAAATCTGTTGTTTTTGATGAAGCGGAAAACCGGATGCATACCATTAAGGCAATGCTGATTGCGACGATGGGGCCTTCCAGCAACTTTTAAACAGAACAAAAACAAAGGGGCGTAACGATGAAGGGAATACTTTATCTTGAAGACGGAACAACTTATGAAGGAAAAGGCTTTGGAAGAATGGGAACAGCTGTAGGGGAGATGGTTTTTAATACTTCCATCACTGGTTATCAGGAAATACTGACGGATCCATCCTATGCAGGACAAATCGTTACGATGACCTACCCGTTAATTGGAAATTACGGGGTGTCCATGAAAGAATCAGAATCCGAGGGCATTTTTGCCCGAGGGGTTGTGGTGAAATCTATTTCGGATCATCCATCCAATTATTTAAGCGAATCAACGTTGGATTTTATGATGCAGAAAATGGGATTGCCAGGCATCGCGGAGGTTGACACGCGAAGCATTACCAGAAAAATAAGGACCAGCGGAGCTTTAAAAGCCGTCATTTCTAATGAAAACGTCGGCGTGGATGCATTAAAACAATTGTTGCAGGGAACAGATCTGAAAGAAGACTGGATGAAAGTGGTGGGGATTAACCAGTCAAAGCATATCCCTGGCTCCGGTTTTCGGGTGGCGCTTCTGGACCTGGGAGTAAAGTCCAATATCGTGGAAGAGCTGAAAAAGAGAAATTGTGACATCATGATGTTTCCTTATGGTACATCCTTCGAATCCATTGAAGCCTATCAACCGGATGGTTTGTTGGTCAGCAACGGCCCCGGAAATCCGGCGGAGGCAGTGGAGGGAATTGAATTGATCCGTACCTGGATGAAGGAAATTCCTGTCTTCGGCATTTGTATGGGGCACCAGCTTCTGGCTCATGCCGTGGGAGGAAAAACCTACAAGATGAAATACGGACATCGGGGAGGTAACCACGGTGTTTATGATCATTTAAAGGACAGAGCTTACATTACCTCTCAAAACCACGGCTATGCCGTTGAAGCGGATAGTGTGACAAAAAATGGAATGACCATTACGCATAGTAATTTAAACGATGATACGGTAGAAGGCATGCAACATCATGAATTGCCAGTGTTCTCCGTTCAGTTTCATCCAGAGGGATCTCCCGGACCAAGGGATTCTGAATACCTATTTGATCAGTTTATTCAACTCATGAAGGAGCGAAACTAATGCCGTTAAACACAAACTTGAAAAAAATCTTAATTCTTGGCTCCGGTCCCATTGTGATTGGACAGGCCGCAGAATTTGATTATTCAGGGACACAAGCCTGTAAAGCCATAAAAGAGGAAGGGATTGAAACCGTCCTGGTGAACAGTAATCCGGCGACCATCATGACGGATACCCATATTGCAGACAAAGTTTATCTGGAGCCTATGACTCAGGAAAGCATTCTGGAAATATTGAAACAGGAAAAGCCGGACGGTATCCTGGCTGGTTTTGGGGGACAGACAGCTTTGAATATTGCCATGAATCTTCAAGAACAGGGCACATTGGAAAAGCTGGGTGTGCTGTTGCTGGGAGCTGAAAGCGAAACCATCCGGAAAGCAGAGGATCGGGAAGCCTTTAAAGAATTAATGGAAGAAATAGATGAGCCAGTGGCCCTTAGTATTATTGCAACTAACTTGGAGCAGTGCGAGGAATTTGTTGAGGAGGCTGGCTATCCACTGATTATTCGACCGGCCTATACCTTGGGTGGATCCGGCGGTGGCATCGCTGGCAACCATCAGGAACTGATGGAAATTTGCCAGCGGGGAATGAAAGCCAGTCCCATCGGACAGATATTGCTGGAACAGAGCGTTGCCGGTTGGAAAGAGATTGAGTACGAGGTAATTCGGGACCATAAAGATAATTGCATCATTATATGCAACATGGAAAACATGGATCCGGTGGGAGTTCATACCGGTGACAGCATTGTCATCGCACCCTCACAAACGTTGAGAGACCGGGAATATCAGATGCTGCGCCAGGCATCCATTAAGATTATTCGGAGCTTGAAGGTGGCGGGTGGGTGCAATATTCAGTTTGCCATGAACCCTGAAAGCAGTGAGTATGTAGTGATTGAAGTAAATCCAAGGGTAAGTCGTTCCAGTGCTTTGGCTTCCAAGGCTGTTGGCTATCCAATTGCGAAAATTGCTGCTAAAATTGCTATCGGATATAGCTTGAATGAATTGAAAAATGCAGTTACTCAAAAATCCAGCGCTTTTTTTGAACCAGTGTTGGATTATGTGGTGATCAAATATCCAAAATGGCCCTTTGAAAAATTTAAAAATGTTAATCGAACCTTAGGTACCCAGATGAAGGCTACGGGTGAAGTCATGGCTATTGCCAGGAGTTTTGAGGGAGCATTGCTAAAGGCGATTACATCCCTGGAAGGAAACTTCACAGGACTTCGGCTGGCGCAAATGTCTGCCCTTACAGCCGAAGCCCTGGAGGAAAAAATAATGGCCTGTGACGATGAACGGGTATTTGCTCTGGCGGATGCCATTCGGCGTGGGTATACCCTGGCAGCGCTTTTTGATATGACAAAGATGGACGTATGGTTCCTGCAGGGAATTAAAAACATCGTTCAGATGGAATTGAGGCTTGCATCGGAACCGATGAACGAGAAGCTTCTTTACGATGCGGAAGCTATGGGATTTATTGATGCAGAGATCATCGCTCTATCCGGTACAGATGCATTAGAGCTTGAAAGACTTCGGCAGGAAAATCAGATCTACCCGGTATACAAGATGGTGGATACCTGCAGTGGTGAGTTTGAAGCAGCAACACCATACTATTACTCCTGCTATGAAGAGGAAAATGAAAACCGCATCAGCTCCAACAAAAAGGTGCTGGTAATCGGATCCGGTCCCATCCGAATCGGTCAGGGAATTGAATTTGACTATTCGTGTGTCCATGGTGTTTGGGCATTAAAAGAAGCCGGTTACGAATCGATTATGATGAACAATAATCCGGAAACCGTCAGTACAGACTTTGATACGGCGGATAAGCTTTATTTTGAAACACTTCATATCGATGACGTGATGAATGTGGTTCGCCAGGAAAATCCGGAGGGCGTTATTGTCCAGTTAGGAGGACAGACTTCAGTTAATCTGGCACCGGAGCTCCATCAACGGGGCGTCACGATTCTTGGAACTCAATTTCCCTCCATGGATTTAGCGGAGGATCGCATGAAATGCAACGATTTTTTGCTGGAAAATGGCATTGCCACGCCGCAGGGCATGATCGCGAAGGATTCGGAAGAAGCCATGTCAAACGCAGAAGTGCTTGGATACCCAGTAATTGTCAGACCGTCTTATGTCATAGGAGGACGTGGCATGCAAATCGTTCAAAATTCCTCGGAACTTGGGGAATATTTAGAGGAGATGAAGGGCTTATCCATGAAATATCCTCTTTTTATTGATCAATATATCAGTGGAATGGAAGTGGAAGTGGATGCAGTGGCGGATGGTTCGGAAGTTTTAATCCCTGGGCTGATGGAACATATTGAAAAGACCGGCGTCCATTCTGGAGACAGCATTTCTGTCTACCCGGCCATGCACCTGGAAAAATCGGTTATTGATCAGATGGAAAGCATGACGAAAACCATTGTGGAAAAGCTAGAAGTGGTCGGGTTGGTTAATATTCAGTATGTGATAAAAGATGAAAAAGCATATGTCATTGAAATCAATCCTCGGGCGTCCCGAACGGTACCGATTCTCAGTAAGATAACAGGAGTTCCTATGGTTAAACTGGCAGTCCAGGCCATGCTGGGAGAAAAATTGGAGAACATGGGATATGGAACAGGAATACTTCCGACAAAACCTTATTATGCCGTTAAGGTACCGGTGTTTTCTGCTGAAAAGCTTTCGGATGTGGATATGGCGCTGGGACCGGAAATGAAATCCACCGGTGAGGTGCTGGGGATTGATCCGGACTATCCCATGGCACTCATGAAAGGGTTTATTGCATCGGGAATTACCCTGCCGGTAGAGGGGGGGATTTATTTTTCGCTGAAGGATCCTGATAAAAAAGAAGGGCTGGAGTTGGCTAAAAAATATCAGGACATGGGTTTTATATGCTTCAGTGCCAATGGAACCGCCCGATACCTGCGCGAGCATGGCATTCAGTGTGAAGAAGTGGAAGGCGATTCCCTGCTGAACATGGTAAAAGATGAACAGATTAACATGATCATCAACACGCCAACCCGGGGCCAGGGAATGGATTCTCGCGGGCATAAGCTGCGTAAAATGGGCATTCTATACAAAATTCCCACCTTTACCTCTCTGGAGACCGCTGCTGCCTTTTTGCAGGTGGTGCAGCGAAAAAAAGAAGGAGCAAAGATGCAGTATAAACCGCTGAAAGAATACCTTGCGATGTAAACAGAATTTTGCTCATTTTAAGCCGCGAAGTGGTTCGCGGCTTTTCTTGATAGATAAGGAAATAGCACGAGTGCCTGGAACGGGTATGCGCAAATATCTGCCTGCACCCTTTAGGGTGTGGATAAGTCTTTAAGTGCTTAATTTTGATTTTCCACCCTTCTGGCACAGGCTAACCACTAACCCTTCAATAGACGCATAGCGTCTTTGTTCAATTTGCTACGGTGGATTAAACTGGAAATTAAGCATGCTTTGTTGTACAATGAGAGGCAGAATCAAAGAGAAGAGCAGGAGGGAAACCGGTGATGAAAATCATAGCCATGCCGTGCCGGGACTATGCTCCTGAGACCGTAAAAATAAATCTGGAAGCTGCCCTGGAAGCTCTGGGCGGGATCAGTGAATGGTTAAAACCAGGGGAAAAGGTCCTTTTAAAAGCGAACCTTCTGACAGGAAAAGATCCGTCGGAGGCAGTCACCACCCATCCACAGGTGGTTCATGCATTAGCAGAACTGCTGATGGAAGCTGGTGCCACGGTAATCATTGCAGATAGCCCGGCAGGTCCTTTTTTGAGCAGCCGGATGAAAAAAATTTATCGACTCACCGGGATGGAACGTGTTGCGGAGGAGACAGGTGCCAGTCTCAACTGGAATATGGAGTCTGAGGAGATTCATTTCGGGAAAGGATACCGGCTCAAGGATTTTCCGGTGATGAAAGCGCTTCATGAGGTGGATCATGTCATCAGCCTTTGTAAAATGAAAACCCATAGCATGACATTAATGACCGGCGCCGTTAAAAACATGTTTGGCGTTATGCCCGGACTAAAAAAAGCAGAGCTTCATTTTCGCTTTACCGATCCGGAGCAATTTGGACACGCATTGGTTGATATATGTGAATACGCTCGTCCGGTACTCTCTGTTATGGATGGCGTTGAAGCCATGGAGGGAGCCGGACCATCTGCCGGCAGCGTTAAAAAATCAGGCGTGTTATTGGTGTCGAGGAATCCGCATGATCTGGATGTTGCAGCAGCAAAGCTTATGGGGATTAATCCTGAAAATGTGCCAACCATACGTGCAGCACAAGAGAGGAACCTATGCCATTTTTCTCCTGATGATATGGACCTGGGCATGGAGACGGCAGAGGATCGACAAGCCTTTAAGCTTCCGGATACAAAAGATCCGGATTTTCTTGAACGATATGCGGAATGGCCGCTGATTGGTCCATTCTTACGTCAAATTAGTCGCAGACATCTGAGACCTAAACCCGTATTGCAGGCTGAAAATTGCATTGGATGTGCCGAGTGTCACATTATTTGTCCGGCAGATGCCATCCGGATGGAGGAGCATCAACCGGTATTTGAATATGAAAAATGCATTCGATGCTATTGCTGCCAGGAAATTTGTCCGGAAAAAGCCATCTGGATTTATCGTCCGAAGATATTGAGGAGACTTGATGGTAACAAATAACCGATTAATGGAGTGAAGGGAATTGAAGTGGATACAGGAAAAAGCCTATGCGAAAATCAATCTATCCCTGGATATTCTCCGAAAACGTTCGGACGGGTATCATGAAGTATCCATGGTGATGCAGCAAGTCTCTTTGCATGACCTGATTGAAGTGCAGCCGGGAAAAAGTCCGGGCATCACTCTAACCTCCAATAAACCGATTCTTCCGCTCAATCAGAATAATTTGGTCTATCAAGCAGTTGAACTATTGGCTGAGCATCACGGCATTGATTTAAAACAGGAATCCCTTCAAATCCATATCGATAAACGAATTCCGGTGGCGGCAGGGCTGGCCGGCGGAAGTGCGGACGCTGCCGCTGCCTTTCGGGCGATGAACCGTTACTGGGAAAAACAGACAACCCCGGAAGTATTGGCAGATCTGGGCAAAAAGCTGGGTGCGGATGTACCCTACTGCTTAATGGGTAAAACAGCTCTGGCGGAGGGAATAGGGGAGCGTTTAACGCCGCTTCGGGTTAAAACACCTCTCTGGCTGGTTTTGGTAAAACCTCCTTTTTCAGCCTCGACAGCAGAGGTATATCGGTCTTTCCAGATAGAGTCCATGACACAGCGACCGGAGAATGCTAAACTGATTCAGGCACTGGAAAGCGGCAATTTTGCCATGATGGCAGAGGCGATGGGAAATGTATTACAGCCTGTGACGGCAACGATGATACCGGAAGTAGAGCACGCACGAAAAAAATTAATCGAATTCAATGCCTTCAAAGCAATGATGAGTGGCAGCGGACCAACGGTTTTTGGTTTGTATAAATATCGGCAGCGGGCTGAAAGAGCCTGCGAAAAACTAAAACGAATTTATCAGGAAACGTATTTAGCCTACACCATTATAAAATAATCGCAGATGCCATGGGGACGATTCGAGCGTCGTCGGGGTGCAGCGGAGAGCCGTAGGGAAGATGATGGAACTGTCCCCGTGGTTTTGGAAAGGTTGATAGAATGAAATTGATCAAAGTGTTAGTGTTATTTGGAGGTCCTTCTTCAGAGCATGAGGTTTCTCTGATGTCAACCGATTCAGTATTAAAGCAAATTGATAAGAAAAAATTTGAAGTGATACCGGTTGGAATCACGCCAGAAGGGTTATTTCAGATGTACGAAAAACAAAATCAAATCCAGGCAGGTACGTGGAAAGGGTTTGAGCAACCAAGGTTCGAATATGGAGCGCATCGCAAAGCGATCACCTTGATTCCGGGAGAACCCTCATTGATGATTCACCATCAGGATCATTCTGAGAAGTTGGCGGTGGACGTGGCCTTGCCGATTCTTCATGGACCTTATGGAGAAGATGGAGTGCTGCAGGGTCTTTTAGAGGCATGTCAGATTCCTTATGTTGGTGCCGGTGTGATGACTTCTGCCTTAGCCATGGATAAAGCTATGACGAAAAAATTATTTGAAACTGAAAAGATTAGCCAGACTCCCTATCAGGTCGTTTATCTGGAATCAAAAACTCCTGTGGATACAAATGTGCTGGAAGTCCTGGAACAGAGTCTGAATTATCCCATGTTTGTCAAACCGGCACGACTGGGTTCCAGCGTAGGAATCAGCAAAGCGTCGAATCGGCTGGAACTGGAAACCGCGCTGAGAAAAGCGGCTGGCCATGATCGGAAAGTGGTGGTGGAAGCATTTGTTGATGGTAGAGAAATTGAATGTGCGGTGTTAGGGCATCATCGTCATCCAAAGACAGCCCTTCCAGCTGAAATCATTCCGTCAAGAGAATTCTACGATTATGAAGATAAGTATTTGGCGGGGAAGAGCGATTTCGAAATTCCTGCAAAACTCTCAACCAAAGATACAGAAACCGTTCAGGAACTGGCAATCCAGGTATATCAACTTCTGGAATGCAAAGGCCTGGCGAGGGTGGATTTCTTTTTGGATCGCAAAACCGGCGGCTGGCTGGTCAACGAGATTAACACCATGCCGGGTTTCACGAAAATCAGCATGTACCCGAAAATGTGGGAAGCTTCCGGAATAGCCTATGGTGAATTGATCAGCATTCTTATTGAAGAAGCATTGGAGCATTGGAAGGAATAACCATAATGGTTATTGGATAAAGAAAAGAGGGTGAAACCTTGAAAAAGATCAGATATGTTGATTTGGGAATGATGGAATATGAAGAAGCCTTTGTTTTGCAACAGCAAATTAATGAGTACTTGAAGCGTAACCGTGAAGTGCCGGGATTTCTCTTTTTTGTGGAGCATCCACCGGTCTTTACATTAGGAAGAAATCGAAAGTCCAACGACTTTCTTTTTTCGGTTGAGGCAGTAAAGAGTCAGGGATTTCAGATCTTTGAAAGCAATCGTGGCGGCAATGTAACATATCATGGGCCGGGTCAGATTGTTGGATACCTTTTGGTGAATATGGAACATTTCAAAAAAGACGTCCAATGGTTTGTATGGCAAATGGAAGAATGGGTGATCACCACGCTGAAGCAATTTGGTCTGGAAGGTAAGAGGAAAGAAGAGTATCGGGGAATCTGGATTGATCATGAGAAAATCTGTGCACTGGGAGTTGCGATAAAACGATGGTCAACCATGCATGGTTTTGCCATAAACCATCAAACAAACCTGGATCATTTTGCATATATTAATCCATGCGGGATTACAGAATTTGGCGTCACTTCTATGGAAAAACTGGGCATTTTCAGGGAACGAAAAGAAGTGATACAGGCTCTTCAAAAGACCTTTGAATTATTATACGAAGCAAAACTAGTGCCAACAACATTGGAAGAGGTGAAAAATTTTGTCAGCGAAAAAGAAACCGGAATGGCTTAGAAAAAAAATGCCAGATAAAAAAAGCCTGGACAAAATGCAGGCCATGGTCAAAGATCTATCCCTGCATACTGTGTGTCAGGAAGCGAACTGTCCGAATATTGGAGAATGTTTTGAAAATCGAACCGCAACCTTTATGATCATGGGAGATGTATGTACCAGAGGCTGTCGTTTTTGTGCCGTAGGAAAAGGTGAGGCACCGGTATTGGATCCGGATGAACCTCGGCATGTCGCTGAGGCAGTCTCTGAGCTGAACTTGAAGCATGCGGTCATTACATCTGTTACAAGGGACGATTTACCCGATGGTGGAGCTGCTCACTTTGCTGAGACCATCCGTGCTGTCCGAAGGATGAATCCTTCCACCAGCATTGAAGTGTTGATCCCGGACCTTCAGGGTAGTGAAGCGGCCTTGGATATTGTACTGGAAGCAAAACCGGAAATACTCAACCACAACATCGAAACAGTTCCCTCTCTTTACGGGAACGTACGACCCGGAGCGGACTATCAGCGATCAATAGATTTGTTAAAAAGAGTTAAAGAAAAAAACCCGGCCATTTTATCCAAAACTGGTATTATGGTTGGACTGGGAGAAAGTGCGGAAGAGATGCATGGGGTGATGGACACGTTAGTGGAAATAAAGTGCGATATTCTGACCATTGGGCAATACCTTCAACCATCTTCCGAGCACCTACCGGTGGAAGAATTTGTCACACCGGAACAGTTTGAAGTCTACAAGAAAATGGGTATTCAAAAAGGAATCCCCTTCGTGGAAAGTGGTCCCTTTATCCGCAGCTCCTACAACGCTGCCCGGGCCATGGAAGTTCTCAATAACCATTGAAAAAAGCCGCATTTGCGGCTTTTTTCAATGGTTATTCTGAGCTTTCTGAATCCTTTTCAGCCGTTCCATCGCAGCAACAGGATAAGTCTACCTTCTCTAGAATGTCCGGCACCATATTGACCAGTTTTTCCAAACCGCTTTTCTGATTGATGGATAGTACTTCCACATTTCCCTCCTTGACAACAAGTACGGCTGTTGGAACGGCTTTGGCTCCCAGGCCGCTTCCGCTGCCAACTCCCTTATTTCCCTTTTCATCAACGCCGTCGCCACCACCAAGGCCAAGGCCAAAAGAAATGTTCAGCAGAGGGATCAACGTGACGTCTGCTACCTGTATCGGTTCCCCTACCACGGTTTTAGACGTAAAAAATTTTTCCAGCTTCTCAAACATCACGGACACATTTTCATTCAAATTCATTGACATACTTTTTCCTCCTTCTTTTCTTTGTTAATTTGTGTTTTATAAGTGACATCCAGATGTTTCGAACTGGCCTGGAAAAGGCCAACCGAAGGGAATGCCACAGAAAAATGAACGGAATCAGGCTTCCCAGAAGTTTGAAATGGACGTTCACTTTTTCTTCATGAAAGATCGGGTACACATGGATGTTTTTCCGGTTGGACACCCTGAATACAGATAACGCTAAGAGCCAGTGGTTCAAAACGGCAGTGTGGTAGGGGTCGTCGAAACCAAGATCCACTCGTAGAAGCAGTTCCTCCGGGGATATCTGCCGGAAAATTCTTTTAAGGAACTGTATCAATTCCCGACGCAAAGCAGTGTTGAAGAGTTCTTTTTTGTCAATCGGCCAATCGGAGGCAGGATTTTTCTTCTGTTTTTGCTCCGGGTTCACCTTTTTCTTATCTTTCTTATCTTTCTTTTTTTCCTGCTTTCCAGGTTTAAAAGAGTCATCGGCCAGTGAGATATGATAACCTAATAACTGAAACGTTAATTCCGGCGCTGGCGAATCCTGAAAGGAAGCTCTGAAACGAAATAATTTCCAGAACCACTCAACGACCATAAAAACCTCATATTGCTCAGCCTTGTAATGCGCTTCGGCATGATAGCGAAAGGGAACGGCCATGCTCAACAGGACCAGCACCAGTAAACCTAATAATAACATCGTGAGAAGTTGTAGCATCATCATGAGAAGTTCTAGCAATATCATGGGGATCACCTGCTATTCATTAAGGATTTTCTGGCATAAGATTGAATGCTTAATGGTAACTGGGGTACATATTTTGTAAGTCAATTCGCTTTCACGCTTTCATGTAAATACTACTACAAAAAATGTAAAAAGTTTCATGAATCTTTGCATAAAAT
>SLLE01000159.1 GCA_007134225.1 Tindallia sp.
CCCACGGGTGCTAAATCATACAGATCAAAATACTTTTTACGGGAAATATCCAGTTCATCTCGAATACTTTGAAGTTCGTCGTTTTGCATCTCAAGTTCTATTTGATGAACTTCCAGTTCATGTATCACTTTTTCAATATCCACTGATGACATGTTTTCAATCTTTTCAATTTCTGTCCGCTCACCGGTTTGAAGCTTCCTCTCTGCTTTTTGTCTCAGATCTCGGATGCCTTCCTTTTGAGTTTCGCTATTTTTATCTTTCATCATTATAGATTTTGCCGCCTCTCTAGGCTCAACTAAACGGAAACGAAAGTCAATACTGCGCCTTCAATGACATTTTCCAATGTACGATAAGGTTGAATCAGCATTTTATATTTCTTTCCCTCAATGGTTTTCACTTCCACTTCTTTGGGAACCAGTGTATCCAGCACTTCCTGGGTGTCTTCCACCAGTCTGTCATAGCCCTGCAGGTTTGAAACCACATGACAAACCGGGCGTCCCACATCGCTGAGTATCAGATTAATGATTCGGGTGGCTGTGGGCGTAAAACGCATGATGTTCAGCTGATGGTCGACAAATACCGTGGCAATGCCTGTTCCGGCCAGCAAATTGTTCATGTCGTTATTGGCCCGGGATAAATCCGCTACTTTATTCTGCAGTTCTGCGTTGACCGTTGCCAGTTCTTCATTCACAGACTGCAATTCCTCTTTTGATGTTTCCAATTCTTCGTTAGTGGATTGCAGTTCTTCATTCATGGACTGCATCTCTTCATTGGAAGACTTCAGCTCTTCGTTGGAGGTTTCCAATTCTTCATTGGATGCCTGCAGATATTCTTCCTTTTCCTGCAATTCTTTTTGAAGGGATGCAATGCGTGGATCCGGGTCTTTTTCAGTTGTTTTGCCCTCCCCGTCAAAAATGGACTGAGGCAATGACGATTCTTTTTCTTTTTCAGGCGATTCTTCCAGTATAACCAGATAAAGGGTTTCGTCAGCGCTGAGATCTGTTGCCAGCTCAACGGGGCGAACGGTGAGATCAACGGATGCGTAATCACCGTTCGTTTTAATCCGCAGCCCTTTAATGCTGTCACTTGTCTCTGTGCTTACTACATTACGCAGCGAGGTGGTTAAGGGCCTCGCGAGTCCCTCCCTTGCCATTTTAATGATATTTCGATCAAACTCTCCGGGAGCCGGCTCAAGAAACTTGCCGGAACGACCATGCAGGTAAACAATATCGCCCTTTGCATTCACTAAAATTCCCGTCATCTGAGTATGTTGAAGCAGCTCACGCTCTGTGATCTGCTTTAATGTTTTGTGGTTGGCTGTGGCTGATTTTTTTGTCGATGAAGGCTGCGGTTCTTCATCTGCAGGTAGTTTTGAAAATAAAAACTGGCTCACCGGTGCCCATCGTTTCGTTTGAAAAGACTCGTTACGCTGATATATTTTTGCTTTTCGATGGATGCTGGTGAATGAATCGCCATAATCCCCTACAGATTCTGAGCTTCCTAAAAAGAGATATCCTCCCGGATTTAGCGCATACTGAAACAAAGGGATCAACTTTCTCTGTAAATCGACACTCATATAAATTAACAGGTTGCGGCAACTAATCAGGTCCAGGTTTGAAAAGGGAGGATCTTTAATGACGTTGTGTTCCGAAAAAATCAGCATATCCCGAATGCTTTTTTGCACTCGATAGGCGCCCGGGCTGCCACTCACCTCACCAGGATTAGGTGAAAAATACCTGGACAGGCGTTCTGACGAAATGTCAGCTGCAATACTGGCCGGGTAGATACCTGTCCGTGCTGTGGCAATGGCCTTATTGTCAATATCCGTGGCAAAAATCTGTACAGCAAAGTTCTTTTTCAATTTTTCCTGTTGCTCTGCTACCAAAATGGCAAGCGAGTATGCTTCTTCACCGGTAGAACAACCTGCAACCCAAATTCGAAGCGGTGTGTCAGCCTGTTTTTCCGTCAATATCTTAGGGAGGCATTGTTCTTCAAGCACTACAAAGGCGTCTGGATCCCGAAAAAAACTGGTCACACCAATAAGCAGGTCTCTGAACAAAGCCTCCACTTCACTGGGCGTTTTTTTAAGAAACAGCGCGAATTTTTCCATATCTTCGATCTGATGAACAGCCATGCGCCTTTCAATACGGCGATTGACGGTATTCGGTTTGTACCCGGAAAAGTCATGCCCTGTTTGAGAACGGAGTAATCCGAATATTTTATTTAGTATGTTTTCTGTCTCAGGTGCCGGCACCACAGGTCTGTTTTCTTTTCCAAAAACCTGGAATGCATAAGCAATCAACTGATCGGGCATTTCAGCCGGTGGAAGCTGATAATCCACCAACCCGGTACCAATGGCACTTCTGGGCATGCCGTCATATTCTGCAGAATCCGGAAGTTGTACCATGGCCATGCCGCCTTCTCCCTTGATGGCCCGGATCCCAAGAGTGCCATCACTGCCTGTTCCTGATAACACGATGCAAATGGCCCGTTCATGCTGATCCTGAGCCAGGGAGCGGAAAAAGAAGTCGATGGGAAGTCTTTGACCACGGGGAGCAGAAGGTTCCGATAATTGGAGCTTGCCATTTAAAAACGCCATGTCACGGTTCGGTGGTATGATATATGCGCAGTTTGGCTGAACTTCCATACCGTCTTCCACTTCAAACACCTGCATGCGTGTATAGCGTTGGATTAAATCCGTCAAAATACTCTTGTGGTCCGGCGCCAGATGCTGAACCAAAACAAAGGCCATGCCTGGATCTGAATGGGGAGGCATGCCAGAAAAAAAAGCTTCAAAGGCTGCCAAACCACCGGCAGAGGCGCCAATGCCAACGATTGGAAAGGAGCCACGCTTTATATTCCTCGCTGATTTTGTTTTTTGCTTTTTAGTGTTCTTTTTTTCCGTCACGGTAAACCTCCTGAAAATGCTCCAGTATTCAAAATATTTTTAATTTGTGATTTTTTATAATTATACCCAACAGTCTTTTAATTACTCGAAAATGCCCCGTAATGATAAGCAATCCTAATTTGAAACCCATGTCCGGTGAAGTTGTTTGAGAACCGCCGTCCTGTTTCGTGTGATTCGTTTGCTTTACCTTTTGCGACATGATATATTACTCCTAACATACAAAAAGCATGTGTGAAGTTGTCTCTTTCCACAAAAAACCAGGGCTGACTGTTCGTACCCGACGGGGCCAGGCGAACCGCTTTCATTAAAGACGCATGTTTTTCCCTCTTTAATATATCCTTAAGCTCTTTTCTCTTAAATTCAGTCTGCGATTGCAATGAAAAGGCTCAGATCCCATACCAGATTTTCCAGGTCTCGATCAATTGGTTTCGCCAGCCCCAGCCAGCAAAATCCTACACCTAACGTTTATGCTGGTGGTAAACGATATTTCAATTTACTTCATTTAATCAGTATTGATCAGTATAGGAAAGGTTGTGAACAATAGATGCAGATCCATAGCACAGACATTAATAAAACACTTATGATGGCCACCGATTTAAATCCTGCTAAATCCTTTGAATGCGGG
Organism: Tindallia sp.; assembly: GCA_007134225.1. GTDB lineage: Bacteria > Bacillota > Clostridia > Peptostreptococcales > Tindalliaceae > Tindallia. The sequence continues at coordinate 3,534 of SLLE01000159.1, forward strand.
CAGTGCTTCCGATGGCATCGACAGGAGGATGGCTCTTATACCGGTTTGGTATCCGGGGAGGTTCTGAATGTCCGCTCTGAAGACAATGCAATTCTGTTACAGGGTACATCTGAAACGGAGTTTAATAAGTTTTGGTCCCGATATTTTGATCTTCATAGAGATTACAATTAAATTCAAGACAGACTTTTAAGAACAGCACTCTGGATTAAGCCAGCCATTACCAGTTGTAACGGGAGCTGTAATTATAATTTCCAAAGGATCGACAACAGCGAAGCCTTTATTCTCTGACTTTAATTGGTTTACAGATATACCAGGCGGCGCGCTCCCCTACCTGAAGAACACGAACTTCAGAAAAGCAAGACTGCATCTCATTTTCGCAATCTTCCATCTCCGGGACCGCTTTCCTGATAAAACGGAAATAGTCTCCTCCTTCAAGCCATTCAACAATGCTTGTTAACACGGAACGTTGTTCATTGTAATCATATATTATCACTAGCTTATCAGCCACACGGCTCATTTCTGCATACATGCGTTTTCGCTCGTCAGGTTGTAATCCATGAGCCACATAAGATGCAATAACCACATCAAAATCACCGTTTTTGAAAGGTAATTTTTCCAACGCATCAGCCTTCATAAACTGAATGCCGGCATTTCCCGACTTATTCCGGGCTATTTTCAGCATCTTTTCCGCCGGATCAATCCCCGTTACGGATAAACCATTTTCTTTCAGCACAGAACAAAGAGCACCCGTTCCGCATCCAACATCAAGGATGGTGTCATAAATTGTTAAGTCCAGTTCATGATTTACATCCTGAATCACTTCAGAAAACATTTTCTTTTGTTTTTGATAAAATAGTCCATAAACAGGAGCAATAATATTAAACAACCAGTAGTGTTTCGTTTCCATCTTCATCCCACCATTTCTGATTTACTTAAGAAATAAGACAATGGATTTATTCAAGCCACTAACCTTCAACGCTATCTGCTCAACCTTGATTATTTTCTGCTCAATATTTCCCAGCCTTTTTCTTATTCCAGTAAATCTGATACCTGTTCGTAAACAAAGTCATGGATCGTACCAAAACGCCAAAGGGCTGCACCTTTCAGCTCATATCTACGGACCAGCTTCCACTTTTCCAACAGGCTTCTTTCACTCTCAAAGAAGATACTATTTTCATGACCCTCTTCATCCTGAAAGGTCACATAGCTTACTTATGCCAATTCATCCCATTCCGGGAAGAGCCGCTGTTCTTCCATCAGTTCGTAAACAGAATGCAGATATGGATGCGTAACTTTCCATCCATCCTCTGTTTCCGCATATCGGACCGCTGGCAGCCGCACGCCCAGAGCAATTTTGTCCGCCGGAACCATTTCTGTCAATTGCTGAATCCCAGCTTCCATCAGAGGAATTGGCGCTGTCGCACTTGGTAAGTTCCGGTCGTGGTAGTCATAGGCCATCACGATCATTTCATCTGCCAGTTCTCCCAAGCGATGGTAGTCATACCCTTCATACACACTGTTTGCCGGAGGAACGGTCAAGATCAACTGCATAAATAAATGAACTCGTCATGAATACAATTACAATGATCATGACAACCAACCAATAAAATTTCTTTTCCATAGATCATGCTCCTTGTCGTAAGCTTTTTACTTCTTTCTACCCTCAAGCGAATCAATTATCCGGTTTTCTTTTTAAATTGACATATGAAACATGCCTCTATCCTGAAGAGGTCGACGTGCATTTTGTATTTAACAAGCTACATGGGACCAGTCCCATGTAGCTAACCTGCTTTATTCATCGCAGTGATTGATTATTAGCTCACAGGTGTTTTTCGCAGCTTTCCTTGGCACGAAACGCCTTAGCCTTGCATCGTGGGCTGCTTGGCGCTGGCACAGATAGCCGATTAACACAAAAACGGGATCCCATGGGAACCCGTTTAATTTGGTATAAAGGTTATCATTGTCTGTGCGGCTTCTTATTAACTGGATCTTCATCACTGATATTGGCAGACATTTTTTGCTGTTCTTCCAGAATCTGCTGTTTATGATGGATTTTTTCCTCCAGTTTCTGGGTTTCATTCTCAAGTTTTTCTTTCTTTGCCTGCTGTTGATGATAGGTTCTTCCATCCACTTCCTGGGGATGGTTCTCAAGCTTGCTTTGGTTAGTCTGCTCCTCAGGTGTTTGTACTGGCTGCGCTACTGGTTCCGAGTCTTGCTTCAGTTGTGCTTCTGAAACTTGTCCTAACGGAACGGCGTTTGTCTGTTTCTGCACTTCTACTCGTTCCGTCTTCCTGCCCTGTTTAACCGACAGCAGTCTTAAGACAATATAAGCAACAGCAGCTGCTACGATGATGGCAATCACCGTAGCAGGCTCAAATACGGCAAATATTGCGCTATCCTCCAGCATCACATCAGAGAAAATGCCTTCAAACAAACCGACCAAAGGGGCTGTAGCTTCATATATTATATTGACAAAAACATTTGATACGTTGGCACCCAGCAACCTAAGAGCAAGCCTGAAAATCAGAAAAATCTGGATAAGCGTAAAGAGAACTTGCATGATGCGGGAAATTGTTTGAGAGCTGTTGTCCTGTACGGTGCGGTTCGTTTGCTTTACATTTTGTGGCATTGGTAAATACCTCCTGACAAATAAAAAGCCGACCCTAATGAATGGTCGGTTACGCTAATGGTTCCTTCCGGAATAAATCGTCCATCTGTATCCGGAAATCATCACACCCAATATCTTGCTTATCACTCATTCTTTAATCTTAACACTATCTTCCTCGACGGCTGTACCCAAATCCACCAAACCCTAAAACGATAACAACAACAATAACGATGATAAGCGTAGTACTCATAGTACTCCCCCCCTTTCAATGGTGATGATTCTACGAACCGTCGAGTTTACATAAAGTTTGTCATCTTATGAATACCCTCACCAAACATCGCTAAATAACTAATACGTTACCGTTTGATTAATTTACATAATTTATTTAGTTCCTATGGGGAGTGCGAGGCATCCACCAGTTCAATCGTCGTAGAGGCCATTTGCACCTGCCCGGAACTGTTTTCCACTTTTTCAAGAATTTTTGTAAAGAGTTGATCTTTTATGATCACTCTCTTTTTGTAGTCTGTCACATATCGCAGGGTAAACTCCACCCAATTATCATTTGCGACAATGTTGACCATAGGTTTCGTTGTTGCGTTTTCAATCATAAACTTACGAACCATTGTTTCCCACTGCATTTTGGCTTCATCCGAATAATTTCCCACCACTTCATGGGCTACTTCGTATAATAATTCTCTCGCAAGTGAATAATTACTACCGTATTTGACGGGAATTTTAATCTCATCCCACAAAAAAGGAAAATCGGCAGAATAGTTGTAAACCGGTTCTTTAAAGACAAAACTATTGGCAATCCTGACAATTCTTCCGTTATATAAATCTCCTTCCACCCATCCCCCGATTTCCATGATGGTGGTTCTTAGAACACCGACGTCTATTACATCACCTTTGATGCCTCCTAACATCACACGATCCCCGGATTTATAAACATCACTAAACAAAATGGTGGTCCACCCGGCTATACTGACAATTACCTCTTGCAAGGCAAAAGCGATCCCAGCACCTGCGATTCCGAGAATAACTGTCACCGTTCCCAAGCTATCCCGAAAAATGATGGAGATTAACAGCACGATGAAAAAATACGCTACAGCGTTTATTGCCTTTTTGCTTCGATAGGAACTGTTTTGATCTTTGATATATGTGCCTACACGGGGTCGAATCAGCTTTTTCAATGCTAAAATGGTCACGATCCCCACAACAGCAATGATCAGTCGTATGATGAATGGTTCTCCAATCATTAACTTCAGATATTCATCCATGGAATGCTCTCCTTAATATTCTGGATTATTCTGGATACCTTATTAACTCATTTGATAAAAAGAGGTTCCGCTACCCCCG
>SLLE01000151.1 GCA_007134225.1 Tindallia sp.
CACCGGACATGTGCAGCAACGTGGCGGCGTTGTTGACGACCTGGTCGAGGGCGAGCAGCGAGAAGTTGCAGGTCATGATCTCCGCGATCGGACGCATGCCGTTCATCGCCGCGCCGATGGCCGCGCCGACGATCGCGACCTCGGACAGCGGTGCGTCGCGGATCCGTTCCGGCCCGAACTCGTCGAGCAGCCCCATCGTCACCGCGAAGCACCCCCCGTACGCGCCGATGTCCTCACCCATGAGGAAGACGCGGTCGTCACGCTTCAGCGCGTCGCGCAGCCCCTCTTTGTAGGCCTCGCGCAGGGTCAGGGTGACGGTGGCCTGTTCGATCGTTGGGGCACTCACGGTGTCACCTCGCTGGTCACGAACCTCTTCAGGTCCTCAACGGCCTCCAGCGGTGACGCCTCGGCGAACGCGACCGCTTCGTCGATCTCGGTAGCCACCTCGGCTTCGATCGTCGCCAGCCCATCAGCGTCGAGGTAGCCCCGATCCGTCAGCGTCTCGATCAGCTGCGGGATCGGATCGCGCTGCTTCCAGAGCTCCACCTCGGCCGGGTCGCGGTACAGGTCGGGGTCGTACATCGAGTGGGCGCGGAAGCGGTAGGTCTCGTACTCGATGAAGACCGGCCCACCCCCACCGCGGATCGCGGTCACCGCCCGCCGTGTCCCTTCCTCGACCGCCAGCACGTCCATGCCGTCCACCTGCCACGATGGCACCGCGTAGCCGGACGCCTTCAGCGCGAGGTCGGTCTGGGCCTCTGCCCGCTCCAGCGCCATGCCCATCGAGTACCCGTTGTTCTCGCAGGCGAACAGCACCGGCAGGTCCCAGAGGGAGGCGAGGTTGATCGACTCGTGGAACGCACCCTCGTCCACGGCTCCCTCACCGAAGAAACAGACCGTGATCCGGTCGCGACCCTGCATCCTGTCGGCCAGCGCTAAGCCGACGGCCAGCGGGATGCCGCCTGCGACGATGCCGTTGCCACCGTAGAAGCGCGTCGCGGCGTCGAAGAGGTGCATCGAGCCACCCCGTCCCCGGCTGACCCCGTCGACCTTGCCGAACATCTCGGCCATGATCGGGCCCATCCCGATCCCCTTGGCGATGGCGTGCCCGTGCTCGCGGTAGGTGGATACGACCGCGTCGTCGTCGCGCAGGGTCGCCATCACCCCCGTGGCGATCGCTTCCTCGCCGATATACAGATGGAGGAACCCGCGGATCAAGGCGCCGGAGTACAGCTCGACGCAGCGTTCCTCGAAGCGGCGGATCCGGATCATCTCCCGTAGCAGGTGACGGCCATGGTCGGGGTCGAGGTCCCTGGGCCGCATCAACGCGGGCCCGGTGTCGTGTGGCTCGCTCATGATGGGGCCTCCTCAGCCGGGCCGGCCGGGCCGGGCCGGCTATCCGATGCGCCAGGCGTGCCCGGCTCGCCCTCCAACGTCGACAGGTCGCCTTCGGGTAACCCGAGCTCACGGGCCTTGAGGAGGCGCCGCATGATCTTGCCGCTGCGGGTCTTGGGCAGGCTGTCGACGACCGCGATCTCACGTGGCGCCACCGCCGGCCCGAGCCGCTTGCGGGCGAAGCCGTGCAGGTCGCGCATGAGCTCGTCGGTCGCCTCCACACCGGGATAGAGCGTCACGAACGCCTTGACGACCTCGCCGGCCATCGGATCGGGGATGCCGATCACCCCTGCCTCGACGACGGCGTCGTGCGCCGTCAGGGTCGCCTCCACCTCGGTGGGGCCGATGAGGTGGCCAGCCGACTTGATGAAGTCATCGGAGCGGCCGAGGAACCACAGGAACCCGTCCGCGTCCCGACGGGCCAGGTCTCCGGTGAGGTACCAGCCGTCGCGGAAGCAGCGGGCGTACCGCACATCTTGATCGAGGTAGGTGCGGAACATCGACGGCCAGCCAGCGCGCAGCGCGAGCTCACCCTCGACGTCCGGAGCGTCCTCCACCTCGACGCCTGGATCGTCATCGTCGCCGGTGCGATGGACGATGCCAGCCTCGATGCCGGGGAGCGGGCGCCCCATCGACCCGGGTCGTACCTCGCTGGCCGCGAGGTTGGCGATCATGATCCCGCCCGTCTCCGTCTGCCAGTAGTTGTCGTGGATCGGTAGCCCGAAGGCCTCCTGTCCCCACACGACGGCCGCTGGGTTGAGGGGCTCTCCGACGCTGGCGATGAAGCGCAACGCCGACAGGTCGCGCCCGGCGCGTGGTTCATCACCCGCCTTCATCAGCATCCGGATGGCGGTCGGCGCCGTGTACCAGACGCTGACGCGCTGCTCCTCGAGGATCGTGTACCAGCGTTCGGTGTCGTACTCGGCCTCGTCCACGATCATCGTCACACCCAGCGCGAGCGGCGCGATGATCCCGTAGGAGGTGCCGGTCACCCACCCCGGGTCGGCGGTGCACCAGTAGATGTCATCGTCCTGCAGGTCCAGCGCGAACCGGCCGGTGGCCGTGTGGGCGACGACGGCCTCGTGCACGTGGACCGCGCCCTTGGGCTGGCCGGTGGTGCCGCTGGTGAAGTGCACCAGCGCTCGGTCCTCCGGATCGGTCGGCGCGATCGTGTGGTCCGGGGAGGCGTCGGCGAGCAGAGCCTCGAGGTCCAAGGTGCCAGGCGGCGTTCCGTCCTCACCGTCCACGATCAGCACGTGCTTGAGCGACGGCAACTGGTCGCGGATGCCTGCGACCTTCCGTTCGTAGAGGCGTCGGCTCGTCACCAACACCCGGCCCTCGCCGATCTCCATGCGCTGCCGGATCGGCTCCGGACCGAACGCCGAGAACATGGGGCTGATCACCGCCCGGTGCTTCAGCGCGCCGAGCGCGGCGATGTACAACGACGGGACCCGGCCCAGGAGCAGGAAGACCCGCTCCCCCGCAGCGACCCCGAGGTCCTCCAGCACGTTCGCGAACCGGCCGGTGAGCTCAGCGAGCTCCCGGTAGCTGATGTCGCGCACATCGTCGTGCTTGCCGAGCCAGCGGATCGCGGTCTGCTCCGCCCGTGCTCCTGCCGCGTGGCGGTCGACCGCTTCGTGCGCGATGTTCAGCCCTGCCCCGTTGGGGAGGCCGTCGAGCGCCGCCCTGGCGTCTTCCCAACAGAACCCGGCCCGCAACTCGTCGTAGTCCGCGACGTTTGGCGGCCTAAGCAACCTCGCGGGATCTTTGTCGATCGTCGGCCAGGTCATGGCGGGCTCCTCGACGCCCTCACCGGCCACATCTCTCCCAGGTGGTCACGGGAGCATCATCCCCATCCAAGCCAGGCCGGCCTGCTCGGGCTAGGGGCAATCGTCACCGATGGGGGGGCAGAACGGACCACGCAGCGGTGCACTGGACCATCCGTCGCGTCAGCGGCTCGGCAGCCTCCCTGCGCCGCGCTGGTCATCGGTGGCGGTAGCCGCACGGATCGGAGGTCGACATCACAGCGTGGCGAACGACATCTACGAGTCTGACTACCGCGAGATCGATGACTCCCCGACGCTCTGCTGAACACGGCACGTGATCTCCCGTCGGCGGCACCACCTCAGGACATGGAGTCGCGGATGAAGGCGCTCCCGCCATCGCGGTCCTTCGGGGGTGGGCCAAGATCCGCACTGAGCCAGTGCTTGCTCACGCGGGACACAACCGGGCAAGGGACTCATTCAGAAGCCGGATGCCACCCGCGACCAACGCGCCGATGGCCAACTCGGGTGCCGCGGGCAGCCCAGCTTGCGGACCACCAGCGCTTCGAGGGGGCGGCCGACGCCTACGCGACCTCGTCGGCCACAGGGATCCCACCACGAGGCAGCAGCCCGACCACGATGAGCTGTTCGGTGGCGAGTTGGCCAAGGGCCGCGCCGAGCCGGCGGCCTGCCTCACGTCGGGTCGCGAAGTGCATGGCTCACCTCAACGCGTGGCTCACTTCGGTAAGAAGCGTGACGCCCGTGCGGGGCGGATACCCGGCGAGGGACCAGGACCGTTGGTCCCCATTTCCGTTTCCAGCCGGAACCCGTCCCGCGGCTTGGGCTCACTACGGGGTACCGTAGATATGGCGAGTCGGAGGGACGGTGCCGGGATGCAGGAGCAGCGGCCGACTTCGCCTCACGCCGAGATCGTGGCGTCTTTGCTTCAGGCCGTTCGGGAGCTTGTTGTCGAGGTCCGTCCGGCGGCCTTGCCGTCGTCGGTCCGGCTGGACTCGCGTCTTGACAGTGACCTTGGTCTGGACAGTCTCGCGGTCGCCGAGCTGCTTGTCCGGGTCGAGGAGCTGTTCGGCGTCGCGTTGCCGGACGAGTTGCTTGCACGCGTCGAGACGCCCCGTGATCTGCTCACCAGCCTTGCCGCGGCGTCTGCGGTGTCCGTTCGTGCCGGGCAGCGGCCAGCCGTGCCGGCACAGGCGGACAGCTCGGCGGGGCCGGGCCAAGTTCCCGGTGACGTCGACACGCTTGTCGAGGTGTTGCGGTGGCACGCCACCGCGCAGCCCGACCGTGTGCACGTTCGTCTGCTGGGTGAGGCAGGTGCCGTTGATGAGTTGAGTTTCGGTGCGCTGTGGCGGGAGGCCTCCGTGGTGGCGGCGGGCCTGCGTGAGCGACAGTTGTCGCCGGGGAACACGGTGGCGATCATGCTGCCTACCGGTCGTGACTACTTCGTCACGTTCTTCGGGGTGCTGCTCGCCGGTTGTGTGCCGGTCCCGATCTACCCGCCCGGGCGTCCCTCCGGGTTGGGGGAGCATCTGCGTCGCCATGTCCGTCTGCTCGACAACGCGCAGGCGGCCGCGCTGGTCACCGTGCCTGCGGCGCGTTCGCTGGCACGGCTGATCGCACCGCAGATCCCCACGTTGCGGCACGTAGTGATCGTTGGTGACCTCGCGACGGCCACCGGCGGTCCGCCGCGAGCAACCCCTGTGTCGTCTGATACCGCACTGCTGCAGTACACCTCGGGGAGCACCGGTGACCCCAAGGGGGTGGTGCTCAGCCATGCGAACCTGCTCGCCAACATCCGGGCGATCGGTCAGGCCGGCGGCTTCCAGGCCACGGATGTGTTCGTCAGTTGGCTGCCGCTGTATCACGACATGGGCCTGATCGGCTCCTGGCTGCTCAGCCTCTACGTCGGTATCCCGTTCGTGGTCATGTCTCCGCTGGCGTTCCTCACCCGCCCTGCCCGATGGCTGTGGGCGATCCACGACCACGGTGGCACGGTGTCGGGTGGGCCCAACTTCGCCTACGAACTGTGTTTGCGTCGGATCGACGATCGTGAGCTCGAAGGTCTGGATCTCAGCAGCTGGCGGGTGGCGTTCAACGGAGCCGAGCCGGTCAGTCCGTCCACGGTGACCCGGTTCGCCGAGCGGTTCGCCCAGGTGGGGCTGCGACCGGGTGCGATCATGCCGGTCTACGGGCTGGCGGAATCCTCGGTGGGGCTCACGGTGCCGCCCTTGCACCGCGGCACGCTCATCGATCGGGTCGCCCGCGAGCCGCTCGTATCGACCGGGCAGGCGATCCCCGCCGCGGACAACGACGCGACGGCGGCCCGGTTCGTGGCCTGCGGGCGAGCGTTGCCGGGCCACGAGGTTCGGATCGCCGACAAAGCGGGCCGGACGCTCGGCGAACGCGAGGAGGGCCGTGTCGAGTTCCGCGGTCCGTCAGCGACCACCGGCTACTACCGCAACCGGGCCGCGACCCGGGGGCTGTTCGATGGGGACTGGCTCGACTCGGGCGATGTCGGGTACCTCGCGGCAGGGGAGCTGTACCTGACCGGCCGGGTCAAGGACGTGATCATCCGTGCCGGGCGGAACCTCCACCCGCCTGAACTCGAGGAGGCCATCGGCGCGATCCCGGGGGTCCGCAAGGGCTGTGTGGCGGTTTTCCCGACGACCGATCCGACGGTGGGCACCGAGCGTCTGGTGGTGCTCGCAGAGACCCGTCTGACCGACGTCGAGGAGCAGGTGCGCCTCCGTCGTGCCATCAACGGGGCCGTGACCGATCTGTCCGGGACCCCACCGGACGAGGTCGTTCTCGCTCCTCCAGGCGTGGTGCTCAAGACCTCCAGCGGCAAGATCCGTCGGTCCGAGGTCCGGCAGCGCTACGAACGTGGCCAGCTCGGCGCGTCCAATCAGGCCGTGTGGTGGCAGCTGCTGCGGGTTGGCGCCACCGGACTGCCCGCCCGGGTCCGCGCCGGAGGAACGAGGGCCGTCGAAGTGGTGTACGGGGTGTACGCCGGTGTGCTGGTCAGGCTGCTCGCCGCGGTCGTCTGGGTGCTCGTGGCCGTGGTTCCGGGCGCGCGACGTCGCTGGCAGATCGTGCGAGGAGCGGGCCGGTTGCTCCTGCGCCTGACGGGGACCCGCCTGTCCGTCGAGGGCGCTGAGCATCTCCCCGCCACCGGTAGCTACGTCGTCGCGGCGAACCATGCGAGCAACCTCGATCCGCTCGTGCTGATCATCGCGCTGCCCGAGCCGGCGGTGTTCCCCGCGACGGGGGGGCTGGCCGCCAACCCATTCGCACGTGTTCTGCTGCGGCGTCTGGAGACCCACCTCGTCGAGCGGGGCGACCGGGCACGTGGTCTCGAGGACAGCCGCGCGCTCACGGGCGTGGTGCGCTCAGGACGCGTCGTCGCGCTCTTCCCGGAAGGACGCCGATCACCTGGCGTGGGGCTCGAGCCGTTCCGCATGGGCGCGTTCGTGGTTGCGGCGGATGCTGGCGTGCCGCTCGTACCGGTCGCGTTGCGCGGTACCCGCCGGATCCTCCCAGTCGATCGACGCATGCCGCGACGAGGTTCGATCACGGTCACGATCGCGCCCGCGGTATCCACCGCTCAGTCCGGGTGGGCGGGCGCCATCGACCTGCATGCCGCCACGCGCACGGCGATCCTGCGTCACTGCGGCGAGCCGGACCTCGGGTAACCGGCGAGCACATCGATCGACCGCCGCAGCCATCTTCGGCGACCCGTGAACACCGACCGACACCCGGCGATTCCTGCATGCGGGTTATCCGATCAGCTCCTCCTGCCACAAGATGCTGTAGGTGTGGCGGGAACCTCGAAAGGTGCGAGATCGGGCAGCCACTGACTCCTTGACCACCGAAGCCAGGCGACTCGTTCGCCGCGCCGGAGGTGAACGAGCCCCCAAACATGCAGGGGGTGGAGGAGCTGATCGGATAGCCCGTTCCTGCATATTCGGGGTGCTAGCTCATGGGGTATGCAGAACCTGCAACCTCGCTTCCCGATCGGCGTCGCACGGGCTGCTGGAGCCCGTCAAGCGCGACAGGTTGCAGGTCTTGAGGAGCTCATGACCCCTCTACAAGCTTGTGGGCGAGGGGGGACTTGAACCCCCATGTCCATAAGGACACACGGACCTGAA
>SLLE01000129.1 GCA_007134225.1 Tindallia sp.
ATATCTGCCAATGGATCAGTCATTGTCATGGCGTTTCCCTCCTTCCGAATCTACCAGCTGGCCTTTTTAACCCCTGGTATTTGTCCTTTGTATGCCAGTTCTCTAAAACAAATTCGGCAGACGCCAAATTTTCTTAAATATGCATGAGGTCTTCCGCAACGTTTGCAGCGTGAATACGCTTGTGTGGAAAACTTTGGCTTTCGCTGTTGCTTTACAATCAGTGATTTTTTTGCCACTGGCCTGTTCCTCCTTTACTTCTTACTTTTCAAACGGCATTCCCATCAATCGAAGCAATTCACGACATTCTTCGTCCGTCTTGGCTGTTGTGACAAAAATAATGTCCATTCCTCTGCTTCGCTCTACTTTATCATATTCTATTTCAGGGAAAATCAAGTGCTCTTTCACACCCAGTGTATAGTTTCCCCGTCCGTCAAAAGCTTTTCCACTCACCCCTCTAAAGTCACGAACTCTGGGCAGTGCAATATTTAAAAGCCTATCGGCGAACTCGTACATTTTCGCACCTCTTAATGTTACTTTTGCTCCAACCGGCATCCCTTCACGAACTTTAAAGTTAGATACAGATTTTTTCGCTTTTGTAATTACTGGTTTTTGGCCAACGATCAAAGTCAATTCGCTCACGGCTGACTCCAGCGATTTAGCGTTGTCTTTTGCGTCACCAATTCCCATATTTACTACGATTTTTTCAAATTTTGGTACTTCCATCACAGATTTATAGCCGAACGCTTCCATCATTGCTTTTGTGACGTCGTTTAAATATGCATCTTTCAATCTTGTCATTACCGGTGGCACCTCCTTTCATCGGATTATTAGTCAATAACCTCTCCGGTTTTTCTGCTGACACGTACTTTTTCTTTATTATCAAGTACTTTATATCCAATTCTGGTTCCCTTGCCAGCTTTCTTATCGTAGAACATAACATTGGAAACATGGACAGGCGCTTCTTGATTAACAATTCCGCCCTGCTTTACTTTTTGTGTCGGCTTCTTATGCATTTTAGCCATGTTAATGCCTTCAATAATTAATCGTTCTTCTTTAGGAAATACTTCAAGCACTTTTCCGGTTTTTCCTTTGTCTTTTCCGGAAATCAAGATTACTGTGTCTCCTTTTTTGACTCGCATGCAGCACACCTCCTCGTTATAATACTTCCGGTGCCAGGGAAACTATTTTCATGAATTCTTTGTCTCTCAACTCACGGGCAACAGGTCCGAATATTCGAGTTCCTGTTGGCTGTTTATCTTCCTTAATGACCACGGCTGCATTTTCATCAAACCGGATATGCGTTCCATCATTTCTCCGGGAATCAGATTTTGTTCTTACAACCACCGCTCTAACAACCTGTCCTTTTTTAACAACTCCACCGGGTGTTGCGCTTTTTACGGAACAAACGATGATATCGCCGATTTTTGCATATCTCTTTCTGGTACCGCCAAGCACGCGGATACACTGTAATTCTTTTGCGCCTGAATTGTCCGCTGCTTTCAACCTGGACTCTTGCTGAATCATTGCGGCCCCTCCTTTCAGTATTCGATCTTATTTTGCTTTGTCAACAATCTCAATCAGTCTCCATCTTTTATCTTTTGACAAAGGTTTCGTTTCCATAATTCTGACCCGATCACCAATCTGACACTGGTTTTCTTCATCGTGCGCCTTATATTTTTTCACTCGTTTTATGGATTTACCATACAGAGGATGAAGTTCTATATTGTTTACTGACACGACAATACTCTTATCCATTTTATCACTTGTTACATAACCAATTCTGGTTTTTCTTCTATTTCTTTCCAAGACAAGGGCCTCCTTTCCTTGATGGATCCACAGACATCAATTTTACTGACTAACCTTGATCTAGTTCGCGCTGTCTTATTATTGTTTTCACTCTTGCGATGTCCTTTTTGACGTGGCGGATTCTTAAAGGGTTATCCAGCTGACCTGTGGCTAACCGAAAGCGCAGGTTGAACAGTTCGCTTTTTGCGTCGATCATCTTTTGGTTCAATTCTGCACTCGACATATCACGAAACACTTTAGCTTTCATCAGCTTCACCACCCATTCCTTCAAGTTCTCTTCTTGAAACAATTTTACACTTTACCGGGAGTTTATTCATTGCAAGTCTCATTGCTTCTCTGGCTCGTTCTTCAGATACTCCTGCAATTTCAAACATAATTCTTCCTGGTTTTACAACGGCTACCCAGAATTCTGGTGAGCCTTTACCAGCACCCATTCTTGTTTCAGCAGGTTTTTTTGTAACCGGCTTATGTGGGAAAATTTTAATCCAGACTTTACCACCTCTTTTGATGGATCGAGTCATGGCAATACGAGCTGCTTCAATTTGGTTCGAGGTAATCCATGAGGCTTCTGTAGACATAAGGCCGTAATCACCATATGAAATAGTATTTCCTTTATTGGCACGTCCGCTCATCTTTCCTCTGAAAACACGACGGCGTTTTACTCGTTTGGGCATTAACATGCACGATTCCTCCTTCCTTTACCATGATGCTCAGGCATTTTGCCTGTGTTGTTATGTGGCTAATTGGATCTTTTTTTCTGGCTGTCTGACGTTTTTTCCTCGGTACCTTTTGTAGCAGAAAGCACTTCACCTTTATAAATCCATACTTTCACGCCTAATTTTCCGTAAGTAGTATTTGCTTCGTGGAAACCATAGTCAATATCAGCTCTAAGCGTATGCAGTGGTACATTCCCCTCATTGTAGCCTTCGGTTCTTGACATTTCCGCTCCGCCCAAACGACCTGCTGTAGCTACTTTTACACCTTTCGCTCCTGCACGGAAAGCTCTTTGCATCGCCTGTTTCATTGCTCTTCTAAAAGCAACTCTTCGTTCTAATGAAAAAGCAATATTTTCAGCTACCAGTTGCGCGTCAATTTCCGGTCTTTTAACTTCCACCACATTAATCAGTGCCGTTTTACCGGTCATTTTTTCAACATCTTTCCGCAATTCATCAACACCTTGACCGCCTTTTCCAATTACCATTCCAGGCTTGGCAGTATGAATGTTCAATTTAACACGGTTTTTTGCAGCTCTTTCTATTTCTATTTTGGAAATTCCAGAAGTGAATAATTTCTTTTTCACAAATTCACGGATTTTACAGTCTTCCATCAGGATGTCACCAAAGTCTTTTTTATTGGCATACCATTTTGTGTCCCAATCTTTAATGACTCCCACTCTCAACCCATGGGGGTTAACTTTTTGACCCATTCTATCCCTCCTTACCTGGTTTTTCGCGTAACACGATTCCAATATGGCTGGTTCGTTTTAGGATTTGTGTGGCTCTACCCTGTGCTCTTGGACGAAACCGCTTCATCGTTGGTCCCTGGTTCGCATATATTTCGGCAATAAACAGTTCTTCTTTATCCATGTCGTGATTGTTTTCAGCATTCGCAATGGCTGAACGCAGTAATTTTTCAATAATCGGCGAAGCGCCTCTCGGTGTGAATTTCAGGATTGCAAGTGCTTCATCTACTTTTTTTCCTCTGACCAGATCCGCTACAAGCTTTGCTTTTCTTGGCGCTATACGAATATGTCTGGCTATTGCTCTAGCTTCCATAGCCGCAACCTCCTTTCACTTGGCTGGCAAACAATTATTTTCTTTTAGCTGTTTTTTCCGAATCGTCGTGACCTCTGTAAGTCCTTGTGAGTGCAAACTCGCCAAGTTTGTGGCCTACCATATCCTCCGTAACATATACCGGTACATGTTTTCGTCCGTCATGAACCGCGATAGTATGTCCGATCATTTGCGGAAAGATGGTCGAAGCTCTTGACCAAGTCTTGATTACTTTCTTGTTGCCTTTATCATTCATTTCTTCAATCTGCTTAAGCAGTTTCTCATGTACAAAAGGTCCTTTTTTAGCCGATCTAGCCAATGGGTTTCCTCCTTTCAAAAGCGTTATAAACCGTCAGACAATTATTTTTTCTTAGGTCTGCTGACAATCATATTATCGGAATATTGGGTTTTCTTTCGGGTTTTATATCCTAGTGTTGGCTTGCCCCAAGGTGTTGATGGTCCTGGACGGCCAATTGGCGCTTTACCTTCTCCACCACCGTGCGGATGATCAACAGGATTCATAACAGAGCCACGAACTGTTGGACGTATTCCCATGTGTCGCTTTCTTCCTGCACTGCCAATGCTGATGTTCTCATGATCAAGATTTCCTACCTGACCAATGGTTGCACGGCATTCGTTGAGAATATAGCGGATTTCACCAGATGGAAGTCTAAGCAAAGCATACTTTCCTTCTTTCGCCATAAGTTGTGCTGAGTTACCTGCTGAGCGCGCAATCTGGCCGCCTTTTCCGGGTTTCATCTCAATATTATGCACCACGGTTCCAACCGGTATACTTTTAAGTGGCTTTGCGTTGCCAATTTTTATATCTGCATTTTCTCCGGATTCAATCTTGTCGCCAACTTTAATCTTGTTCGGCGCCAGGATATATCTTTTTTCTCCATCCACATAATGCAGAAGGGCAATGTTAGCACTTCTATTTGGATCGTATTCAATGGTTGCAACCTTTGCAGGTACGCCATCTTTGTTTCGCTTAAAGTCGATGATTCTGTATTTATGCATCGCACCGCCGCCGCGATGTCTGATCGTAATTTTCCCCTGGTTGTTACGACCACCGGTTTTTCTATTCTTTGCCAATAACGACTTTTCCGGTTCAACTTTTGAAATTTC
This sequence comes from Tindallia sp., assembly GCA_007134225.1. GTDB lineage: Bacteria > Bacillota > Clostridia > Peptostreptococcales > Tindalliaceae > Tindallia. Next base: position 4,707 of record SLLE01000129.1, read on the forward strand.
TTCAAAAGTAGAAACAGTCATATGTCTTCTGGCTGGGGAAGTTGGTTTGTACTTTTTAATCGGCATGTCTATACCTCCTCCATGAAGCCGTAATTATACACCTTCAAAAAATTCAATTTCCTTGCTGTCTTCCGTCAACTGAATAATTGCTTTTTTCCATGAGGGTCTTTTTCCAACAAATCGACCCATTCTTTTTGTTTTACCTTGCATATTCATCGTGTTCACTCTTTTTACTTTCACAGAAAAGATCTTTTCAACGGCGTTTTTGATCTCTGTTTTGTTCGAACCTTTTTTCACAACAAAAACATATTTTTTGTCACCCATATCACTCATGCTCTGCTCAGTCACGAGAGGTCTGATGATCACGCTATATGGATCAAACATTATGCGTACACCTCCTCCACTTTTTCAACAGCACTCTTGGTAATCACAAACTTGTCATACTTGAGGATGTCATAGACATTCAGCGTATTCACAAGTGTTGTCTCAACTCCAGGAATATTTCTGGCCGAACGGACCACCATCTCGTCTTTTTGATCCATGACAATCAAAGCTTTCTTTCCTGCTTTAAGGTTTTTAAGAATGTTTGCCATTTCTTTTGTTTTTGCTTTCTGTAGTGCCAAATCCTCAACCACAATCAATTCATTCTGGTATACTTTGGAGGACAAAGCTGATTTCATCGCAAGTCTTCTTAGCTTTTTGGGAAGCTTGTAACGATAATCTCTTGGTTTCGGTGCAAAAGTGATTCCGCCACCAACCCAAATTGGAGAGTTTGAAGAGCCGTGTCTTGCGCGACCTGTCCCCTTTTGTCTCCATGGTTTTCGGCCTCCACCTTTTACTTCCGACCGAAGCTTTGCAGATTGTGTCCCCTGTCTTTTATTCGCCAGTTGGTTTTTCACAACAGCATATAGAGCATTTTCATTAACTTCTATTCCAAAGATTCCATCAGCCAGTTCGATTTCACTGACCTTTTCGCCTGAAAGGTTATATACTGGTACTTTAGGCATGCTGGTTCCTCCTTTCTATTCTATTTTTCCACCGTTTTTCTTGCTTCTCGGATCATTACCATGCCTTTTTTCGGGCCAGGTACCGCACCTTTTACCATAATGGCATTTTTGTCTGCATCAACCTGCACAACTTCCAGGTTTTGCATGGTAACTCGCTCTGCTCCCATTTGTCCCGGCAATTTCTTGCCCTTGAAAACTCGACTTGGGGATGCAGAAGCCCCCATGGATCCGGGCAACCTATGATAGTGGGAACCATGTGTCATTGGACCTGTACTATAATTGTGTCTTTTGATAACGCCCTGAAAGCCTTTACCTTTTGATTTTCCGGTTATATCAACTTTATCTCCGGCCTGAAATACATCCGCATTCAATTCCTGCCCAACTTCAAAAGTTGTTACGTCTCTTGCGCGAAGTTCTTTCAAGTGTTTTTTTACACTAATGCCTGCTTTTTGATAATGCCCTTTTAAAGGCTTAATGACGCGGTGCTCTTTTGCATCTTCTGTTGCCAATTGAATGGCATTGTAGCCATCTTTTTCCTTTGTCTTAACTTGAGTCACTACGTTTGTTTGAACCGAAATAACCGTAACCGGGATGACATTTCCCAGCTCATCGAAAATCTGAGTCATGCCGACTTTTCTTCCCATAATACCTTTCATTTCTGACACCTCCTGATAATCTTACAGCGGATTGCATCGCAATCATTCTAAGAATGATCTGTGTCCAGATCTATCAAAATCGCTGCTTTCACTTATAATTTGATTTCAATGTCGACACCCGCCGGCAGATCCAGTTTCATCAATGAATCCACTGTCTTTGGTGTCGGGCTTAAAATGTCGATTAAACGCTTATGAGTACGCATTTCAAATTGTTCTCTGGCATCTTTGTGCTTGTGCACAGATCTCAGTATGGTAACCACCTGCTTCTCCGTTGGCAGCGGGATTGGACCCGAAACATTTGCACCACTTCTTTTCGCTGTCTCAACAATTTTTTCTGCAGATTGATCCAGTACCGTATGATCATATGCTTTCAACCTGATTCTAATTTTTTGCTTGCCTTTTGCCATTACTTAACCTCCTCCATTCGCACGTTTTTGTGCGACGGGACTATGGACACTGTTCCGGGCGTGTTGTATTTTTTTTAAATCCGAAACGTCATAGTCTGTCGCCTGATTCATTGATCCGACATACTCCGCAGAAATTTCCCGGTTTACGGCTACCTTCCACTTCATCGCATAATTTAGGACACTTATTCATTTTATAATATCTTTTGCGATAATGCAACCTTTTTTAAAGGTTTTCCAGTTTTTTTATTGTTTTTCACATTACTGCACATCAGGCCAGAAAGAAAGGCAGAAGATGTTTCGCTTCTGCCCCTCTGGATTAGTTATTTTTTCTGGCAAAAATTATTCATGGATGTCGGCAACAACGCCGGCACCTACAGTTCGGCCACCTTCTCGAATCGCAAATCGAAGTCCTTCTTCTACGGCAATCGGAGAAATCAATTCAATATCCATGGCGATGTTGTCTCCTGGCATTACCATCTCTACACCGTCCGGTAACTTAATGCTGCCGGTTACGTCCGTTGTTCTGAAGTAAAACTGTG
>SLLE01000042.1 GCA_007134225.1 Tindallia sp.
ACCACCGCTAAGACTCCCTCTTCTAAAAGAGGGAGATAAGCGGTGCTACGTCCCTGGATAACGCATTCTAACCTTCAGGTGGAGTTAAAACTCCATCTGAAGCTAAAAATCCTGTTTATGATTGGTTTTCGCAAATAATATATTAATCGGTAATCCTTATCACCAGGATTGTCAGATTTACAACAATTACTGAATTGATTTGTAAGGAATCAATTTGTCTTACTATTTTTAAGCATACACAAAGGCACCCTCAATCTGAGAGTGCCTTTGTATGTGAATATATTTTTTACATTTGAGAGAGGGCATCTTCAATGGCTTCCATTACGCCTGCACTGGATCCGGTAGCTCCAGAGACCATATCCACACCATCAGTGGATTGGTTTCTTACTACTGCTTCTGTGATTTTCTCAAAAGCCGGCACTGCAATTCCTTCTGTTTCTTCACTTTCAACCACTTCAATGGAAAGAATGGCACCATCTTCAACTGCCATTCCCACGGTTATAATCCCGTTATATCCTTCTCCTGTACCAGTGATGACTTCAGCATCACCGCCGACCTCAACAGTGTCAGTTCCGCCGACAGCTGTTAAAGACCCTAAAATTACAACGGTCAACAAGACTAACACTAATAAACCTCTTGTTTGCTGTTTATCCATTTTGCTCCCCCTTTAAAAATATCGATCGTTATTTATTTATTACCTTTTAAATATTATACCCGTTAAATCTCTAGTTAACAATAGAATAGAAGGGAAAGTGACCATTATGCATTATTAGGTTTTAAAGTCCTTTTATTTACGGGACATATGCCTTAACCAAAATCCTGCTGCTTCAGTTCGATTGGTGACTTCGATTTTCTTCATTATTTTCGTAATTAGATTTCGCACGGTCTTTTCTGCCAAAAACAATACCTCACCAATTTCTTTATTGGTTTTTCCCTGACTGACCAATGCCAACACTGTCTGCTCTCTTTCTGAAAGTTGTGAAAGCAATGGATCCTCTTTAGTTGCCTGACTCATGATTACCTGTACCTTCTGGTCCATTACCGTCAGTCCGTGCAGCACATTATGAACAGCTTGGACAATTGCTTTCCCATCCACGTTTTTTAATAAATAACCATCAGCACCATTCTTAATGCTTTCCTGTACCATAAAATCTTCCGCAAATGCCGTTAAAATCAACACACGGACCTTACTGTTACGGCGTTTAACTTCTTTTACTCCTTCAGAACCATCACCGTCCGGAAGTTGCATGTCCAGCAGAACAATATCCGGATTTGCATCCTCCATTTTTTCGTACAGTTCTTCCAGAGAAGCCGCTTCTTCGCATACCATCAGCTCACTGTCTTTTTCAATTAGTCCTTTTAAACCCAATCGGACAATTTTATGATCGTCAACCAGCATGACTCGTTTCTTTGTCGTTTCCACTGTCATTATGATCTCTCCTCCCAGGGAATACGAATGATTAACCGTGTTCCTTCTCTACTGCTTTTAAGTTGGATGGTTCCGTTTATTTTCCGCGTTCTATCTTTCATATTTCGCAAACCATAGCTTTCTTCTTTCTGTTCATCCATCGAGAATCCAACGCCATCATCTTCAATCTCTGCGATGATCTCTTTTAAGTTTGAATACACGCGTATCCTGACATTCTCTGCTTGAGCATGTTTCTGTATATTCATTAACGCTTCCTGAATAATATAATATAGCTCCGTATTCTTTTCTCCTGATATTTTTCCCAGAACCATTTGTGGCACTAAATATTCGTAATCACAGTTTGTTTTGCTGTTGTTGCGAAAGCGATCCACTAAATTATACAGGTTTTCCTGAAAATCTTCCGTCCCCATATAGGTAGAGGAAAAAGATTTTAAAAACAGCCTGGCTTCATGTATTGTTTCGTTTAAATCTGTTTTTAGGGTTTCAAGTCCTTCATGAAGGACTTCATCCGTCGTTGTCTCCATTAATGATTCCACCAGTATTCCTGCACCAAATAACCGCTGAATAATCTGATCGTGAACAATTTGGATCGTCTTTTTTCGTTCCCGAATTAGCACTTGATGTTGCTCATATTCATTTAGCCTTCTTTGAATTTCCCAGCTAAAGGAGTCAAAAATTTGAATTGTCATGATAGTAATGCCGATGGCAGAAAATGCCCTGATCAGTTCTATGGGTATATTGGTAAGGTCCAGAAAAATTTCGCGATTGAAAAAGTTTGCCGGAAAAATATTCAATGGAGCGATTATCAGACCGGCTGACACTCCATATAGTACAAACAAGATACCAGCTCCAAAGTACATTCTTGCATAATTCTTTAACTTCAGAGATTTCAAGTGACGTCCATTCTGAAAGTAAGCTATTCCTGACATCAAAGCACCAGGGAGTCCCATAAAATATCGTGCTATGTTATTAAACAACGTGATTTGCCAATTTAAATCTTCCGGTACTGAAAAAATTCGTCCCAGAAAAAAAAATGACCATAATGTGAAAATCAATAACGGAACCCATATATGTACTTTTATACTTTTGGTGGTTTCTTTCAAAATCATAGAAAACCCAAAAATCATTAAAAACATAAATGAAAATCCCGTCAAAAAGGTTTCTACCGTATACAAAGTACAGTTTATTGGACGATATGCCCCCATGATTCGAAGCATGGCTATCCATTCGGCTATTCCATGCAATATGCCGAAGGCACCCAGTAATTGGATGGATGTGAGTAAAGGAAACTCGCTTTTATGTCGAAAGCGCTGTTGAAGAGCAGAGGTTCCCATGACAAAAAAAGAAAGACCATAAAAAAAGAATATCCATGCATAGGACCCGTTCTGTAATTGCGGCACGTATATCACTCCAGTAAAAAACAATGTTGAGTCATCCATTCTCTTTGTCAATGTTTTATCATATCTTTCCATAATGACAATCGTAGCACCGACACCAGACTAAGCTGGTGTCGGTGCGTATATTAGAAAGATTACTTTATCATATTCGGATTAAGATTGTATCATTTTGTTTATACGTTGTTCACTGCGGTATAGAATCGGTGCCGATGAAAAGAAGGTACCATTTTGAAACGCCTGTCGCTCCATTTCAATTAGCTCTTTCGTAATATGGGTCATGTTTCTTTGCATTTCAGGATGCAAGATATCCTTTATTTCCTGATTTGTTGCTCGTTTATAGTAAACATAGCTTTTCCATAAGCGTTCTTTAATACGACTAACCGTGGATGGTTTACGCAATATATCCATAATTTTTCTTTTTAAATCGACTGTGTAACTCGGCATAAATCCTTTTGGTAGAGAAGCCAATTCTTTGCCAACAGCTCTTGCTGACGGCTCATCCAACTCTTGGCATAAAAATTTAACAGTGTACCAAAGATTATATAAGTCCTGTTTGGTTTGAATATCCTGTTGTTCCACCCAAGCAAAAGCATGAAGCCTGCGACGCCAATCCCACCATTTTAAAGGACTGTCTAAATCAACGGCTGGAATCAGGAAAAAACCTTCTTTCAATAAAAGGGAGCCAAGCAAGCCTGGTGGATGTCCTAAGCGTTTGTTTTTAAGTGTAGTTCGATAGACACCACATGTCGGACTTCCTTCCATATACACATAGCCGATGGCATTAACAGATCTAAGCATTTTAAGGGTATTGAGGCAAGCTTCCTTAAGGTTTTCTGTTACATCCTCGCCCTTTCGGTTTTTTATGCGTGCATTTTCTTCCCACACATCATCTCCATTGCCTCCTGCTATACGAATAGGATCTCTTGGAATACCAAGGCCTGCACTTACTTCCGGACATACCGCTTGCCATATAAAATCGCTGTGTTCTCTTCCAATGGCTTTAATGCGATCCCACCCCTTACGATTGTACCGAAACGGCGCCCCAAAATTACAGGCACTTACCCCTAGCACTACTTTTTCTCTAATTAAATATTCCATCGTTATCATCTCCGTTTCCGGGTTAATCTTCATCCTGGAAGTATTATACCCACCCAAAAGTAATATATGCAAAAATGGCCAAAGGCATTGTTCTTTGCCTTTGGCCATTTACCGTGGTTCTTAGAACCACTTTTTCTTTTTCTTGCCACCTGTGAACAGGCTCTGTAGCATCAATAAAATTTTAAAAATATCTTTAACCGGTTCTACTACCTCTTCATTTATTCCATGTATCACATCGGTTACATAGTCTGTCATTTCCGTCACATTTTCAACCGTCGATTGAACATGTTCCATACTCTGGTTAACGTGCGATGTAATTCCTTCTACATTTTCTAGAACCCTTGGAATCCTCTCCAGGGATTCGTCTATGTGTTTTTCATTCTTGTAGACGACAGCCTGAATGTTTTTAAGTGCATCGTTAATCTTTATCAAAGCCATCAGCAGGTAAATCAGCACTCCAACACCAAGCAATGCAAGAAGCGCCACCAACAGTTCGCCTACCGTGATCGTTGCTCCCATATCATCCCACCTTTGCTATTCAGTTTAGATGTATTTGGTGTGCGCCTTACTTATCAAGTCCTTTAGAAACATTTTCCGCTTCCTTGGCTACTTTATCTGCTGCATTTTTCACTTCAGTTTTTGCCTTGTCTTTTACTTCATTCTTTTTCGCTTCAGCTTCTTCTTTCATCTCTTCCTTAGTCTCATCCAAGTCTTCTTTTTCAGATTTAACTTTATCTTTAATCGTTTCCACTTTCTCTTCCACTATTTCTCTTGTTTCTTCGTAGAAAGCACTAATCTTGTCTTTGCTTTCTTCAAGGTTTTCGCTCACCTTTACTTTTGTTTCATTCAATTCTTCTTCGATTTTCTCCTTGGCTTTCACCAGTTCTTCCTTGGTCTTTTTACGCGTGTTTTCTCCTTTGTCCGGCGCAAAAAATATCCCTGTTAAACCACCCAGAAAAGCGCCTGCCGCCAGGCCTTTTGCCATTCCCTTTCGTTTCTCGGCCTTCTTTTCTTTCTTCAGTCTGTTAGGATCCATGGTTTCTTTTAATTGCTGCAATTTGTCACTTAATTTTTTCATGCTCATAAATACACTCCCCTTTTTAGTCATTTGATGTTGATTGTACCCATAATACCATTAGATAATCATGATACCATTAGATAATCATAGATTACAATACTTTTCTAGTATTAATTAGTTTTTACGTCAGTTTCCATTCACTTCAAATTCCATCAAATTTCGACGATATTCCAGATATAGTTTCTTCAACGTTGCAATCTGTTCAGCAATGGTCAACTGTAGTCTGGAAACTTTATCATATTTTTCTTCATAAACTGCTTCCCGCCACTGTGTTAGTAATGATTTCTTTTCCAGACTGTCTTTCATCATTGCATTGCGTAAACTGTTTATTTTTTCCCAGTGAACAACATCCAGATCCGTTACATATTCAAGTCCATGCAACTTTTTACAGCTTCGAATGGTTTTTGCGTGTTGATGGATAATTCTACCAACGATTTCCTGAACCCACTGATCCATAGTTGCAATTTTATAAGAGTTTACAATTTCTTTAGAAAACACCTGACCATGATACAATTTTTCTTTCTTTTCAGGATGGTTGTCAAAAATGCATATATTTTCCCATACCGTTGCCGGTGGTTTTCCAAAAAGGCGGTTTCTTTCTTCTTCTGTATAGTCATCAAAAACATCTTGCTCGCTTCTGAATAGCCTATTTTTGTCCAAATAGAATTTTTCTTCTCCTGCCGGCTTTGAAAACTCAGCTTCAAGTGCTTTTGAATCCAGACCTGATTTAGCAACTTCTTCTATTCCATCCAGCATCATCAAATAAGTAGCGGCGGTATAGAGATAGGTGTTCGAGGTTGGATTTGGAGCTCTTAATTCAAATCGAGTCGCCAGAGGATTGTGAATATCTCTTACCAGTGCAATTAAAACCGTACGGTTTCTCGAGGGCTTATGTGCTTCATGGCCAATGGATCCTACGACACATACCGGAGCCTCAAAACCTGGTTTTAAACGATTTAACGCATCATTGCTCGATGTCACAAATGGATTAATCGCTTCATAGTTCTGTAGTATTCCCATTAAGGATCCCCAGCCAGCAGGACTTAGAAACTCCTTCTCTCTGTGTTTTGGCGCCATTAGGTTCATTAAGCGGCCATCCTTAGTTTTTATGTTAACGCCCATATGAGTGTGTTTTCCACAACCAGCCACTCCTTCAATAGGCTTCGCCATAAAAGACACTTCCAGACCGTATCGTTCAAAAATTTCTTCCACCAGTACTCGAACAAAAGCTTCGTTGTCAGAGGTTTCCATGGGTGTATCGTATTTCCAGTCAATCTCCAGCTGTTCCATGACATGATTTAGTTTTCCCGTGTTACTTATTTTAGCCGTAACACCACCAACTTCTTTATGACCCATCTCTGGTTCAAGGCCATAAGCATGAAGCATCATCATTGACTCTTCCAATGCAGAACGCACACTGCCTTTTGTTCTTTTCCAGTACTGTTCTTTAAGAATTTGAGAAGTGGATAGCTTTTCCTCATCTGCTTTATCCTGTGGTGTTCGGACCCAAAATTCCAGCTCCGTTGCTGCCGTTATAATAATGCTGTCAATTTCATTTGATGAGTTAATATCATATTCTTCCAGCATTGCCGGATACTCAGTGAATAATTCAATCAACCGTTTTTCAAAGTACTGTTCCAGCCTTGCCAGTACTCCTCTGGAACCCACGTGTTTCCCTTCATGTCTTAGAAAAGCCGGAATTCTAAGCGACCCCACAGGCAATCCTGTTTCCTCGTGAAAATGTTCAAAATTATAGTCAACATACCAATTTACGTCCAAATCCGGCACCAAGTCCACTTTAGCATTATTCAATGTTGCAATTTCATGCAGCATAACACTGGATCCATCCGTCTGGACTCCAACTTCTAGAAAGGAATCCACATCGTCAAGCAAAATAGAGATTGGAATTTTTTCATCTGTGTTATTTCCTCTTAGGTCCACCCCAACCAACGACACAAATTGTATGGATGGGTATTTTTTTAATAACTGAACCAGTATTTCTTTTTCATGAGTCCACACCGGAAGGCTGTACAGTAATTTTTGCGACATGAGCTTTTCTAAATCGTTTTCCATCAAAACTCCCCCTAACCGTTTTTTAATCAATTCAATCAATAAACAGGATTCTTAGCTTCAGGTGGAGTTTTAACTCCATCTGAAGGTTAGAAACCGTTATCCAGGGACGTAGCACCGCTTATCTCCATCTTGTAGAAGAGGGAGTCTTAGCGGTGGTAG
>SLLE01000168.1 GCA_007134225.1 Tindallia sp.
CCGCGGAAACTGCGGTGCCTTGTCCAGCCTGTTTAACTACCTGTTGAAGGATAAATATGACGTAGTTGGATTTGTCACCTATAGCGATGAAAATGGAGGTCACGTTTTTAATTATGTGAAACAGGACGGCACATATTATTTTGTTGATCTGTTAAATTATCTTTATGGCAGCAAGGCAATGGAGCATCGATGCACCATGATTTATGAATCAAATTCATTGGATCACTATGCAGCTTATTATCGACTTCGCAGTGAAAAACAGATTAAACTGATGGCTGCCTATCAGGCCGACCACGTACTGCCTATGGGAAGAAAAAACAATGAGCCTATTATGTATTTTCCTGAAAAAACAAACATCAACGTATTGATTGAAACTCCTGAAAAAGGTATCGTAGCAAGATTTTATAAAGTGTGTGATGAATTGGGATGCCAAGATCAGACGCCTTCGAAACAAATTTCTGCATATTAATTATCTGACATGTAGTGCTTGAAATGAATGGAAATTATGATAGAATGTGGAGCTGAGAGGGTTGTTAATCGGTGAATAGATAATGGGAGTGAGAAATATTGTCTGAGAGAACCAGAAAAATGATTGCCATCTTTATCGCAGTAATGATGATTTTTTCCACATTTGCGGCATTGATAACGGCGGTCAGTATTGTTTAAAGCACCATACATAAAGAGATGGGAGTGTGTTGACAATGAGTGTCCATATTGCTGCAAAACAGGGTGAAATTGCTGAAACCATTTTATTGCCCGGAGATCCGCTGCGGGCAAAGTTCATTGCGGAAAACTATTTGGAAAATCCTGTTTGTTTTAATGAAGTGCGAGGAATGTACGGTTTCACCGGAACCTATCAGGGAAAGAGAGTTTCAGTCAGTGGTACAGGGATGGGAATCCCTTCCATTTCCATTTATGTGAACGAACTGATTCGGGAATACGACGTTAAAAATTTAATTCGAATTGGAAGTTGCGGTTCCATGCAGGAGGATGTGGCTATTCGTGATATTATTATCGCTATGAGTGCCAGCACTGATTCCAATGTGAATAATCTACGGTTCCCTCAGCGATTTTTTGCTCCGACAGCCAGTTTTCCTTTGCTTGAAAAAGCAGTTCAGGTGGCCAGAGAGAAAGGAATCGATCCAAAGGTTGGATCGATTTTGACCTCCGATAGTTTTTACCACGAAGATCCGGAGGAGTGGAAAATGTGGGCAGCCTATGGTGTATTGGCAGTTGAAATGGAAACCTCCGAGCTGTATTCTCTTGCAGCAAAATATGGTGTGAATGCCCTGTCCATTTTAACTGTCAGTGACCACATCGTGACCGGTGAGCAAACAACTTCTGAGGAAAGACAAAAAACCTTCCGTCAAATGATGGAAATTGCACTTTCGCTGGCGTGATAACTTTTTGCAAAGAGACCATATTTATCCAACTCGCCTGGTGGAAAATCATCCGTTAGGAGCAACAGCCTGAGGCAATGTAAAAGGGGATATCAGATGAAAATTGAACTGGACCATCTAAAAAAGTCGAATGAATTTCTCAACACATTATTAGACCACATCACTTCCCTTATTTTTATATTGGATCAGGATTTTAAAATTCAATGCATCAATGGAGCCGTTGAACAGTTTTTTGAGAAGGGTGTAAAAGACCTTACAAATCAGATTTTCGGAAATGCCATCGATTGCAGTTATGCAGTAGAGGAAAGTAAAAAATGCCAGCATACTTCACACTGTAATTTGTGTGAGTTTAGCGAAGGCTTGGTAAAAGTCTTAAATCATAAGGTGCCAACCATTAAACAAACGGTTAACCGAAGTTTGTATATCGGAAACCAAAAAGTGGATAAAACTTTTGTCTTTACAACACAACACATTACCTATCAAAATGAGAATATGATTATGGTGGCGGTGGACGATGTTACAGAAATTGAGAAACAAAAACAGGAATTGGAGAAAGTTATCACCTTAAAAAACAAACTATTGGGAACTGTTACCCATGATTTGCGAAATCCCATTAATGCCATTCAGAATGTCTCCTGGTTTTTATTGGACGAGTCAGAGTATATGGCAGAAGAGCATCGGTTGTTTCTGAAAGACATCTATGAAGTCAGCGACTATATGAGTCGACTTGTGGATGATCTGCTGGATCTTAGTCGCATTGAGAGCGGAAAATTGGAATTAAACCTTCGATCCGATGATTACATTCACACCGTTAGGGAAAGTATTTCCATTAATAAGCCATTAGCAGTTAAAAAGGGCATTGAACTACAGGCTGAATTGCCAGATGAATCTCTAATGCTGTCTTACGATAGAAATAAGGTTACGCAGGTAATTAATAATTTGATTAGCAACGCCATTAAATTTTCGCATCCTAAAACAAAAATTTTGATTCGAGTCGACAGCCAGGAGAAAAATGTGGTTACATCTATCATCGATGAAGGGCAGGGGATACCGGAAAAAGAGATTCACCAGGTTTTCTCCGAATTCAGCAAACTGAGCATCAAACCGACGGGTGATGAAAAAAGCACAGGTTTGGGGCTGGCGATTGCAAAGCGAATCGTAGAAGGTCATCATGGAGATATATGGGTTAATAGCAAAGTTGGAAAAGGCTCTGCATTCTGTTTCCGCCTGCCAATGCAAAACGAGGACAGTGATTTCAAAACCCTTTCCTTGACGAAATGAGGATATACCGTTATAATTGAACGACAAACGATAAGCACACGAAAATGTGATGATGAGAGCGTTGCAAGGAAATTTTGTCACAGAGAATGAATCCATGGCTGAAAGATTCATGCAAAACCCTTACAAGAATCACCTCGGAGCAGAAGTTCTGAAAAGAGTAGGAACTTACGCAGACCTGCGTTAATGGTATTGAGAGACAGTCGATTTAACTGTAATCAGGGTGGTACCGCGAGATTAGAATCGTCCCTGAGCGTCATGCTCAGGGATTTTTTGTTGCAAAAAAAGAAAGAATAGGAATCAGGAAAGGATGAAATGTATGGAACAATTCAAAGGACTTTCTCAGAAGCCAGTGGCTGAAAGGGAAAACCAGATTAATCGGTACTGGGACGAGGAGAATATTCTGGAAAAGAGTATTGATACCCGTGAAGGAAAAACCTCGTTTGTGTTTTATGAAGGACCACCTACAGCCAATGGAAAACCAGGAATCCATCACGTTATTTCCCGGACCCTTAAAGACTCCGTATGTCGATATCACACCATGCTGGGAAAACAGGTGCGTAGAAAGGCGGGCTGGGACACTCATGGTCTGCCCGTCGAAATAGAAGTGGAGAAACAACTGAATCTGAGCAGCAAACAGGAAATCGAAGCCTACGGCATTGGAGAATTCAATGAAAAATGCAGGGAGTCAGTATTTTCCTATGAAAAGCAGTGGAGAGAGATGACGCGTCGGATGGGTTACGCCATTGACATGGACAATCCATACATCACCCTTGACAACAATTATATTGAATCCGTATGGTGGATCCTGAATAAGTTTTTTGAAGAAGGGTTTATCTACGACGGGCATAAAATTCTGCCATATTGTCCTCGATGTGGTACTGGACTGGCTTCTCATGAAGTATCCCTGGGTTATAAAGAAATTAAAAGTGAAACCGTTACCGTTGCCTTTAAACGCAAAGAAAAGGAAGAGTACTTCCTGGTATGGACAACCACACCCTGGACGCTTGCTTCAAACGTCGCACTATGTGTCAATCCGGAGCTGGACTACTTAAAAGTGAAGGCTCAGGATACGGTATATCTCGTTGCAAAGGAACTGGCGGAGAAAGTTATTGGCGATGAATTTGAGGTATTGGAGGAATTAAAAGGGAAAGAGCTGGAATATTTGGAATACGAGCAGCTAATGCCTTTTGTTCAACCAGACAAAAAAGCTTTTTTTGTCACCTTGGGAGACTTTGTTACAACGGATGATGGTACCGGCATTGTCCATATGGCACCGGCGTTCGGCGAAGATGATTACAACACTGGGAGAGCATACGGTTTGCCGGTTTTGCAGCCTGTAGATGAAGAGGGAAAATACACGGATACACCCTGGAAAGGACAGTTTGTCATTGATGCAGACCCAGACATTGTTAAGTGGCTGAGGGCAGAAGGAAAATTGTTCCAAAAAGAAAAACTGTCGCATAATTATCCGCACTGTTGGCGATGCTCCACACCGCTTCTTTATTATGGAAAACCAAGCTGGTACATTGAAATGACAAAAATTAAGGATCGTCTGATTCAAAACAACAACGAAGTCAATTGGTATCCGGACTTTATAGGCGAAAAGCGATTTGGTAACTGGCTTGAAAACCTTAATGACTGGGCGATCTCCAGAAATCGTTATTGGGGAACGCCATTGAATATTTGGGTTTGTGAATGCGGCGAAAAAACATCGATAGGCTCCAGAAAAGAATTGACAGAAAGAGCCATCGAAGAAATCGATGAATCTATTGAACTGCACCGCCCCCATGTGGATGATGTTCACCTGAGCTGTTCAACCTGCAATGGTACTATGAAAAGGGTACCGGAGGTCATCGACTGCTGGTTTGACAGTGGCTCCATGCCATTTGCACAGCATCATTATCCCTTTGAAAACAGCGAAATCTTTGATGAAAAACTATTTCCTGCAGATTTTATCTGCGAAGGGATTGATCAGACCCGTGGCTGGTTCTACTCCCTTTTGGCGATTTCCAGCTTTGTGAAAGGCGTTTCACCGTATAAAAATGTTTTGGTGAACGATCTGATTCTGGATAAAGACGGACAAAAAATGTCGAAATCCAAAGGAAATACGGTAGATCCATTTGAGTTATTTGACAGATTTGGTGCAGACGCTCTTCGATGGTACCTGCTTTATGTATCCCCGGCCTGGACGCCAACCAAATTTGATATCGAAGGTTTAAAGGAAGTAAAAAGTAAGTTTTTCTCTACATTGGAGAATGTCTACAGCTTTTTTGTGCTTTATGCCAACACAGATCAAATTGATCCGAGAAGCTTCCATGTTCCTGCAAAAAAAAGGCCTGAGCTGGATCGCTGGATTGTTTCAAAATATCATCACCTCATAGAAGATGTGCGTAAGGAAATGGATGTTTATGACCTGACCAGAGCCGTTCGTAAGATACAGGACTTTGTCAACGAGGACCTTTCCAATTGGTATATTCGAAGAGCCAGAAGAAGGTTTTGGGCTTCGGAACTTTCAGATGATAAAAAAGCAGTTTACAACACAACCTACGAAATTCTGGTTGGGGTGGTTCAACTGGCAGCTTCCTTCGCGCCCTTTATCACAGACGAAATCTATCAGAAGCTGACAGAGGAGGAATCCGTTCATACGTCCTATTTACCGGTTCAGGATCCTGGTTTGATGGATACAGCCGTTGAAGAGAGAATGGATCTGGTTCGGCATTTAGTGACACTGGGACGAGCGGCAAGAGAAAAAACACGTCTGAAAGTACGTCAACCGCTGCAAAAAATTCATATTGACGGGAAATACGAAAAGGATATCAGTCACCTGGTACCATTGTTAAAAGAAGAGCTGAATCTAAAAGAAGTTATTTTCGAGCAGGATTTGAATGAATACATGAATTTCAGCTTAAAACCTGACTTTAAAGCAGCAGGCCCTGTTTTTGGAAAGAAAATCAAAGCGTTAGGACAAGCATTAGGAAAACTGGATGCCAACGAAGCAGCACCTAAATTGGAAGCCGGAGAAAGCATTGAAATTGATCTTGATGGTGAAATTCAGGAGATTACAAAAGAGTATGTGATGATTACTATTTCAGCTAAGGAAGGCTTCACGGTGGAAATGGAAAACAATCGCTTCGTCATTTTAGATACCATCTTAACGGAAGAATTGGTGAATGAAGGGCTGGCAAGAGAATTTGTTTCCAAAGTACAGCAAATGAGAAAGAATAATGGTTATGAAGTAATGGATCACATCCAAATCTTCTACCAGGGAGATGCGGCCGTTCAAAAAGCCCTTGATTTATGGGAAGCGTATATTAAAGATGAAACCTTAGCACAGTCCATCGAAACGGCGGAAGAAGAAGGAATGGAGCAGCAAAACCTGAACGGTCATGATACTGGAATCAGACTTGAAAAGTTTTAAAGATAACCAATTCACCAAAAAAGAAATCCCGCTGAAAAGATCAGCGGGATTTTCGTCTTTTAAAGTGTTATAAAAATTACGAAACGATTATTTATTTTTTCAGGTTGAACTTATCCATATATTCATTTTTCTCTCTCGCCAGAACGCCGGCAAGTAAGATCAACGCAATCAGGTTGGGTGCGATCATCAAACCATTCAAGGTGTCGGCAACTCCCCAAATAACTTCCAAGCCACCAATGGCTCCGATGAAGAGGAAGGCAAGGAATAAAAGTCGGTATGGAACGACGATTTTATTTCCAAAGATGTATTCCCAGCTTTTTTCGCCGTAAAAGTTCCAGGTTAACATGGTTGTGTAGGCAAAGAAGACGATAGAGATCAGGATGATATACCCTCCTGGTCCTGGAAGACCTCTGTTAAAAGCTGCTGTGGTCAGATCGGCTCCAGTTTCTCCGGTTCCAAGAGCGCCTGTCGTCAAAATAACCAGTGCGGTCATACTGCATACAACAATGGTATCAATGAAGACTTCCCAGATTCCCCACATACCCTGACGGCTGGGAACATTTTTCGCCTGCGCGTGAACAATGGATGCGGCGCCAAGACCAGCTTCGTTTGAGAATACACCACGGGCGATTCCGAAGCGAATGGTAGTGGCAACGGCAACACCGGCCCCACCGGCGCCAGCCGCATAAGGATTAAAAGCATAATAGAAAATATCTCTCAAAGCGCCAGGAATTTCTGTAATGTTTAATACAAGAATAATAACAGATCCTGTGACATAAATTATCGCCATGACTGGAACTACTCTTTCAGCTGTTTTCGCAATCCGTTCGATACCGCCAAGGGTAACAAGACCTACCAGGATTACGATCACAACGCCACTGATCCATGGGGGAATACCAAACTCCACCATGGCGGTAGCCACGGTGTTGGACTGAACCATGTTACCGATTCCCAGCGCAGCCAGTCCGGCAAAGATGGCATATAATACCGCAAGCCATTTCCAGCTTGAACCCAATCCATTTTCAATGTACTGCATAACCCCTCCGGAATAAGAGCCATCCGGATTGGTATTTCGGAACTTAAGACCCAAAGCGGCTTCGCCGAATTTGGTGGCCATACCGACCAGTGCTGAAAGCCACATCCAGAATACGGCTCCCGGTCCGCCAAGAAAGATGGCCGTTGCAACTCCGGCAATATTACCGACTCCGATGGTGGCCGCCATGGCCGAGGCTACGGACTGGAAAGAGGTGATGGCTCCGCCTTCTTCCTCCTCTTTGTCTTTGCGGAACATTCCACCGAAGGTATTTTTCCAGGCATGACCCAGGTGAGTAAATTGAAAAAATCCTATACGAATCGTTAAATAAAGTCCTGTACCAATAAGTAAAACGAGGAATGGAGGTCCCCAAACAATATTACCGATAAAATTGCTTAATTGAATTATTGAATCCACTTTGTACCCTCCTTCTAAAGTTTCTTTCTGATAAAGTTATTCTCTGAAACGTTTCCAACTCAAGTCAAACCCTGCGGAGTCAGTTCATTAATGTATAAGCATCACCTCACAGTAATTGGGATATAAAATAGAAAATAAAATCACCGCAGAAGATTCACGAGAATCATCTGGCTACATCATACACAATACCCAAAATATTTCAAGCTAACAACAAATTTTGAAAACGTGATGGAGGAAAAAAAGGATATACGTCCTAAATAGTTTGAAATATGTCCTGAAATGTGAGATAATGAATAAAAGAACGATTCTGAAATTTCCGAACGAATTGCTGTGTAAGGAAAGGAGGAATCAAGGTGCAAACGATTTCAGGAAAAAAAATTACAGATCATCAACAAATGTCTGACATACAAAAAAACCTTTATATAAGGCTGATGGCCCTCATAGGCCTTGTTCTGTTGAGCATTTCGATCGTCACGGTTTTTCAACCGGACATTCCCCCTGGGCTGTTAGGATACCGATTATTTAAGGTCTCGGGAGTTAGTATGGAGCCAACAATCGAAAACGGTTCGGTTTTGATTGTGAAACAAACAGATCCGGCTTTGATTGAAAAAAACGATGTCATCACCTATTTGTGTTATCGGGGTCACCAAGCATGTACCACCCACCGGGTTGTTGGGATAGAAAAAATTGGTGAAGGGAAACGTCAATTTATCACCAAAGGGGATGGAAATCCGGTGAAGGATCCGGTGCCGATTCCACAAAACCAGGTTGTAGGTGTTGTAAAATATGTCTTTGCCCCTACAGGAATACTATCCGTTGGTCGAATACAACAAATCCTGATTTTCACCGGGCTTACCCTATTTATAGCTTGCTTTCGATATATCGATAATCGAAAATATACCGAAACCATTGCTTAGACGCCTTCGGGCGCTTTTTCTTTGTTATGACCTTCCTGTCTGCATTGCGACAGCCTTTTGTCTGTGGTACAATTCTAATACATTCGAAAGCATACAATGAAAGGCAAGAGGAGCAATCATAATGTTTGCTCTCAGAAGTTTGAATCGCATCAAGTGGATAAAGATTCTTGCTTGAAGTAGAACAGGAGGAAGGCAATGAAATTTAATATTAAGGATGTAGCCCGAAAAGCGGGTGTTTCCATATCCACGGTTTCGAGAGTCATTAACAATAGCAAGCCGGTAAAACCAAAAACAAAGGATAAGGTACTGGATGCCATTGAAGAGCTTGGATATAGGCCTAATGCCATTGCGCGCAGCTTGAAAATAAAGCATACACAGTCTATTGGTATTATGACGCCGGATATTGCCAACCAATTCTATCCGGAAGTGGTAAGAGGAATTGAAGACGTTGCCAATATGTATGAATATACGATTTTTCTTTGCAATACGGACTTGAACGAAGAAAAAGAGCTCCAGTATTTCGCTGAACTGGAAGAAAAACAGATAGACGGGTTGATCTTTATGGGCAATCATGTTTCGGAAGAACTTCGAAATGAAATGATAAGTTCTGATATTCCAGTTGTCCTTATTGGTGGAAAAGCAGCAGATCTTCCTTCTGTCACCATTAACAACGAGAAGGCAGCAAAAGAGGCTGTTGAATTTCTTCTAAATCGTGGGCATCATCGTGTGGGTGTCATAACTGGTAAAATGAAAGACCCTATGATGGGACAGGCTCGATTGAAAGGGTATCGTCGCGCCATGGAAGAGAAAGGAATGCAGGTGCAGGAAGAGCTGATTGTGGAAGGCGGCTATCGCTATAAAAGTGGTTACGAAGGAGCTAAAACCCTGATGGCATTACCGGAACCACCAACGGCTGTTTTTGTTTGCAGTGATGAAATGGCCATTGGTGCCAGCCGTGCAATCTTGGAGGATGGATTCAAAATTCCGGAGGATGTGGCCATCATGGGATTTGATAATGTGGATATCTCAGGAAAAGTGTATCCTTCCCTGTCGACAATTGGACAGCCAATGTACGAAATGGGAGCCATAGCCATGAGGCTCCTCACGAAGATTCTCCAACATGAAAGCATTGGTGCTTCGGATGTTGTATTGGATTACGAAGTAATTGAGAGAGAAAGCACCTAATTAAGAGGTTGCAGGAGGCAAATGAACACAGCTCTTACTCGTTACGGCGGATAAGAGCTGTGTTCATTTTAAGATAAACATTGTATTTGCAATGTTTATAGGAGCATGATACCCTTTAACATGTAAACGAATAAGGAATTTAAAAAAGGTGGTATTAAACTCATGGCTGCTATAGCGGGAATGATGGGAAAAAATGGTGGGAAAAGGAACAATGTTCCAAGTCTGTTGAATAAAATGAAACACAGAGGACCGGAAAAAGAAATAGTATTTTCAAAACAAAATGTTTGTATCGGACATCGAAGTATGAACCATCCAGTTGCAGGTAATCTTGAAGAAGCCTATGCCAATAAGGACAGAAGCATTTATATGGTATGCGATGGTGAGATAGGTCAAATGTGCTCTGAAAAGAAACGGACATTACTGGATCTCTATGAGAAAGAAGGGGTCGGGTTTGTGAAAAAACTAGAGGGTCCTTTTGCGTTTCTGGTAGCAGACTATCGTTCTGCCGAGCCGGTATTGGTGGCAGCCAGGGATTATCTTGGAGCCAAACCATTATATTATGTTAAAGGAGAAGGTCAGCTGATTTTTTCATCGGAAATGAAATCGCTAACCGATTTTAAAAGAGAAGTTCATCCGTTTCCACCAGGATATTACTATCATTCTGAGAATGGATTTGTTGAATTTGACGAAGTTGTACCGATGAAGGATAAAATAAAAGCCAAACAGGAAAACATGGAAAAGGTGATGCAAACCATCAGGAGTTACCTGACGGAAGCAGTGGAACTTTCCTTGGACGGTCCTAAGGAAGTTGGTTTAATGCTCTCTGGTGGGTTGGACAGCAGTCTGGTGGCAGGAATTGTAAGAGAAATCAGTCCGCTGCCTCGAAAGTCATTTTGTGTCGGTGCGCAGGGGTCTCAGGATATCGTAGCTGCAAGAGAAGTGGCTGAAGCACTCGGGACAGAGCATTATGAGTATGAATATAGACTGGAAGAAATGATTGAAGCACTTCCCCGGGTGATCTATTACCTGGAATCTTTCGAACCTTCTTTGGTACGAAGTGCCATTCCAAATTATTTTGCTTTCCAAATGGCTTCAAAACACGTTGATTTGGTATTGTCAGGAGAAGGTGCCGATGAATTATTCAGTGGTTATGATTACCTGAAGGATTTTGAAGATCCTCAAGAATTGGACGAAGAATTAATTCGTGTCATCAACAGCCTGCATCATATTGGGCTTCAACGTGGAGACCGGATGAGTGCGGCGAATGGCATAGAAGTAAGAACGCCTTTTCTTGATCGCGAATTAATGGAATATGCGCTGAAGATTCCTGTGGACTGGAAATTAAAGCAGGAGAAGAATGGTGTCGTTGAAAAATGGATCTTACGAAAGGCTTTTCATGGAATGAATCAGGTGCCTGAAGAAATCATCTGGAGAGATAAACAGGAGTTTTCGGAAGGAAGCGGTGCAAAAGACTGTATTCGTGATTTCATGGAAGACAGCATCAGTGATGAGGCATTGAAAAAGAGGCAAGAAGCCATTATAGAAGAAGATGGTATCCAAATTAGATCAAAGGAAGAGCTTTATTATTACGAAATTTTTAAGCGTTTCTATCCTGATCCCCGTCTGGCAAAACAGGTTGGTCGATGGGAAACCTGTTAAGGAAAGCAGAGGTAAAAGAAAAAAAGAGAAACCCCTGAAATGGCGGTTTCTCTTTTGCTGTGTTTCTTATGATGATTGATTAGATGAATTAGATCAAGCCGACGGACGACAGGAAGTCGCGTGCTACCGCATCTTCTGTTTCTCCCATTTCATCCACGCGGAAATTGAGCTCAGCCATGGTTTCGTCATCAATCATATTATGAAGCTGATTTAACACTTCCAGTTGCGGATATTGTTCAAGAGCGTCACTGCGAATCAGCGGAGCGGCATAATATGGAGGGAAGAAGCTTTGGTCGTCTTCCAAAATGCCAAGCTCATACGCCGGTATTCGTCCATCTGTTGCAAAGGCGCTGATAATATCCACGTCTTCACTTTGCACCGCCGTATACATCAGGCCGGGGTCCAGATCCAACACATTACCGAATTCAAAACCATAAGCATCCACCAAGCCTGGGAGGCCGTCTTGTCTTTCGACAAATTCAGTGGTGCCGCCAAAAACAAGATCCTCATCATGATCCAAAAGATCGCTGAAGGTGGTGAGGCCTAACTCGTCAATCATGGTCTGGCGAAGGGCCAGAGTGTAGGTATTGTTAAAACCAAGCGGCTGCATCCACTGAAGATTCCAACGTTCCTGAAACTCTTGCTGTACTATTTCGTAGGTTTCCTCTGCAGGCAAAATTTCAGTTTCTTCCAGCATATTAATGTACCCGGTGCCTGTATATTCAGGGTAAAGCTGAATGTCGTCATTTCGTAGCGCTTCAAAAGCAACCATGGTGCCACCAAGCTCCTGCACATTCGCAATCATATTGGTGTTTTCTTCGATCATTACAGCGAAGATATTGGCAAGTAAAATGGATTCAGTAAAGTTCTTGGTACCAATCGTCACCTCGCCACCTTCAGGACCTTCCTCCACAGGTTCTTCCACGCCGTTTTCAGGTTCCTCTGCCGGAGCTTCCTCCGGGGCGTCACCGCCACAACCAGAAGCAAACAAACTAAAAGCCAATATCACTACCAATAGAAGCATAAACTTACTGTTTTTCTGAAACATTGCACTAATTCCCCCTTTTCTCATCGTTTGTTTTCATGCCTTTACTTCCGGACTCCCTTGGGTGTGATTCGATATTCGATCAGACCCAAAACCCAGTCCACTACCAAAGCGAGTATAGCGGCTGGGATGGCTCCTGTCAAGATAAGGTTATTGTTCCCCATGGAGATTCCCCGGAAAATAAAGCTACCAAGTCCGCCCGCACCAATAAGTGCAGCAATTGTAGCCGTACCAATGTTGATAACAGTCGCAATTCGGATTCCTGCCATGATAACAGGCAATGCCAGTGGAATCTGAACCATTCTCAACAATTGTGTGTTCGTCATTCCCATGCCTCGCCCGGACTCGATCAACGAGTCATCGACACCAACAATGCCGGTATAGGTGTTTTTAATGATGGGAAGCAAAGCATAAAGGAACAATACAACGACGGCTAGATTAAAACCAATACCCAATAATGGAATTAATAAACCGAAGAGGGCCAAACTTGGCAGTGTTTGCATCACGTTGGCAATACCCAGGACATTACGTGCAATTATTTTGTTGCGGGTGATATAAATACCTATGGGAACTCCTACTAATACAGCTATAAAGACAGCCAGTCCAGTGATTTGAAGATGCGTTATGGTTTGACTGACTACATCCGGAAATCGACTCATAAAAAACGCAAAGAAACTTGGTCGTTCCATTTAGGATTCCCCCTTTCCGATTTCTGATTCCACTAAAGCGTCCGTAATAATATTGACAATGCTTCCGTGGGTAATCATACCTGTCAGGATATTACTGTTTTCTTCGATAACAGGCACATAATGTAAATGTTGCTGTTTCATAAGATTCAACACTTTTACCATGCTGGTGCGTTCTGTCACTGTAGGATAATCCGTTCTCATAATGTCTATCATATGATTGTTTTCCACCATGCCCTTGCCTTTCAGCTCTTTGGGCGTTACAACTCCCAGCATTTTTTGCGGCTGATCATAAGGCGCATCTACCACAACCAGGAAATCTGTATCACGCTTTCTCATGACTTCCAGTGCATAGGCCGGTGTTCGGTGCTCCAGCACCACAGCAGGTCTCTTTTGCATAATATCTCTGGCATGAAGCATTTCCGGAGATTTCCACAATCGATCCTTTCCAACGAAATATTCGACAAAAGAATTAACTGGCTCCTTTAAGATTTTTTCCGGAGAATCATACTGGATAATTTTACCTCCCTGCATCACAGCAATTTTATCCCCAAGTTTCAGTGCTTCATCCATATCGTGGGTAACAAAAACAATGGTTTTTTGAACCTCACTTTGCAATTTAATAAGCTCTTCCTGAAGTGTTTCCCTGGTCAGAGGATCGACTGCGCTAAAAGGTTCGTCCATTAGTATAACATCCGGGTTGACTGCCAGTGCTCTGGCAACGCCAATACGCTGTTGCTGACCACCACTCAGTTCATTAGGATACCGGTCAATATACTGATCCGGATCCAGGTTTACCAGTTTTAAAAGCTCTCTGGACCGTTCGCGCCTTTTCTTCTTGTCCCAGTTTTTGAGATAAGCCACCAGTTCAATATTGTCACCGACGCTCATATGTGGCATCAAACCGACTTTTTGAATGACATAGCCAATGTTGCGTCGTAATTGAATAGGATTCATGTCCATGATATTCTTTCCGTCAATCAATATCTCACCGCCGGTGGGTTCGATCAGCCGGTTAATCATTTTCATGGTGGTGGTTTTTCCGCAGCCACTTTCGCCTATCAGAACAACCAACTCTCCATCGTTGATAGTCATATCCAGTCGATCGACGACATTTGTCTCACCGTCGTAGGATTTAGACAATTTTTTGAATTCAATCATCCGACAACCTCCTTCCATTATTAATACCAAATTATATAACCAATTGTCATAACCTGTCAAATGAATTGCAATGAAGGGATGACAGAATTCATAAGGCTTTTAATAAGGCTTTTATTGACAATAAGGGTAAAATTCGGTAGACTAAGTATAGTCAGCAGCAGGAACCTGTTGGAACCTGTTGCTTTTCAATAGAAAGAGGCGTCGGCCTGCATTAAAATAAATAAAACCGAATAGATAGAGGAGGACACGAATGAGCTCAGAGATTATTAAGCAGGAAGGAAACAACATTTCACTAAGAATTGTTGTTAGTCCGGAGGAATTTGACAAAGCGATTAACAAAGCCTATAACAAGATGAAGTCCAAATTCAACATATCAGGATTTCGAAAAGGGAAAGCACCCCGCAAAATTGTTGAAATGAATTATGGGGTTGAAGTTTTTTTTGAGGAAGCCATCAATTTTTCCTTCCCGGATGCTTATGAAAAAGCATTGGAAGAACATGATTTGGATCCAGTCGATCAACCGCAGGTGGATATTGAAAAACTGGAAAAAGGTGAAGATGTTGTATTTCTTGCTGATATTGAAATCATGCCGGATGTTTTGGTAGAGGGATACAAAGGTGTTGAAGCAGAAAAGAATCTTTATCCGGTAACCGAAGAGGACATTGAAGCCGAACTGAAACAGATGCAGGAAAAGAATGCAAGAATGGTTGCCGTTGAAAACCGCGGTATTCAGGAAGGTGACACGGTTATCTTTGATTTTGAAGGTTCTCTTGGCGGAGAAGTATTCGAAGGCGGAAAAGCAGAAAACCACACCCTGGAAATTGGCTCAGGTCAGTTTATCCCTGGATTCGAAGAAAAAATGATCGGCATGAAAGCTGGTGAAGAAAACATCATCCAGATTACCTTCCCGGAAGAGTACCAGGCAGAAGAACTTGCCGGCCAGGAGGTGGATTTTAAAGTAAAGATTCATGAAATAAAAGAAAAAGAGTTGCCGGAGCTGGATGACGAGTTTGCCAAGGATGTTTCGGAATTTGATACCTTGGAGACATTAAAAGCCGACCTTCGCAAAAAACAGGAAGAACAGGCTGCACAGAGAAGCGACCAGGAACTTCGGGCATCAGTTGTTGAAAAAGTGACGGAGAAAGTGTCTGTGGATATTCCAAATGCTGTTATTGACAGACAGGTAGATAAAATGCTTCAGGACTTTAACCAACAAATGACCTCCCAGGGCATTGGACTTGAGATGTACTATCAGATGACAGGCACAACGGAAGAAGACCTGAAGGAAAAAATGCGTCCTGATGCTGAAAGAACCGTGAAAGACCAGCTGGTGTTAGACAAAATCACTGAGTTGGAAAACATCACGGCTTCAGAAGATGAACTGGAAGAAGAAATTAAAAAAGTGGCAGAACAATATAATCAGGATTTAGATGATTTTAAAGAGAAGGTAGCTCTGCATGGTAAAAAAATCTTTGAAGACAATGTTGTGTTGAAAAAAACCATTGATTTTCTGGTGGAAAATGCTACGATAATGGAAAAGACAATTGATCCGAAGCAGGAAAGTGATGCAGAAGAAGTTGTCGAAATGATTTCCGAGGATGAAGGATAAACAGAAACTGCAAGATAATAAGTAACAGGAGGTCTTAAGATGTCACTGGTTCCAATAGTAGTAGAACAGACAAATCGTGGTGAACGATCCTACGATATTTATTCCAGGCTGCTGAAAGATCGAATTATATTATTAAATGAAGAGATTAATGACGTAAATGCAGGACTTGTCGTTGCTCAGCTGATTTTTCTGGAAGCTGAAGATCCGGATAAGGATATTCAGTTGTATATAAACAGTCCGGGTGGATCCATTACCTCTGGGATGGCAATATATGATACAATGAACTATGTAAAGCCGGATGTCTCTACCATCTGTATCGGAATGGCTGCTAGCATGGGAGCGTTCCTGCTTGGCGCTGGCGCTAAAGGAAAGCGTTATGCCCTTCCAAATGCGGAATTGATGATTCACCAGCCTTTAGGCGGAACACGCGGACAGGCAGAAGATATTCGAATTCATACGGAACGGATTCTGAAAACTCGTGAAACCATAAATCGAATCCTTTCAGAGAGAACAGGTCAGCCATTGGAAAGAATTCAGAAAGATACAGACCGCGACTTTTTCATGTCTGCGGATGAAGCGAGAGAATATGGATTGATTGACGAAGTCATTGCGTCCAGGAAATAAGAAAATGAGGTGTAACGGATGGCACGCTATGAAGAAAAAAAGCAGCTTAAATGTTCCTTTTGCGGAAAATCACAGGATCAGGTACGTCGATTAATTGCCGGACCAAATGTCTATATTTGTGATGAGTGCATTGAGCTGTGCCAGGAAATCATTCAAGAGGAATTGGACGAGAACATTGAAGTGGATCTGCTGGACCTGCCAAAACCCCAGGAAATTAAAGACATACTGGATCAGTATGTCATCGGGCAGGAGCATGCGAAGAAGACATTAGCTGTAGCGGTATACAACCACTACAAGCGAATTAATGCAGAGCAGCAATCAGACGATGTTGATCTGCAAAAGAGTAACATTATGCTGCTGGGACCTACTGGTTCCGGAAAGACACTGCTAGCGCAGACAATGGCGAAACTATTGAATGTCCCATTTGCCATTGCGGATGCCACTTCCCTGACAGAAGCTGGTTATGTAGGGGAAGACGTAGAAAATATTCTGCTGAAAATTATACAGGCAGCTGACTATGATATTGAAAAAGCAGAAAAAGGGATTATCTACATTGATGAAATGGATAAAATTGCCCGCAAGTCCGAAAATCCTTCTATCACTCGTGATGTCAGCGGGGAGGGAGTTCAGCAGGCATTGCTGAAAATTCTTGAAGGGACCGTTGCTTCAGTTCCGCCTCAGGGTGGCAGAAAGCATCCTCACCAGGAGTTTATTCAGATCAATACCAGTAATATCCTGTTTGTTTGCGGTGGTGCTTTCGATGGGATTGAGAATATTATCCAAAAACGTGTCGGTAAAAAAGCCATGGGCTTTGGTGCTGACATACAAAGCAAACAAGAAATGGATATAGGTGCCCTGCTGAAGATGATTCAACCGGAAGATCTTTTGAAATATGGATTAATTCCGGAATTGGTTGGAAGGCTGCCGGTGGTGGCGACATTGGATGTTCTTGATGAAGAAGCTTTTGTACGGATTCTGACAGAACCCAAAAATGCCTTGGTGAGGCAGTACCAGAAACTGTTTGAAATGGATCACGTAAATCTTGATTTTGAAAAAGGTGTCTTTGAACTGATTGCTCAAAAAGCAAAAGAGACTAAAACGGGAGCCCGTGGACTTCGTGGAATCATGGAGACCATGATGATGGACATCATGTATGATATTCCATCCCGGGAAGATGTGGAAAAAGTGGTTATCACCAAAGAGACTATTTTAAACAATATCCAGCCGACAGTGATTTACCGTCAATCAGACACGAAGAAGAAAAAGAAAGAAAATAAGGAAGAAACAGCCTCCTGATTGCTCAGGAGGCTTTTTTATTATGCTACGACAGCTAGATACCGAGCAAAATCTTCAAGATTCCAACGCATATTAACAAGCACGCTTTCCTCGTTGAACTTGTCGAAATGATGCTTTTTTGATATGATAAAATCGCTGTTTATATTTTTTACCCTGTTCCAATAAGGAGGGATGACTATTATGAATATTGGTATCTATGGAATGCATTATAAAAGTGCACCTGTTGAAGTGAGAGAAAGAGCCGCGTTCAAGCCTTCTGAGCTCGAAGATGCTTATAATAAAATTCTTGAAATGGACGGAATCAGAAGTTGTGTCATTCTTTCCACCTGTAATCGCAGTCAAGTGATTTATGAAGCGGATCAAGGGGTAGATGGAAAGAAGAGACTCGACTGTTTTTATCGGGATTTTTTTGGTTTTGAAGATGAGATCATGCAAGCACACTTTTATCATAAAGTTCCAGCTGTTCGTCATTTTTTTCGTATGTGTTGTGGTTTGGATTCTCTGGTTCTTGGAGAAGATCAAATATTAGGTCAAATCAAAGATGCCTATCACGCTGCCAGGGATTTTGGAGCAACGGGCAAGGTGCTCAACAAGCTATTTCAGTGTGGGATTACACTTGGGAAAAAAATTAAAAATGAGACAGCCATATCTGAAAACCCTCTCTCCATCGCTTCTATTGCAGTGAAGCAGGGAGAAAAAATATTTGGTTCTTTTGAAAACGTAAAAGTTCTGGTATTGGGACGTGGAGAGATGAGTCGATCTGCGATTCGACACCTGATTGCTTCTAATGCGGAACACGTTTATATAGCAACGAGAAGTGAGTTGCTGACTGGCATCTGTGAACAGGATCGATCAAAAATTTCACGAGTTCCTTTTGATGACAGACATGAGGT
Organism: Tindallia sp.; assembly: GCA_007134225.1. Taxonomy (GTDB): domain Bacteria; phylum Bacillota; class Clostridia; order Peptostreptococcales; family Tindalliaceae; genus Tindallia. The sequence continues at coordinate 18,625 of SLLE01000168.1, forward strand.
GATAGGTAGCGTAGACTGGGTGATTAGTGCGACTTCCGCACCACATATGGTAGTGGAAAAAACTCAATTCATGCAATATCATCGAAATGGCAGACGAATTATCATGACGGACATTGCAATTCCGCGTGATATTGATCCCGGCATTGCAAAATTGCCGGGCGTACAGCTCTATGATTTGGATCAACTGGAAGAGGTTGCCAGAGAAAGCATGGAAAAGAGAACCGGAAAACTCAAATTGATTCAGATGAGTATCAGGGATAAGGAAAAGGAATTTCTCGACTGGCATCGATGTTTACCGGTGTATCCCCGTATTCAAGCTATTCAGCAATATTCAAGAGAAATGACAAACAACGAAATACAGGATTTGTTTCGGAGAATGCCTCATTTGTCTCAAAAGGATCAAAAGAACATAGAGGCTTTTGCATACAGCCTGATAAAGAAAATGTGGAGAACCCCGATTCACCAATTAAAGCAGGTAGGATTGGAAGGAAGGGGAGAGGAAGCAGGAGAATTGTTGGATCGTTTGCTAAACTACGATTGTGTGAATTTTGAAGAAGCATACGATGAAGAGGAAAGAGAGGAGAAATTATCTTATGAATAATGAAAACTCACGAGCAATGTACGAAAGGGCCCTTACGTTGATGCCAGGCGGAGTCAATAGTCCGGTTAGATCGTTTTCGGCTGTGGACATGGATCCTGTATTTATTCAACATGGAAAAGGTGCAACCATAACAGATGTGGATGGCAATTCATATCTGGATTATGTTTTGTCCTGGGGACCAATGATTTTAGGTCATGCAGACCCGGATGTGATTCGAGCCCTGGAAAAGGCGCTGCAAAATGGGACCAGCTTTGGAGCGCCTACTGAATTAGAGAACATGCTGGCTTCCATGATTGTAGACAATGTATCCTCTGTTGAGCGAATAAGAATGGTGAATTCTGGAACGGAGGCTGTCATGACAGCTTTAAGACTGGCAAGAGCCTTCACCGGAAGATCAAAGATTCTGAAGTTCAGCGGAAATTATCATGGTCACTCTGACGGACTTTTGGTGCAAGCAGGATCTGGAATAATGACACAAGGGATTCCAGGAAGTCCGGGAGTTCCGGAAAGTGTCGTGGAAAATACGATTACTGCTCCCTATAACGATGAAAATGCAGTCCGCAAACTTTTCAGTGAACAGGGACACGAAATAGCGGCAGTGATTGCAGAACCGGTTGCCGGTAACATGGGAGTGGTTCCCATGACCATGGAATTTGCACAAACCCTTCGTGAAGTAACGGAAGAATATGAAAGTCTGCTTATTTTGGATGAAGTGATGACTGGTTTCCGAGTAGCTTTTGAAGGAGCTCAATACCTTTATAATGTGAAGCCTGACTTAACTTGCTATAGCAAGATAATCGGAGGCGGCTTGCCGGTGGGTGCTTTTGGCGGCCGTTTTGATGTGATGAAACTGATGGCGCCAAAAGGGCCGGTTTATCAGGCTGGTACCCTGTCTGGAAATCCATTGGCCATGACGGCCGGATACCACACATTGCATAAACTGCTTAATAACGGACATATCTACCAGCAGCTAGATCGACAGACCATGAAAATGGAGCGGGGTCTGCGTACTCTGATACAGGAATATGATGTGAAGGCGACCATCAATCGGGTCGGCTCCATGCTCAGCATCTTTTTCACAGATCAACCAGTGACGGATTATGAAAGTGCGTCAAAGTCTGATACAGATATGTATGGACAGTTTTTCCGTGAAATGCTGGAAAGAGGCATCTACTTACCGCCATCACAGTTTGAATCCTGGTTCCTTTCTGTTTGCCACGATGATCAGGTCATCGATCAAACGCTGGAAGCTGCAAGAGATTCTTTTGAAGCTATTTTCAAATAAAGTATCATTCAATGAAATCGAAGTTATGGAGTGATGAAAGTCAGAACGGAAATAAATAAAAACCTTAATTTTTCCGGAAAGGCGTTGGCAGGAATGAAATCATTAGTAAAAAAATACGAAAAGCCTGGTCTTTGGCTGGAGGAAGTTCCAGAGCCGAAAGTCGGTAAAAATGATGTGCTGGTTAAAATTAAAAAAACCTCTATATGTGGCACGGACGTCCACATATATCAATGGGATGATTGGTCACAGAAAACGATCCCTGTTCCAATGACTATCGGTCATGAGTTTGTCGGTGAAGTTGTGGCCATGGGTGAAAATGTTCATGATGTTGAAATTGGTGAAATTGTATCCGGAGAAGGCCATGTGGTATGCGGACGGTGTCGCAATTGTCTGGCTGGAAGGCGACATTTATGTATGAACACCAGCGGAGTCGGCGTGAATCGGCCAGGTGCTTTTGCGGAGTATCTGTCTATTCCGGTAACCAATATATGGCATTGTGACCCTAATATCTCCCTGGAGGTATTGAGCTGCTTTGATCCCTTTGGAAATGCAGTTCATACGGCCCTAAGTTTCGACGTATTGGGTGAAGATGTTCTGATTACTGGTGCCGGACCGATTGGCATTATGGCTGTTGCTGTTGCAAGGCATGCTGGAGCGAGACATGTCGTTATCACGGACATTAACGAATATCGCCTGAAACTGGCTCGTAAAATGGGAGCGACCATGGCGATTAATGTAAAGGAAACAACCATAGAAAATGCTTTTCATCAATTAGAAATGAAAGAAGGTTTTGACGTTGGTTTGGAAATGTCTGGAAACGCATCTGCATTTCAATCCATGCTGAAAAACATGTGTCATGGAGGCAAAATTGCAATACTGGGAATTCAACAGCCAGATACAGTCATTGATTGGAATACTGTCGTTTTTAACGGTCTAACCATCAAGGGAATCTATGGACGGGAAATGTATGAAACCTGGTATAAAATGACCAGCATGATTCAGTCTGGATTGGACATATCTCCTGTTATTACGCATCGATTCCACTACACTGAATTCGAAAAAGCTTTCCGTATTATGGCCTCAGGAGATTCTGGTAAAGTGTTGCTCTCCTGGGACTAAAAGCCTTTAACAACGAAAGGAAGATGAGGATGATTACTCCGGAAGTTCAGGAGCGATATCGTAAAACGCTGGAAGAAATCAAAGAACAGGGATTATGGAAGGAAGAGCGTATATTAGCTGGTGCTCAAAGCTCACGAATTACTACCACTAAGCAGTCAGATGTGATCAACTTATGTGCCAATAATTATCTGGGATTGGCAAATCATCCCAGGGTGATGGAAGCTGCAAAAAAGAGTTATGATAACTGGGGTTATGGACTTTCCTCTGTACGTTTTATATGTGGCACCCAATCGGTTCATAAGCAATTAGAAGAAAATCTTAGTCATTTCCTGGGCATGGAGGATACCATTTTGTATTCTTCCTGTTTTGATGCAAACGGTGGATTGTTTGAGACCATTCTGACAGCTGATGACACTATTATCAGCGATGAACTCAACCATGCCAGCATTATTGATGGTATGCGGTTATGCAAAGCAAAAAGAATGATCTATCAGAACAATGATATGAAAGATTTAGAGAGTAAACTAAAACAGTGGGACGGCTCAGGCGTTTGCCTGATTGCGACGGACGGTGTTTTTTCCATGGATGGAATCATTGCGGATTTAAAGAGCATTTGTGATCTGGCGGAATCTTATGGCGCCATGGTGATGGTGGATGACAGCCATGCCGTTGGATTTATGGGAAAAACCGGTAGAGGGACTCATGAACACTGCGATGTGATGGGTCGTGTGGATATCATAACCGGAACCCTTGGAAAAGCACTTGGAGGCGCCAGTGGAGGATATACAAGTGGTAAAGCTGAGATCATCGACTTACTTAGACAAAGGAGCCGCCCTTACTTGTTTTCCAATACGTTGGCTCCAGCAATTGCTGCAGCATCTGTAGAAGTGCTCATCATGCTTCAGGAATCAACAGAGTATCGTGATCGGCTTGAGAGTAATACCAGGTATTTCCGTGAAAAAATTAGTGATATAGGGTTTGATGTGGTTCCAGGAGAGCATCCGATTGTTCCGGTAATGCTGAGAGATGCAGTATTGGCACAAAAAATGGCTTCATTTCTTTTGGGAGAAGGTATTTATGTCATAGGATTTTTCTTTCCGGTGGTTCCAAAAGGAAAAGCGCGTATCCGAACTCAAATATCAGCAGCCCACTCAAGAGAAGATTTGGATAAGGCTCTTAATGCTTTCAGGAAAGCATACGAACAGTTAAGTTCATCCTGAAAGG
>SLLE01000150.1 GCA_007134225.1 Tindallia sp.
GCGGCTCTAACAGCAGGGGTTCCTGATCTTCCCTTCGAATCGCTCTTTTGATTGGAATCGCTCAACCATTGTCTGCCAAAGCACTGGTTCAGCTCCTCTTAGCGAGCGGCGTGGGCAGCCGTTGCAGGTTCCAGAAGATGGTGGTTCCCAACCAGCCAGCTGTCACCGATCAGGGCAGAAGGACTGTTGTAGGACTTGCGAAGACAATGCCTGACCCATTGTTATCAAAAGAGCGAGGAGAAGGACAGAATCGGAGACCCTGCTGTTTGAGCGCATCTCAGCGAGTTCAGGGGCTCCCTGTCCTGAGCTGAGCTCGATTCGCCTTTAGAGCCGAGCTTGTCTCGGCGAGGGTCAGGCGTCTGAGCAAGTCTCTACACAGTCTGCTCGGCCCGAAGCCACAACCCTTCAATCTTTTGACCTTAAATCTTTTGATCTTATATCTTTTTGATCTGTATGTTTGCTTTCAACTTTAAACCTTCAACTTTTAGCTGTTTTTCAGCTGCTTTTATAAGGAGTTCTAACATGAACGGAAAAAGCACACTGCTTCCCCTGAAAGAATCCAGAGAGTTCCAGCAAGTCATGGAAGCCCTGAATCGACGGGAACAAACCATCGGCTTATACGGCCTCTTGGACGGACAAAAAGCCCACCTGACGGCGGGCATTTTTGCTGAACATAAAAAACAGATGCTGATCATCACCGAAACAGAAACCCAGGCCAAAGAGCTGACGGAAGACCTTCGCTTCTTTGCGCCCATAGAACCGGTCCATTTTTCCGGAAGAGAATGGGCGCTCCACGAGTCCGCCTCCATTGGCGGCTTTCAGGCAGAAGACCGGTTAAAAACCATGATGACCCTGAGTCAGCAAAAGCCAGTCATCGTCACCGCCTCCATGGAATCCCTTTTGATCAAGCTGCCGCCACCGGAGCTGTTTCGAAAGCTGAGAATTGACATTACCCTGGGCCGGGAGCTTAGTCTGAAAAACCTGCTCCAAATCCTCTATGATCAGGGTTATCAACGAAGAGATCAGGTAGAAGAAAAAGGCGACTACAGCATTCGGGGCGACATCATTGATGTGTTCCCGCCAACAGAGGAACAGCCCCTTCGAATTGAACTATTCGATGAAGAAGTGGACTCCCTTCGCCGTTTCGACCTGGCCACCCAACAATCCGTGGAAAAAATTCACAGCATCAGCCTTTACCCGGCGACAGAATGGATTGCATTGGCGGAACATCAGCAACGCTTGAAGCAACATATAAAGGAAGAACTGGAAAAAGAATCCCGAAAAAAGGCCGGCAACCCCAGAATCAGTCAAATGCTGTCACAAACACTGGAAAAGCTGGAGCACGGGTGGAGGAGCAAAGAGATTGAAGGTTTTCAGTCCATCGTCTACGGCGGAAACCATTCCTTGTTGGACTATCTTCAGCCAGGATCCACCGTACTATTGAATGAACCTCTGCGCCTCAGAACCGCAGCAGAAAACACAGCAGATCAGTGGAAAGAACGAATCTCCGCCCTGCTGGAGGAAGGAGCGATTCTTCCCCAGCGAAGCCAGTGCCTCCAGGAAGCGAAAGAGCTGAAAACATCCATTCGTCAGCACACAGTGTTCACCATGGACCTGCTGCCTCGCAGCGAAGCAGACTTTCCGCCGGAAAGCGTTATCAACTTCACCACCAGAAGCATCCCATCCTTTCAGGGTAAAATGAGCTACCTGCTGGAAGAACTTCGCAGCCTACTGAAAAAAGACAATCGGATTATCCTGCTGACACCGGGAAAGGAAAAAGCCCTTAAACTGTTGGAAACCCTCCGGGAAGCCTATGTACCGGTGCGATTTCTGGTAGAAGACCTGACATCAGCGGAAGAAATGCCCCGGGGGACCGTCTATATCATTCAAGGCAGCATTCATAAAGGATTTGAATACGTCAACGCCGGACTGCATATCATGTCGGATCTGGAGATTTTTGGCGCCTATAAAAAGAAAAAGCCACGCCGCTCTAAACAGGAAGGAAGGCCTCTGCAGTCTTTTGTGGAATTGAAGCCGGGAAGTTACGTGGTGCATGAAAACCATGGCATCGGTCAGTATCTTGGCATCGAAAGCCTTACCGTGGATGGCATTACGAAGGACTACCTGAAAATCGGCTACGCCGGCGCCGACCACCTCTATGTACCGACGGATCAAATGGATTTAATTCAAAAATATATTGGCAGCGAAGACCGGCCGCCGAAAATGAACCGCATGGGAGGTACGGAATGGACCCGCACCAAAACCAAAGTTCAGAAAGCCATCGAAGACATGGCCGACGAACTGTTGGAGCTGTTCGCCAAAAGGAAAAGACAAAAAGGATATGCTTTTGCGAAGGATACAGAGATGCAGGAACAGTTTGAATACCTGTTTCCCTACGAAGAAACCCCGGACCAGCTGAAAACCATCAAAGAAGTAAAAGCAGACATGGAACAGGAACGGCCTATGGACCGTCTCCTTTGCGGAGATGTGGGCTATGGAAAAACAGAAGTGGCTCTGCGAGCCGTCTTTAAGGCCGTTGCCGACAGCAAGCAGGCCGCCGTTCTGGTACCAACCACCATCCTGGCCCAACAGCATTTCAACACTTTTCGGGAACGCTTTAGCCCCTTTCCCATCCGGGTGGAAATGCTGAGCCGTTTTCGCACACCCGCCCAGCAGCGAAAACTCCTCAAAGATGTGAAAAACGGCATCATCGACGTGGTCATCGGCACCCACCGACTCCTGTCAACGGATGTGGCATTCAAAGACCTGGGCCTTCTGGTGGTGGATGAAGAACAGCGTTTTGGTGTGAAGCATAAGGAACGGCTTAAAAAGATGAGGGCTAATGTAGACGTACTGACCCTTACCGCCACACCGATTCCGCGAACCCTGCACATGGCCATGGTGGGCATTCGGGATATGAGCACCATTGAAGATCCGCCGGAAGAACGCTTTCCTGTGCAAACCTATGTGGTGCCCCACAACCCTTCTCTGGTGGCAGACGCCATCGAACGGGAAACCAGCCGGGGAGGCCAGGTATATTATGTCTACAATCGGGTGGAAGGCATTTATTCCGTTGCCAATGGACTGGCCCGCCGTTTTCCGCATTTACGCATTGGCGTCGGCCACGGCCAGATGAACGAAAACGAACTGGAAAAACTGATGCTGGACTATTACGAAGGCAGCTATGATGTACTGGTATGCACCACCATCATCGAAAACGGGCTGGACATTCCCAACGTCAACACCATCATGATTCAAAACGCCGACCAGCTGGGTCTTTCTCAGCTCTATCAGCTTCGGGGCCGAGTGGGCCGCTCCAACCGCCAGGGATATGCCTATCTGATGGTGGAAAAAGGAAAGATTCTCACTGAAATTGCTGAAAAACGGCTGAAAGCCATCAAAGAATTTACCGAATTCGGCGCCGGTTTCAAAATTGCCATGCGGGACCTGGAAATCCGTGGCGCCGGGAATTTGCTGGGTGGTGAACAGCACGGCCATATGGCCGCCATCGGGTATGACTTATACGTGAAGCTGCTGGAAGAAACCATTCAGAAAACCCGGGGAGAAATTGTGGAAAAAGAGCCGGAAGTATCCATCGAGCTCAACGTGGACGCCTACCTGCCGGAGAACTACATTCAGAATCCGGGACATAAGGTGGAAATTTATAAAAAAATTGCCGCCATTCGTGACAAGGAAGACTGGATGGAAGTGGAAACGGAAATTGAAGACCGTTTCGGCGACCTGCCAGGCATTGTCCGGAATCTGCTGCTGATCTCCTATATCAAAGCCCTGGCCATGAAAGGCAGCCTGGAAAACATCATTCAGCGGGAAAACCGCGTGCGGATGCAGCTGGCGTCAGGGAGACCCATTCAACCGGAGAACGTAGCCCGGGTCATGCACGAGTATGGCGAGAGACTCCATTTTAACGCCGGCACCCAACCCCATTTCCTCTATCGCCCCCAAAACCTTGAGCAGGCAGCCCTGCTGCAGGAAATTAAGGATCTGATGGAAACGTATACAAGTGAACAGGTGACAGGTGAACAGGTGACAGGTTACAGGGAACAGGTTATAGGGAAGAGGTTATAGGGAGGAACAAATGACAGTTAAGTTCAAAAGATATTCACCTCTTTCATTGACGACTGTGCCTCTTGAAAAAAAAACAAACTCCGATATAATGAAAAATAGCGCTAATCGCGACCGCTTTCATTAGCGATTCAAGAAAATAAAAGATACCCAACCTTATTGGTGAAAGGAAGATAATAATGAAGAAACAAAAAACAACGGCGATTCTGGTGATCCTGCTGTTAACGCTAACAATGCTAGCAGGCTGCGGGAATGACAACGGTATTCCGGATGACGCTGTTGCCACTGTAAACGGTGAACCCATTGCCATGGAGGACTACGAAAGCACCTTGGCACTGATGAAAATGAACTACGAAACAGAACTGGGAGCAGGCTTTTTTGATGAGGAAGAAGAAAGCGAAGAAGGAATGACCTTGCTGGATACCATCAAGGAGCAGGTACTGGAACGCATGATTTTCACAGAAGTCATTATGCAGGAAGCCCAGGCAAAGGATTTGTCCATTGACGAGGAAGAACTGGATGAAACCATGGACATGTTCTGGGAATTCATGGAAGAAGATGCAGACATGATGAATTTCCTGGAAGAAAATAATATCGAAAAAGATTTTTTCCGAAAAGAAATGTCCCGGGAACTGATAATGATGGAGTACCAGCAGCACTACCTGGAAAACCAGGAAGTCAGCGATGAAGAAGCACTGGAATTCTTCGAGGCAAATCAGGATATGTTTAGCAGCGATCAGTTGCAGGCAAGCCACATACTGGTAGATTCAGAAGAAGAAGCACAGGACATCAAAGCTCAGTTGGATGAAGGCGCCGATTTTGCTCAATTGGCCCAGACCTTTTCCATGTGTCCATCTGCCGCAGAAGGCGGTGACCTGGGCATGTTCCCGAGAGGCAGCATGGTACCACAATTTGAAGAAGCGGCCTTCAGCATGGAACCGGGAGAAATCAGCGATCCGGTGGAAACCGACTTTGGCTGGCACATCATTTACGTAACCGAGCGAATTCGTGACGAACAGGGTTTTGAAGACATGAAGGACACGATCAAACAGCAAATCCGTCAAGAAAACCTGCAAGACCATATCGAAGAACTGCGGGAAGCAGCAGAAATCAACAAGAAAGAACTTTAAAAGCAGGGTACAGGGAACAGGGTATAGGGAACAGGGTATAGGGAACAGGGAAAAGCAGCCTCCTCCCTAACCAACTAACCAACTAACCAACTAACCAACGAACAAACCGCCGCCGGCGGTTTGTTCTCACGGAGGCCAACGATGACAAAAGAAAAACAGGAAACCTATCTGAAAGGAGCCATGTTTCTTGGCGCAGCCGGCATCCTGGTGAAAATCATGGGTGCCCTCTTTCGCATTCCTTTAGGCAGAGCCATTGGATCTGAAGGAATGGGCTACTATCAGGTAGGTTATACCGTCTACAACTTTATGCTGGCCTTTACCTACGCCGGGTTTCCAACCGCCATCTCCAAGCTGGTTTCAGCGAAAAAAGCCCGGGGAGAACATGCCGCAGCCCACGATATTTTCATTACAGCCCTTAAAATGCTGGGCGTCCTTGGGCTGGTCGGTTCGCTTTTTTTGGGATTTGGCGCCGGATATCTGGCAAACAACGTATTTGAAAGCCCCCTGGCCTATCATTCCGTCCTGGCTCTGGCACCCACGGTTCTTTTCATTTCCATCCTGGCGGCGTTTCGCGGCTATTTTCAGGGAATGAAAGACATGAAACCCACGGCGCTTTCCCAGGTAGTGGAACAGTTCGGCCGGGTCATCATTGGCCTGAGTCTGGCTTTTATTCTGCTTAACCTTTATGCAGAACCGATGGCAGCGGCTGGTGGCGTTTTTGGCGCCGGAGCTGGTGGTTTGGTGGCCATGATCGTGATGATCGTTCTCTATCGAAAACGAAAAAAAGCCAATAAAATCCAAATGACGGATACCTTGGGCATTCCAACGGAACCAACCCTCGTCATTATGAAGGACATTGTCAGCATTGCACTCCCCATTGCCATTGGGGCCGCCGTGATGCCATTGATAAATATGCTGGACACCCTGATCGTGCTTCGAAGACTTCAGGAAAGTGGCTTCACTTACGCAGAAGCCAACAGCCTCTATGGTCAGTTGCAGGGAATGGCGGCAACGCTGGTGAATCTGCCCCAGGTCCTAACCATTGCCCTTGCCATGAGCATCGTGCCGGCGGTATCCGACGCTGCTGCCCGAAAAGACTGGGACTCCGTCCAGGCAGACAGCGCTTCCGTCTTTCGGGTATCCCTGATGATGGGGCTTCCCGCCGCCACGGGTCTGGTGGTACTGGCGCACCCCATTATGCAGCTCATCTATCCGGAGGAGCCGGCATCCCTGGGACAGATTATGTTCATCATGGGCTTTGCCGTTTTCTTCCTGACCCAGCTTCAAACCCTCACCGGCATTCTTCAGGGACTGGGAAAACCGCACATTCCAGTTCGAAACCTGATGATCGGTGCCGGCATCAAACTGGTGCTGACCTATACGCTGACGGCCACGATCCTCCATGTCAGAGGAGCGGCCATCGGAACAGTGATGGCGTATATCACCGCCTTTACCCTAAACCTGCTGGCAGTAAAAAAGCTGACCGGAGTGACCTTCGACCGGCGTCGGGTTTTCTTCAAACCCCTGCTTTCCGTAGCTGTCATGGCCATTTTCGCCTGGGGAGGTCATCGGATGCTGTTGCCTCTGCTTGGCAACAGCTTTGCCGTCCTGATTGCCATTAGTATTGGCGCGGGAATCTACGGCTTGATGCTATTGAAAACCGACGCCCTGGAGATGCGGGATTTTGACCTGCTGCCCAAAGGCGAAAAAATCGCTGAAGTGCTGAAGCGACTGAAACTGCTTAA
>SLLE01000104.1 GCA_007134225.1 Tindallia sp.
TGTGGTTTATGTTTGGTTAATGAATTTTTCAATTGCTCGTTGCATCCGCTGGTAGTGGGAGCCTTTCCAGTATACTCGACCGCAGGACGGGCAACAGGAGAATTCGTTAAGGGTTTGACGCACATTTTCCGGAATGGAATCTTCAACTTCCTCGCGAGAAGCGGACCGAAGCAGACCATTGCAGACCATGCAGCGTCGGAAGGGGCGCTGGCGGTCAAACAAATTGAAGCGCTTCAGGATTTCCACCACTTGCTGATCCGGATCCCTGGATCGGACCAGGTACCCATAATTCACGTTTTTCCGTTTCAGCAGCTGCCGGTCAAAGGTCAGCAAAATGCGGTTTTCCTTGGCGGAAATGGCCGCCAGTTCATCGTCCGGGGCATCATTCCGATAAAAGGTGTCAAAACCCAGCATACGTAAGCTGGAAGCCAGTTTTCCCAGGTGGACATCCAGCACAAACCGAAACTCGGAGAGCGGCTCTGGCTGAACATGAGGCAGACTGGAAAGATCCAACCGGGTGAAATGGGGATAAACAGCAATCTGTTCACCACCAAAAACCAGCTGGGAAAAATCTTCCGGTTCCCCGTCAATCAAAAGCAGCCCCACTTCCACATGGGGCACGCCAAGGGATTCAATTAAGTCTTTAATGGAACGTTCATCTTTGAAGCAGTAAGTGAAAGCCCGCTGCCCCTGCTTCGGTAGCAGAAAATCATTTAAATCACCATAAAAGCGAATTCGTATGCAGTTCATAGCAACGCCTCCGTAAACTGGTCCATTTTTGATTCGATTTTCATGATACAATTTCATCATACCCGCAGACCAGGGCTCTACTCAGTAGAAATCATTAAGAATCATTCCTGCGGTTGCACTGATGCAAACGTGGGCAGGAATCCTCAAAAATGGAGATTGAATTAAGTAACAAAATCCGTTACGATGAAGGCGAAGAAATGATAATATGTCGAATGATTGATATCGATGCTGATAAACAAGGAAGGGAATGATTCGGTGATTAAGGAAAAGCTATATCCTGCAATTTTTAAGCGAAAATCAGTAAGAAGATTTCAACAGGAAAAATTGGATGAAGAAACACTCCGAGAGTTGATGGAGAACACCACGAAACTAACTTCATTGGACTCAAATATAAAAACGGAATTCAAGCTGATGGATTCGGGTTCAGTCAAAGGCCTGCTGTCCATTAAAGCCCCGCATTATCTATTATTTTTCTCCGAAGACAAAGAAGGGCATTTAATCAATGCCGGATTTCTCATGCAGCAAATGGACTTATTGCTTTCTTCATTGGGAATAGGAGCCTGCTGGCTTGGCTTAGCGAAACCAACGGATAAAAAGCTGAAAAGTTCAGGAATGCCTTTTGTCATTTCTTTGGCGCTGGGAAAGCCATCGGAACCTGCACATCGCGAGTCCCGATCAGAGTTTAAGAGGAAAAAGCTTTCGGAGATCTTCCAGGGAGAAAAGTACGCTTCACTGATGGAAGCCGTCCGGTTAGCACCTTCCGGCACCAACAGTCAGCCCTGGTACTTTGTGGAAAAGGATAACGTCATACACGCTTTTTGCAGTAAGAAAGGAAAAATCAAGGCATTGTTGTATGAACGAATGAATCAGATAGATATGGGGATTGCCTTATGCCACTTATGGGTAGCTGCGATCCATGATGGGATGCAGATAGATTTCTTTCGTGCCTCCTTGACAGAGGAAGAGATCCCCAAAAACTATACCTATACTTATTCTGCAAAAATCCTGGAAGGAGGTGAATAAACAATGCCGGTAATTACTGTTGAGGCCGCTCATATGAACAAGGAAAAGAAAGCTGAACTGGTGGAAAAAATGGTTTCGGTTGCCAGTGAAGTGATGGGCATTCCGGAAGAAGCGTTTGTAACGTTGATTAAAGAAAATGAATTTGACAATATTGGTAATGGGAAGAAACTGCTTTCGGAAAAAATGAAATAAAGATCGACAAAGAAATACACCCTTGTATGACAGGGGTGTATTTCTTACAATCCCGCAGCGTAACACGTCAGGGGTTTCGTTGATTAGCAATAAAGCCCAAAATGCTTCAGGTTCCCTGGAATTTGCATTTTTCGGATAAATCTGTATAATGTTACTGAGCATAAAGTCTCAGTCACCCCTTTTGGAGGGGAGAGAGCCTGAACGATAGATTATTTCCGGGGACGGTTCAAACAGTGATCTATTCATGCAAATATTTGCCGGTGTTTTCTGGATGAAAAGTGTAAGAAATGTCATCAGCAACACGGCAGGAATGGCTGCAATCTTACGGAGAAATTATCTATGGATCCGATCAATACGCTCCACCATTGAGGTATCAGGACCAAGAAACCCATCAGTATAAGGGAATAATTGTTGACTATATTAATGCGCTATCTAATGAGCTGGTAAAAAAAATCAGGTCAAGCCATTGGTATGGGAAGAAGCCCTGGAAAGCCTGGCGAAGGGGGAAACACAAATTGCTGACATGTATCCATCGGAGGAGCGGGCGGAATATTATTTGTTTTCAAAACCTATTTACAATCAAAGAGGAATTATCCTGATCCCTGTGGAAGATGCCCAAATTAAGCACTACAATTACTTAAGCGGTAAAACTGTAGCAGCGCAGAAAGGTGATGCGGCATGTCATCCATGCTGAGCGTCCTTGCGATTATTATTTTTGGATTAGGATTTGTCGGATTGCGCTTGGAGAAACAGGAATTCTAACAAAATTAACGAGAGCGATGCTAGATAAGCTGGTAACCAATGCCGGCACAGCCTCCGTAGCCAGGTTGAATGGAGCTCGTTTCTTAAATCTACATGCTGTATAATAAGATAGAGAGATTCTTTAGCTGATATTGTTCACTGCTGACTTTGTGCAAAGGGAGAGTGTTGCTGTGAAAAAAATACTTTTAATCGCAACGGGAGGAACCATTGCCTCCACTGAAAGCGGAGATGGTTTGGCACCATCCTTTGATGCGGACCAGATGCTGGAGATGATCCCGGAGATTAAAGAAATCTGCGAGATCACCGGCAAGCTTATTATGAACGTTGACAGTACGAATATGGACCCGGACATGATGGTGACCATCGCGGAAACCATCGATAATCACTATGAGGAATATGACGGTTTTGTGGTCACCCACGGCACGGATACAATGGGCTACACTTCAGCTGTATTAACCTATATTCTTCAGAATATTAAAAAGCCGGTTGTGCTGACAGGTTCGCAGGTTGCCATCAGTGCCATGTATACCGATGCGAAGCAAAATATTTCGGATGCGGTGAGATTCGCCACAGAGGGAATGCCTGGTGTCTTTGTGGCTTTTGACGGAAAAATCATCAATGGAACACGGGCTAAGAAAGTCAGGAGTAGAAGCATGGACGCTTTTGAGAGCCTGAATTTCCCCTACGTGGCACAAATTAAGCTGGGAAAAATTACATTTAACCAGGAAAGCATTCAGCGGCTTCAAGTTGACCCTGCCAAGCCGTATAGGATGAATACGAATCTTTGCAAGGACGTAATGGTGCTTAAGCTTTTCACGGGAATGAAAACGGATATTTTCGATTTTCTGAAACAGAATTACGGCGGTGTCATTATTGAGAGTTTCGGAATCGGCGGAGTGCCCAATCAGGGAGAGAATATCCTGGAGAAAGTGAAGGAACTCGTCGAAGCGGGGGTGGCTGTCGTCATTACAACTCAGTGTGTTGAAGAGGGAATCGACTTGGGAATCTACGAAGTTGGAAAAGAACTGGCAAAACATCCGGTGATTTATGCCGGAGACATGAACTTGGAAGCCATCGTGGCAAAACTGATGTGGACGCTGGGTAATTTTAACAATCTGGACGACGTCAAATATTTTATGGAAACCCCGTTCTTCGGTGATCTGAATAAGTGACCAAATCAATAAAAGCCCTGCAGCGCATTTGTGATGATGCCGCTGCAGGGCTTTGGATCTGCTAAATTTTTTCTAATTTTTGCCTTACGGCTTATCGATAATTAATCTAGACAAGTCGGTTTCTTTCACAGACTGATAGCCAATTTCATAGATTTCATCGAAGTGTCCTGTACTTAATATGTGATAGCCCGCCAGACCTTTCAAATTTAACAGCAGATTACAGAATTCCTTTGAGTCCTCATGAACTGAAAGATTGAGATTCGAGCTATAGCAGCTGAAGTCCGGTTTGTCCGGGGTGAGCATCGGATCACTGATCGGCAGCGAATTTATCCTATGTTCTGTCCGGAAACTCTGAGGCCATTCTGATCCTGCAAAATTTGCCGGGTGCAAAATATGCAGGTCTAATAATTCTCCTTCTCAGTAAATAATAGCTATTTTCAAGGGTTCTGAACATTTGGAGAATGGCATGAGAATTGCATATTATTTTAGTGCAACTATTTTTTAGAAGAAAGAGGGAGGATGAACAATGAAAATGAAAAAAATGATTTCGATAGTGTTGGCAGTGATGATGGTACTATTTCTGGCTGCCTGTGGTGGAGGCGATACCGGCGGTGAAGAAGAAAATGGTGAAGCAGCAGCGCCTGATCGTCAATTCGTAACCATTGTCACAGGTGGAACCGGAGGCACCTATTATCCGGTAGGCACCATTCTATCTACGCTTTGGAACGAAGAACTGGGCGATCTGGGAGTGAACGCATCTGCTCAGTCTTCCGGCGGTTCGGTTGAAAACCTGAACATGCTGAAAGATGGCGAAGCACAACTGGGAATTGCAATGGCAAACCTCACTCTGTTTGCTTATTCCGGAGAACAGCGGTTTGAAGACAATCAGTTTGAAGGCGTACGTTTTGTGACGGCATTGTGGCCGGACGTAACTCAGTTTGTTGTGACAGAAGCATCCGGAATCCAAAGCCTGGAAGATATTGAAGGCAGAAGCTTTAGCGTTGGAAGTGCCGGTTCCGGTACTGAATACAGCTCCAATATTATTCTGGAACATGTTGCCGGGTTAAGCCTGGACGATGTCAACCTGGAATTTCTTGGTTATACGGAAGCAACAGCCGCCATGCAGGATGGACAGCTGGACGGAATGAATGCAGAAGGTGGCTTGCCAACGTCTGCCGTTTCCGAGATTTTCGCCAGTCGAACAGCCGTGAGAATGCTTGGTTTCACTGATGAACAATACCAGAAACTGGTAGAAGTCGCTCCTTATTACGGTCAGTTTACAATACCGGCAGGTATGTACAGCGGTCTTGATGAAGAGGTTAAAACTGTTGGTGTCAAATCAGCGTTGATAGCCAGTGAAGATCTGGATGCAGATCTGGTGTACGAGCTGCTGGTATCCATGTACGACAATCTGGATGAATTGCACGAATCCCATGACGCATTGAAAGCGGTCAGTCTTGAAGAATCCGTTAAGGGTCTGGCACCGGTTCCGATGCATGATGGTGCCATCCGGTTCTATGAGGAAAGAGGCATTGAAATTCCAGAAAGCATGATGCCTTAGCGATCCCACTGCGGTTGTCCGGCATTGTTGATGCCGGACAACCGCTTCAATATGGTTTGTAAGGAGCATGAATATGATCAACCTACTGAAAAAAAAGAAAATCGAAAACATACAGGAAGTGGCTGCAAGCATCACCAGCCGGAAATTTTTTGGAAAAACGGCGCTGATTATCATGATTTTTGCCGTTTTGACATCTTTTATTCATGTCTGGATGAACAGCTTCAGTATGATGATTGCCATTAAGCGAAATGCCCTGCATTTGGGTATGATGTTGGCGCTGACATTTGTCATGTACCCGGCTTCCGCTAAGAGATCCCCCCGTGATCGACCATCCGTTTTGGACTGGATTCTCAGTGGGTTAGGTTTATCTGTCGGCCTTTATATCTATTTTTTTTATGACGGCCTGGTGGACCGTTCACTGATTGCCAATAACTACGACTACTTTTTTGCAATCCTTGCCATAATATTGATCCTGGAAGCAGCCCGGCGAGCCGTGGGAATTCTGCTCCCAATTATTTCCGTGTGCTTTCTGCTGTATGCCAAGTTTGGATACGTATTTACCGGAATGCTGGGACACCAGGGCTTTACCTGGCAGCGAATCCTGACCCGGATGTATATGACCAGTGAAGGCATTTTTGGAACAACCTTAATGGTCTCTTCATCCTACGTGTTCATGTTTATTCTGTTCGGTTCGTTTTTGGCAAAAACCAATACTGCCAAGTTTTTTAACGATTTTGCCCTGGCTTTAGCCGGCCGGCTTCGAGGTGGCCCGGCCCACGTTTCCGTAATGGCCAGTGCCCTTATGGGAACCATAAGCGGCAGCGCCCAGGCTAATGTGGCAACAACCGGAACTTTTACCATACCCCTGATGAAAGAAGTGGGCTATACGCCGCGATTTGCAGCTGCAGTGGAAGCGACTGCATCCACCGGCGGTATTCTGATGCCCCCGATTATGGGTGCTGCATCCTTTATAATGGCCTCCTTCCTTGGGATTCCATATTTGGAAGTGATGAAAGCCGGTCTGATTCCGGCGCTGTTCTATTATATTGCGATTTTTGCCATGATTGATTTGAGAGCAAAAAAACTCGGATTGCAGGGCCTTGACGAATCGAAACTGCCAAACCTCAAAGAAGTTATGAAATATCAGGGACATCTGATCCTGCCCATTTTCCTCATCATCTTTTTGCTTCTCCGGGGACTGACCCCTTTATATGCCGCGTTTTTTGGCATGATGTCGGTCATTGTGGTCAGCAGCATTCGAAAATCCTCGCGGCTTAATATCAAACGATTTCTGGAAGCCATGGAAGACGGTGCTAAAACCGCTGTTTCCATTGGAATTGCCTGCGCCGTCGTCGGCTTTATCGTTGGCGTTGTAGCCATGACAGGAATTGGTCAGGTCATTGCCTATAA
>SLLE01000147.1 GCA_007134225.1 Tindallia sp.
ATTTATCCGATGACTACCACCGCTAAGACTCCCTCTTCTGCAAGAGGGAGATAAGCGGTGCTACGTCCCTGGATAACGCATTCTAACCTTCAGATGGAGTTAAAACTCCACCTGAAGCTAAAAATCCTGTTTATCCGATAAAGGAGGGGCTCCAATGATTCCAGGTTCTGCAGGTAAAGAAAAAAGCGTATTTAGGAGTTATATAGAAGTCCGTCGCGTCCAGGAAGAAGATGTGAATTCTATTTTTCAAATAGCTGCATCCGTTGGAACTGGTGAGAAAGACTCTTCGCAAGGATTTTTGGTTGATGATTATTCTTCAGACCCAGAATACTACAAAGACAAGTTCAAAGAGCTCTCAAAGCGACTGGATCACTTCTATGTGGCTGAAAATGTAACTTCGAAAAGACGTAAACAAATTGTCGGTTTTTTGATCGGTTATACGAAAGAACAATGGCTGGAGGATAATCCCACCTGGATTGAAGATGTGCACTGGCATCCGTCTTTTGATCAGCATCGCCTCAACAATTTCCTGGTTATTGACAAAACGGCTATCCAGTCCTATTTGACCGGCCACGGCATTGGAAGCGAGTTGTACAAACGATTAATCACTGACATCCGGGCAAAAAATATTGAAACCATACTGGCGGAAACCATTATCAGCCCAACTCCCAATTTTGCTTCTCTGGCCTTTCGAAAAAAACAGGATTACCATCTCGCAGGCGTGCGTTATGAAAACTATAGCGGCGATACGTATACGGATTTGGTTTATTACAAAGATATTTCAAATTTTTATTAAAAAAAGACCTGAAATTTACCATTGTAAATTTCAGGTCTTTTTAAAATACGTTTATTCTTCGTCTTCTTCCTCTTCCGTCTCATCCACAGTAGGTACGTCTGCAGCATCCACTTCTTCTACTTCTTCCTCTTCTTCTTCTTCAATTTCCTGAATGTATGTCAACGTGGCAACCACCGTTTCCATGTCATCCATAATTTCAATGTTTTCATCGTCGGCAATGTTCAAGTCTGCCAGGGTCAGGTTGTCCTGATCTTTCAGCAAGGATGCATCTACCTCAACGCTCTCAGGCATATGTCTCGGGAACATTTCGATTTCCACTTCGTTGGCCTGAATCTGAAGGACAAAGTCACCTTGTTCCACTGCATCTCGATTCAGAATATGAATGTTCATGGTCATCGTCAGCTTCACATTTTCATCCAGAGTCTGAAGGTCAAGATGAATCAGCTGGTTTTTCATGTAGTCTTTCTGAATCTCCTTGATGATTGCAAATGTTTTTTCTCCACCCAAATTCAGAGTGATTTTACGATTGCTTCCAAACTCATTCAAGAGTCGCATGATTTCTTTTTCATCCGCAAACACCTCTTTGGTGGTTTTGCCTCTGGAGTAAACAACCGCTGGAATATTACCTTCCTTGCGAGCGGCTTTTACGTTTTTGTCCTGTATTGTTTCTCGGGGAACCAATGTCAGTTGTGGAACTGCCATGGTGTTCACACTCCTTTCAATACCACTTGCCGTCAAGGGCAGTTGGTTTTATTCTTCCTCAATAATTGTATCTTCAACTTCATACTTCTCTTCATCTAGATCACGCCAAACTGGTTCGGGTGATGTAAAACGACTTAATCCTTCGCGAAAGGTTCGGACCATTTCCGGTGTTTCATCCAGCCGGTATATTCTTCCTGGATTTCCTTCCTCGTCACGATCGACACCATTCCACCAAATCGCCACTTTTATATCTTCATATCGGGGTAAATGATAAAACATAGACCATAACCAGGCAATTTTGTCGCCACCTATAGAGCTGGATCCAAACTCCGGAATCATCAGCGGCTGGTTAAACAAGGTGCTGTATTCCTCGTAGTAATCGGTGTAGATTTGCAGAAACGACTTCCATCGTTCCCCCGGAAAATGAGTTCCCGGGTTATAGCCGGTCAATCCAATAATATCCACGTATTCATCTCCAGGGTAATAGGTCAGATAGTGGTTCCACTGAAAACCAGGAAAAGATAAATCATGGGGATTCCACACCCACAGCACGTTGTCCAGATCATGTTGCTCGAAACGATCATAAACATATTGCCATGCTGCAATAAAAACATCCGTATCCATGGAACTGAAGTAAGCAGAGTAGACGCACCAGTCACCATTCATCTCGTTATTGAGGCGAAAAAGCACCGGATCACCAAAGGCCTTCAATTCCCTTGCGTACATATCGATATGATCGTCATGCTTTCCCTCTAATACATCGTATAGAACGCGTTGATTTTTCGTATCATCGCGATGTTTGGTTTGAAGCGTCAGCACTACATTTCGATTCTGTTCTCTGGCATTTTCCATCTCTTCACGCGGAAATTCCCGCTCAAAGTTCTTGTAATGCAGCAGGAATGGAAATTCATATTCCAGCTTTCTTTCCAGTTGAAAAAGATCCGTGAAATCACCGGGTGCCGAATATTCAAAGATTCCCCAGACCAATTCATCGCTGTCAATGAAATATTGATTGTAAAAAGCCTGGGTTCCCTGACTCCAGTCTCTTTCCACCGGATAATATCGTTGGTGGATTTTAGGTGTTGCCACCCTGTCTGCCAGTTGGAAGCTGTTAATGATTTCCCAGTGATCCGTTAAAGCTTCCTGGGATTTGAACAGCAACGTAAATACTTCCATGGAATTTCGAACAAAAACAGCTTTTGCATAGTGGTTTCGATCTCCTGGTATCGTTTCTATCGGAGTTCGATCCCATTCCAGGTAGTAAACGGTCATCCCGTTAATGTGCCTTACTTCGTCTCGGCGCACATGATGGTCCTGCCCATTTTCCAAGAACCCACGGCTGTAGCTGATATAGCTTCCCGCCGAGTGAATCGTTCCTCTAAACCGGTCATGATAAATCTCCAGTCGTGTGGTTTCGCCTTCCAGAACACCCCGAACCTTCGAAAGGGAAAATTCTTCTTCAAAGGTTTCCGGATACTGCAGTCTATAGCCGGAAGAATGGTTGATCAACTCTTTTCGGTCCGGTTGAACCCGCCGTACCTCCTGAGCATCGTCGTAGGACTCGAATTTTATCGAAGGTGTCGGTTCATTGTTTCGTATCAACCATTTTTCAGGCATTGGATCGCTCTCTGCCGTTTCGGCAAAAATGCTTCCGGTCAGCAGCAACGATGCAATCAGGATCGCTGAGATAAGTTGCAAGCCAGACGTATTCTTTTTCATGAAAGGCTCCTTTTCCGACGGTTTTAGTCCACGGTATACGGCAGCAATGCCATGAATCTTGAACGTTTAATCGCCTGGGTAACGTCACGCTGGTGAATGGCGCAATTGCCAGTAACACGACGAGGTAAAATCTTACCTCTTTCTGTCAGGTACTTTTTTAGTCGTCCTATTTCTTTGTAATCAATCTTCGCTTTTTTATCGGCGCAGAATGTACAAATTTTCTTTTTGCTTCTTTTCTTTCTTCGATTTATCATAAGGGAATTCCCTCCTTTACCTTAAAATATTCATTTTCTTTCCTTAAAACGGTAAATCCTCATCATCATCCATGGCCTTAAAATCCTCCACGTTGATCTCTTCTTCCGGATTGAAGTCCACGGGTGCCGCCGGGCTGTTCGATGGTTTTGCAGCTTGAGCAGAGCTTCCTGACGAACTTTCGCCACCAAGGAACTCTACAAGGTTGGCCACCACATCCGTATTATAGCGGGTTGACCCATCTTTCGCTTCGTAAGAGCTCACTTGCAGTCGACCCTGCACAGCCACTTTTCTTCCTTTTGCCAAATAGTTAGCACAGTTTTCAGCTTGTTTTTCCCATACAACGACCCGAATAAAATCCGCTTCGTTGTCTTTTCCAAAACCCCGATTAACAGCTACTGTCAGGTTCGCAACCGCTTTACCATTATTAGTATAGCGCAGTTCAGGATCTCGAGCCAGGTTGCCGATTAGTATAACTGTATTCACGCAAAAAAACCCCCTTTACTCTTGGACTCTGGTGATCATGTGGCGGATAACAGCATCTGCGATCTTCATGTTACGATCCAGCTCCGTCGGAACGTCCACGTCGGACTGGAAGTTCATGAGCATGTAGAAACCTTCGGTCTCTTTCTTAATTTCATAGGCCAATTTACGCAGACCCCATTCCTCAATGGTATCCACCTGTCCATCAGCTTCTTCAATTATGCCCTTGTACTTTTCCAGCAACGTCTCTCTTTCCGCCTCTTCCGTAGCGGGTTTTAGCACGTACATTAATTCGTACTTATTCATTTTTTCACCTCCCTCTGGACTAAAAACGGCCCTGCTTTCACAGGGCAGAGAAATGATTTTCTCACATCAAGGCATTATAACACATTAAGGCAAAAAAAACAATTTTTTCTATCTAACAAATTCGTGAAGTGAATTGCAAAAATAAACAGGATTCTTAGCTTCTGGTGGAGTTTTTACTCCATCAGAAGGTTAGAATGCGTTATCCATAAGTAGATGGCCCAAATGTACCATTTGGTGGCAGAAACTTAGTTTGTTCACCCAGGGACGTAGCACCGCTTATCTCCCTCTTGCAGAAGAGGGAGTCTTAGCGGTGGTAGTCATCGGATAAAAAAAAAATGAGAAAAGTCTTGCAATAACTTGAGAAAAGTCTTGCACTAAAAGGATAAATGTCATATTATGAAATTGGTTTTAAGAAGATAGACTATTCCAATAAAATATATTTACATAATTATACATTAATAAGTTAGACAATTAACAAACAACTATATGCATCAAGGGGGGATTGTTGTGGCTGCTTTTTCAGCAGGAAACTTGGAAGCATCAAAGAAACATTGTTTGAAGTGGTATCCAAATTTTAAGCCAAGCATGGATGTTGTCGAAAAGTATTGTAAGGCAGCGGGAGATTTTATGAACGACAGGAAAGAGACAATCCATAAAGATCGACTGCCAATGGATTTATTTCTGGAATACCTGGAAATTGTTTTTAAAAAAACATTTAAAAATGATAAATCAGCAACAAATGAAATTGGCCGGGTCGTTGATGTTCTGCAAGATCATTGGAAAAAAGATCGAGAAACAGTTGGAACGCGTTCACCGAAAGAAATTTTATCCCTCATAAATTCCGATCCATCTTTACAAACGGATTTTGTGACGTTAATGATTACACTATCTTTAGCCCATATTCACCGCTCAGCTTCTCAGGAAAAAGCTGACCCGATTCAAAATCCTTCAGAGGATGGAGCAATTTGTCCTGTTTGTGGTATAAAAGCCCACTTTGGAATGCTAAGAGAGGAGGAAGGTTATCGAGATCTGGAGTGCTGGCATTGTGGCCATATTTGGATGATTCAGCGTTTACAATGTCCCTATTGCGGTGAAAAAGAACAACATAAAATGGGATTTTTTGAAGCGGAAGAAATTCCTGGATGCCGCATTAATTTTTGCAAAAATTGCAATGGCTATGTAAAAATATTTGATTTTAGGGAGGTGGAAGGATTTAAACCTGTGCTGATGCTCTATCATCTGGCAACACTTATCATGGATGATCTGGCTGTAAAAGAGGGATTTCAGCCCGGATCCGAATTAAGCTGGAGTTCAGCACCGGAACATAAAGAATCAGCGTGTCATTAGAAGAAATTGGGAGGTGAATGGTTCAAATGAGTATTACAAGACGTCAGTTTTTGAAAGTTGGAGGATCGGCCGCCGCGGTAACAACACTTTACAGCGTTGGAATCAAACCCAGTGCTGAAGCTTCCACCAGGAGTTTCAGACTGCATTATTCCCGGGAAATAACAACGATCTGCCCATTCTGCGGTGTCGGTTGCGGCATTATTTGTCATGTTCGGGACGGACAGCTGATTAATACGGAAGGAGACCCGGATCATCCTGTTAATGAAGGAACCCTGTGCAGTAAAGGCAGTTCCTTGTTTAACATGGCAAGTGTATACGATGAACAGGGCAATGCCGTTCCCAATCCACATCGGGTTACCCAGGTTCTCTATCGAGCCCCAAAAGCGAAAGACTGGGAAGTGGTTGACTGGGACTGGGCGCTGGAAACCATTGCCAGTCGCGTGCGTCAGACCAGGGATGAACACTTTGTGCAAACGAATGCAGATGGTGTGACCGTTAATCGAAATCCGGCCATTTCCTGGTTAGGCAGCGCCATGGTCAACAACGAAGAAAACTACTTGTTCCATAAGATTACAAGATCTCTCGGGATTCTGAACATCGATCACTGCGCCCGCCTCTGACATTCCGTTACGGTCGCCGGTCTCGGCGCCACGTTTGGACGAGGGGTCATGACGAATCACTGGAGTGACTATCAGTACTCGGACGTAATGATGAATATTGGTTTGAACACAGCAGAAAATCACCCAATATCCATGAAATGGATTGAAAAAGCAAAAGATAAAGGCGGCAAACTGATTTGTGTTGATCCCAGGTTTACCCGGACAGCCGCTGTATCTGATTTATATGTTCCCATCAGGCCTGGGACAAACATCGCCTTCCTGGCTGGGATGATCAACTATGCCATTGAAAACAATCTGGTTCATCGTGAGTACATGGCACATTACTCAAACGCAACATACCTGGTCAATCCGGAGTATTCTTTCGAGGACGGAATGTTTTCCGGAGCAGGCATGGACGACGACGGTGTCGGTGGACAGAAAGTGTTCTATGACAAATCTAGCTGGTCGTATCAGCTGGGTGAAGATGGAGAGCCGATACAGGACATGGCCATGAATAATCCTCAGTCAGTATACCAGTTAATGCGACAGCATTTCAGCCGCTATGACCTCGATACCGTAAGTGATATCACCGGGTGCCCCAAAGAAACGCTGGAGGAATGTGCCAAGCTGTTCTGCAGCACGGGTGACCCCAAAAAAGCCGGTAACATCCTTTACGCCATGGGTATTACCCAGTTTACCCACGGTGCGGAAGCAGTTCGTGCGATTGCGATCCTGCAGACAATTTTGGGAAATATGGGAAGACCCGGCGGTGGTGTCAATGCCCAGCGAGGTCAGTCCAATGTTCAGGGAGCAACGGACATGGCTATGCTTTATCACATTATCCCCGGTTATATGCCGGTACCTGATGAAAACGCACATCCCACATTGGAAGCTTATCATGCGACCACTCCTGGCGGCTACTGGCAAAATCGACCCAAGTTCCTGACCAGCTTGCTGAAAGCTTTTTGGGGAGATCATGCCACAGCAGCAAATGATTTCTGCTATGATTACATGCCCAAACTTGATAAGGAACGTTCTCACATTGCTGCCTATAAATACATGGGCGAAGGAGAAGTAAAGGGCCTGATTTGCTGGGCGGATAATCCTGCCGTCGGCGGACCGACAGCAGGCAGAAAGCGAAACGTATCCAGAAATCTGGACTGGCTTGTGTCGGTGGATATATTTGAAAATGAAACGGCTACTTTCTGGAAAGAACCAGGCGTTAACCCGGAAGAAATCGATACAGAAGTGTTTGTTTTACCTGCAGCGCTCCATGTTGAGCGGGATGGAACCATCAGCAACAGCGGTCGCTGGATTCAGTGGCGATACGCTGCGATAGAACCGGCAGGTGACAGCAAACCGGATCTTTGGATTGCTGACAAGCTGTTTAAAGCGATTCGAAAAGAATACGAGACAAACGGAAAAGTCTTCCCGGACCCTATTTTGAAGATGAACTGGGATTATGGAGAGGACGCCAGCTCAGCTGCCGTGGCTTTGGAAATTAATGGCAAAGATTTGACAACGGGAGAGCAGATCACCAGCTTTGGCCAGCTGAAGGATGATGGAACCACTGCAGCCGGAAACTGGCTCTATGCCGGCTATTATGCAGATTCGTCCAACCCTGCCTGCCAAAAGAGAATCAGGGAAACAGAAGGAATTGGAAATCACCCGGACTGGTCTTACTGTTGGCCGCTTAACAGGCGTATCGTTTATAACCGTTGCTCTGCTGACCCTCAGGGGAAACCCTGGAATCCAGATCTTCCGCTGTTTAGCTGGGATGAAGCCAGCGAAAGCTGGGATGCCCTGGATGTACCGGATTTTGTGGCAGGGCTTCCACCGGAAGAATCAGCCAAAAATGCGTTTATTATGACGGGAGAAGGAAAGTCAAGACTGTTCACCACCGGACTGGCAGACGGACCGTTCCCGGAACACTACGAACCCTGGGAGAGTCCGCTGAAAAACAGGATGTCTTCGGTGGAATTCAACCCCTGCTCTACTGTCTGGTATCCGGACGATCGGGGGACCAGCGAGGAATTTCCGCTGGTTGCAACTTCGTACAGGCTTAGTGAGCACTATCAATCTGGTGCAATGACACGTAATATGCCGTGGCTGGTAGAAAGCATGCCTGGCATTTTTGTGGAAATCAGCCAATCACTGGCTGACCAAGTGGGTGTAAAGAACGGTGAAAAAGTTGTGGTTTCCAGCCACAGGGGTGAGTTTGAATCACCGGTATGTATTACGCCAAGGGTTAAAGCATTCCAAGCTGGCGGAAAAACCCTTGAAATGGTGGGCATTATATGGCATTGGGGCTTCGCTGGACTCTCCAAGGGACCGGTTGCCAATGATGTCTCTCCTTCTATCGGAGATCCCAATACAACCATACCTGAATACAAAGCCTTCTTATGCAACATTCGAAAGGTGGTGTAAGCAATGACACAATCCATCTTAATTGATACTTCCAAATGCATGGGCTGTCGAGCCTGTCAGGTGGCCTGTAAACAATGGAACCAACTGCCGGCGGATAAGACTGAATTTGCCGGGACTTACGAGAATCCTCCCCGGGTATCGCCTGTAACCTGGATGCGCATCACCTTTCAGGAAGAGGAAACAGACAAAGGTGTCAAATGGTATTTTGGGAATCAGCGCTGCATGCACTGCACGGATGCTGCCTGTGAGATTGTCTGCCCGGTTGGGGCGATTTATCATTCAGAAGAAGGGACCGTGAATATCAATTTCAATAAATGCATTGGCTGTAACTACTGTGCGGCCAGCTGTCCTTTTAAAGTGATCAGTTTTAATCGGAAGACTGACCTTCCAACAAAATGTACATTTTGTTATGACCGGATCGCCAGCGGTTATCAACCAGCCTGTTCCACAGCATGCCCCACGGGAGCAATCACATTTGGTGAGCGGAGAGATCTGATCAATCAGGCCAGCCATCGGGTAATGGATTTGAATGACAACGGAAATTCGAACGCAATGCTCTACGGGTTGGATGAATTGTCAGGAACAGGCATGCTATATTTGCTCGAGGATGTTCCTTCGCATTATAATCTTCCGGCTTCTCCAGAGGTGCCTTTGCAGGCGCGGCTATGGGGCATGCTTTTTAAACCACTTCGTATTTTTGTGGTACTGGCTATGGCTCTGGGCCTTTGGACAAATTACAACAAAACCCGAGAAATCAAAAATGCAGTTAAGAGCCAAAAATCGAGTGAACATACGGAACATAACGGATAACCTGTTAAGGAGGTGAGCCTGTGGAAGCTAAAACATTCAAAGGGGGAGCGCATATCCCTCATTATAAATCCTGGACGGAGGATAAGCCGATTGAAAAATTGGCAATTCCGCCGGAAGTAATCATTCCGTTATCACAGCATATCGGTGCACCAAATGAACCTCTGGTAAAAAAAGGGGATACGGTTAAAGTCGGACAAAAGATCGGCGACAGCGAAGAATATATAAGTGCTCCGATCCATTCCAGCGTCAATGGCATTGTAGAGGATGTCGACTATTATCCATACTATGCCGGAGGGGAAGCGTTGTCGGTGAGAATTAAAACCCAGGGAGAAGATCATGATTTTCAACCGTCAGAGGAACGCAATCCGGAAGAAATGAGTGTCGAAGAACTCCAAAAAGCCATCCGGGAAGCTGGACTGGTCGGTATGGGCGGCGCTGCTTTTCCGACTCATGTCAATATCAGTCCCAAAACTCCGGTTGATTCACTTCTGCTCAACGGAGCCGAATGTGAACCGTTCCTAACC
The DNA here is from genome assembly GCA_007134225.1 of Tindallia sp. Lineage (GTDB taxonomy): Bacteria > Bacillota > Clostridia > Peptostreptococcales > Tindalliaceae > Tindallia. Next base: position 9,966 of record SLLE01000147.1, read on the forward strand.
TGCGACCATCGACTTATGCTGGAGAAAGCAGACCAACTGATTGCCGGCGCCAAAATTATGATGCGATGCATCGGTGCTGAAAAATGCTACATCGGTATTGAAGTGAATAAACCGGATGCCATTGAAAAACTTCAAAAAATGCTGGAAAACGAGCCTGGAATGCAGGTTGTTCCACTGGAAGTTAAGTATCCCCAAGGGTATAAATCAACATTAATCAAGGCTATAACCGGAAGGGATGTGCCTCGCGGAGCAAGATCGGCCGACTTAGGCTGTATCGTTCGAAATGTCGGGACCACAATTGCCGGCTATGAGGCGGTTGTTTATGGAAAACCCTTGATTGATCGGGTTGTAACTGTCAGCGGTCCTAATGTGGGAAAGCCCGGCAACTATATCATGAAGATCGGAACACCTGTTTCTTTTATCATTGATCAATGCGAAGTTGAGCTGGTGGAAGGAAGTAAAGTGGTGATGGGCGGTCCGATGACCGGAAATGCTCAGTCATCCCTGGAGCCCGGCCTTGTAAAAAGTGCGACCGGATTGCTGGTGATTCCGCCTGAAATGGCTTCGGCAGATGTTCCCTATACAGATTGTGTGCGCTGTGGAAAATGTGTGGAATACTGCCCAATGCATTTATATCCCAATCAACTCAGTATTTATGCTGAAGCAGAATTGTTTGACATGCTGGAAAAATGGAATGCGTCAGATTGTATGGACTGCGGAATCTGTTCTTATATTTGTCCGGGGCAACGTCCGATTGCTGACTTTGTCCGAAAAGTCCAACCTGAGTTAAAACGAAGAAGCCGGGCAGGAAAAACCGGATGAAAGGGGTGAGCTATATGAATCCAAAATTGAATGCTTCTCCGGCACCTCATATTAAATCTGATGAAAATGTTGGGAAAGCCATGAGAGATACCATGTTGGCACTGATACCGATTACCTTGGTGTCGATATACTTTTTCCGCGTTTATGCTGTAGTGTTTATCGCTGTTTGTATGGCAACAGCGGCTTTAACTGAAATTGTCGTGAGAAAATTGCAAAACAGACCCCATAGTTTACAAGATGGCAGCGCTCTGTTGACCGGTTTACTCGTTGCTTTATGCTTCGCTGCAACGACTGCATGGTGGAAAGGCGTTCTGGCGACCATCATTGCTGTTGCAATTGCCAAAGAACTAATGGGTGGATTGGGTTGGAATCGATTTAATCCGGCCTTGTTCGGCCGTGTTTCCATGATCCTTTTAGCCCCTTGGTTTGTCGGGATCAGCACTGAATTCATGCGATGGAATGTAGATTTTGGCCCGGTGGATGTAACGACTCAAGCCACACCATTGGCCATGATGCACCAGGGGTTGGAACTTCCTGGATTTGGCAGTCTTCTGATGGCTTATCCCGGTGGTGCCATGGGAGAGGTTTCTCCACTGGCCCTTATCCTGGGCGGTGCCTATTTGCTCTATCGAAAACATATAAACTGGCGCATTCCGGTTTCGATTATTGGTACAGTGTTTATCCTGACACTGGTAACCGGCCAGAACCCATTGAACCATATTGCGACCGGAGGTTTAATGCTGGGCGCATTCTTCATGGCAACCGACTGGGTGACGAGTCCCATCACTGAAAAGGGAAAAATAGTGTTTGGCGTTGCCATTGGAATTTTGATTGTCGTATTCAGAGTCGGTCTGGCACCAACAGAAGGAGTGGCATTCTCCATTCTGATTATGAATGCCTTTGTCCCAATGATCGAAAACGCGACAAAGCGAAAACCTTTTAGCGAGCCTAAAAAAATCATGGTGTCAACAGAAAACTAATGAGTGGTTTTGATACAAAGCAGCTCTTCTCCAGTGAACAGGGAAAAGAGCTGTTTTGTTTATTCCTCAGCCAGTTCTTTCCCTTTTCGCCAAGCTTTTTCATTCACTTCATGCACTTTTTCCGGATAAGTTCGTCGGATCGCTTCCATCCAGTTTTCTTCGCTGACAGGCAAAAACCGGGAAACACATCCAATCATCAGGGTATTAGCGGCTTTTTCATTTCCGCATTTCCTCGCTTCCAATAATGCATCCAGCTCCAAGCTGTCAAAGGCTTCCAGCATTTGTTGAATCAGTTCGTCCGGATAAGGTTCTTTCTCCTGTTGCACATTCGTTGGGTACACCTGATGACGATTCAATACCACCTTCGCGTCGGCCTTCATATTATCCTTCCAGCGCAACGCTTCCAAAGGTTCAACGCCGATCAAAATATCCCCTTCTCCCAATGGTATATCTGGCGATAGCACTTTTTCACCAATGCGCACCGACCCCCATACTCGACCGCCCCGCTGAGCCAGTCCGATCACGTCATTGCTTTTGATTTCATAGCCTTCCAGGAAGGCCGCCTGGCAGATCAGCTCTGTGGTCATCACAAGGCCCTGTCCACCAATTCCGGCAATCATGACATTAATTGGTTTCATTCTGCTCTCCCCCTTCCCTTCGCTTAATTGCATCCACCGGACAAACCTGAGCACAGATGCTGCAGCCGACACACATGGCCGGATCAATAGAAGACTTCATTTTCTCCTGCCCTTCGTATCCTTTCATGCGAAGCGGCGGGCAGTTGGTCTTAATACAGGTTCTGCATCCGATGCAAACCTCTGGATCCACGTGGTATACCGGTTCCTTAATCTTAAAATGCAGCGCACAGGGTCGTGTCATTACCAGAACGGATAACCCTGGAGTGGCAATGGCTTTTTTAACGGTTTCACTGGTTTTTTTATACTGGAATTGATCTAATGTCTGTACATCCTCAATTCCCATAGCCTCTACAAGTTGGGTAATCTCGACATGTTTTTCTTTCTCCGGCAGCCGTTTACCGGTGGAAGCATTTTTCTGCCCTCCGGTCATGGCCGTCGTACCGTTGTCCAGGATCAGGATCGTCAGGTTATCTTCTGGATGTAGATGGTTGAGCAGGTTTACCATCCCCGGCATCCCAGAGTGAAAAAAGGTGCCGTCTCCAATAACCGATACTAGCGGAATATCCCTTCCGGCTTTTCGATTGGCTTTTAACATACCTGATGAAATTCCAATGGTGGCTCCCATGCTGATGAGAGAATGCGACGCCTCAAAGGGCGGAAACAATCCCATAGAGTAACATCCAATATCGTTGTTGACCATCACTTTGCTTTTCTTTAAAATGTCAAACACCGGTCGGTGAGGACAACCGGCGCAAAAAAGCGGAGGTCTTGGCGTTACCGATGTATCTTCCGCTGACGCTTCAACTTCCTTTTCAGCGTTCTCTTTTAAGAGTCCTGCTTTTCGAAGCCCGTTTGAAAGGACTTCCTGACTCAACTCTCCGGTAAAGGGGAAGTATTCCTTTCCTTTGCACGGAATTCCCATCAGCTTCAATTCGTTCTCAATAAAAGGAGTCATTTCTTCGACGACCAGGATTTTTTCATAGTTTTCCACTTGCTGCTGCAGCCAGGTTTTGGGGAGCGGGTATGCCATCCCCAGCTTTAGGACAGCAACCGGAACATCCAATTCACCCAACTCTTTCAACTGAAAATAGGGTAATCCCGTCGTAATGATCAGGGTTTTTGCGTTTTCCTCTTTCTCTATCCGGTTCAGCACTTCAACTTCAGGACCCTCCGCCAGGCGTTCCAAGCGATCCTTCATGGCATATTGTTTGTCAAGGGTATTGGGCGGTATCATAGCATAAGAAGGTACGTCCCGGGGAAATTCCTCTTTAATGGCTTCCTTTCTTTCTCCAACTTCCACCAGGCATCGACCGTGACAAACTCGGCTGGTAATCTGAAGCATCACCGGCATGGCGTAAGTTTCACTGATCTCCAGAGCAATTTCGGTATAATCCTTTGCTTCCTGACTGTCTGCCGGTGCTAAAACCGCCATATTCGCAAACTTAGCCATGTTACGATTGTCTTGTTCGTTTTGCGAGCTGTTCATACCCGGATCATCCCCGGACACTATCATAAAACCACCGCGCACCGGCGTCTGCGTAAAGGTCATCAATGGATCCGCCGCAATATTCACGCCGACATGTTTCATGCTGACCATTGCCCTGACACCAGCAAAAGAAGCACCAATAGCAGTCTCCAGTGCCACCTTTTCATTGGTCGAAAAATGAGCATCCACTTCCGGGTAGGATTGCACCGATTCCAATATTTCAACTGTTGGTGAACCTGGATAGCTGGACGCCACAAGTCCGCCGGCTTCATAGAATCCACGCGCAATGGCCTGATTGCCCGTCATTATTTTTTTGTTATTCTTTTCCATGAACTATTCCCTCCTCACGGACTTTTTACCCTTTTGTCCATCGAATCCAACGGTTCGCCTGAATTTTTTCAAGCTGACCTGTTTTCGCCAAATATCATTCAGCGCTCATATTCACTTTCCTCTTCGTTATGAAGCATTGACATGATCAAGTCCTTCGAATGATCTAAAATATAGCACATTCAAGAACATTTAAATATTCACAAAATGGGTAGGATTACACTGGATACATCTATATACCCTAGCCAAAATGGGTAGTTCGTCCGTCTCATGCATAGGAGGCTCGCTAAATGAACAAAACTGCCATCGGTATGGCGATCATCGCATTTTTCATGGCCGTAACCGCTTACACGCAGGGCGGATTTCCCCTGGTCACAGAAGGGGTTGAACTTGGCATGCGAACTTTGATCGGGATTTTCCCGTTTCTCATTTTGGCATTTGCCGTCGCTGGCCTGGTATCTGTCCTCATCAAAAAGGATTCTGTTTCTAAATGGCTGGGAGCAGAAGCCGGTTGGAAAGGCCCTTTTTATGGAACGGTGATTGGAGCCATGGTCCCCGGCGGTCCCTTCTTTTTTTATCCTCTCATGGCCACTTTAATCATGTCCGGTGCCAGTGTGGGCACCATGATCAGCTTTGTCGCTGCCAAAACCCTCTGGAATGTAGCAAGGCTTCCTATCGAAATTGTTTTTGTAGGGTTGGAATTGACTGCCATTCGCTTCTTGGTAACAGTGGCTTTCCCAGTGCTGGCTGGCACTTTAGTTAATACTTTTTTCCCTAAGCTGGCCGAAAGAATTAAAGAAGATATACAATTACTTCAACAAAAAAAACAGCCAACGAATCGGGGTGATTCCGTTGACTGATGCATTGGTCGTTTTGTCGTTGATGGCTTTTGTGCTGCTTTTTCTGGCATTTCGAAAAGGCTTGCACATGAAGGGACTTCGGAGCGGATTCCGGATGTTTTTAAACGTTCTTCCTCTACTGTTTTTTGCTTTTATCCTGGTAGGGTATCTTAATCTGCTGCTACCCAAAGAAATTTTGCAAAGCTGGCTGGGGGAAGAAGCCGGTTGGAAAGGGCTCTTTATTGGCCCGGCCATCGGGGCTCTGGTTCAGGGAGGTCCCTTTGCCTTTTTCCCCCTTTTTGATGCCGTCTTCCGGGGTTCCGTTACCACCGGCACCGCCGTTGCCATGATTACGGCCTGGGGAATGATTAACGTGGGCCATCTACCTTATGAAGCCGCTTTTTTAGGGCCGCGTTTTATCATGCTGAAATACGGTATTTATATTCTTTTCCCGACGGTAGCCGGTCTTTTAGCCAATATTATTTTTGGTCCGTAAGGCTGTCCGACACCGGTAGCAGAATGGTGAATTGAGAACCTCTCTCCGATTCGCTTTCTACCTCGATTTTCCCATCATGAAGATCCACGATCCGTTTTACCAGCGGTAGTCCCAGCCCACTTCCTTCAATTCCGTGGGCTTCTTCTCCCTGATAAAATTTCTCAAAAATTCTTACTTTCGTCTGCTTGCTCATCCCTCGTCCGGCATCTTTCACAAAAATCTGTACGCCTTCTTTTTTGTGTTGTAATTGGACCAAAACTCTTCCACCTTGATCTGAAAACTTAATGGCATTGCCAATGAGATTTATCCAAACCTGCTGCAACAATTCTTCATCGCCGCAAATCATGGCCCGGTCCAGCTCAATATCCCACTGTATGTCCTTTTTTTCCCATTCCGGCTCCAATAACAGGATGGATTTTCGGATTTGCTCATCCAGATAAAAACGTTCATATTTTTGAATGATTTCCTGGTTTTCCAGTTTTGACAGTTTTAGCATGTTACTGGTCAGATGAGAAAGACGTCCTGATTCCTCAACAATAATACGGGCATATTCCTTCCTGTCTTCTTCCCGCAAATCATCTTTTTGCAACAGACGGGCAAATCCCTGAATAGATGCAATGGGTGTTTTAAATTCATGGGATACATTGCTGACAAAATCTTTTCGCAACGTATCCATCTGCTTTAATTCGCCCGCCATCTGGTTGAAATGCTTGGTCAGCTGACCGATTTCATCTTTACTGTGGTGGTCAATGGACACATCGAAATTTCCATTGGCAATTTCCCGTGTAGCGTCAGACAGCTTAATAATAGGTTTCACTGCATGCCGAACGACAAAAATAATTAGAATAGATCCAATGATCACAAAAGATATACCGGAAAACCAAAACCGTGATGCGGCCATTTTCCAGACCGTATGATCCGGCTGCAGCTGAATTTGCAGTATATCATCATCCAGAAAAAAGTAAGTGCTGACACCCTGGAATCTTCTTGAAGGCTTATCCACTACTCCGCCCTCCCGAATCCTTTGCAGTTCCTCCTCGTCCAACTCTGTCGCCTCGTCCGCTTCAAGGATCCGTGTTTCATAAGTAAACCAGGAGGTAATTTCTGCAATCTCCTCATTTGACAGATCCGTTCTTTCAGAAAGATCCCGAACCAGAACACGGATGGCTCCTTGGCTCTGTCTGATTTCATGATGCAGGCTTGGCATGAAAACAGCGGAAGTTATGAAAGATAGCAGTGAAGATAGCAGTATTAAAAAAATAAAAGCTATCGCCAGTTTTACCGAAATTCGTTTCATTGTATATTCTCCCGTTTTTCCGCCTTGTACCCTAACCCCCGCACGGTGACAATCTCAAAATCCGTCCATTCGGAAAATCTTTCCCGCAACCGCTTAATATGTACATCTACCGTTCGCTCATCACTTTCCGCCTCCAGCCCCCAGATTTCGTCCATTAGCTGCTGTCGGGTGAAAATCTGGCGTGGGTAGCTCAACAGTTTAAACAACAGAGAAAACTCTTTGTTAGGCAGCGTTACCTGCTGACCATTACGGGTAACGGTTAAAGTATCATAATCCAGTACGGTTTTTGCCACAGTAATTCGATGTTCATTCATGATTCTTGCCCGCCTAAGTAATGCCGCCACTCTAAGCAGCATTTCATCCATGTCAATAGGCTTTACCATGTAATCATCTGTTCCGGACATGAATCCTTTCTTTTTATCTTCCATGCTTTCCTTTGCCGTCACCATTAAAATAGGGAGCTGGTAATCCGCCTTACGTAAGGAATCTGTCAGTTCGTATCCATCCATTTCCGGCATCATGATATCACTGATCATCAGATCAATGTGATGTTGGTCCAGCAGTTCCAAGGCTTCTTCTCCATTGGCAGCACACAGAACCTGGTAGCCATTTTGTTTCAGCACGGCCTCCATAAGCTTTTGCAGGTTTTTGTCATCTTCTACTACAAGAATGCGAAACATGTTTATCCCTCCGTCCGTCCAGACTATTCTCATTATCCCATAGTTTCCATGGGGTTGCCAAGCTTATCCATTGTTGATCACAGGAGAAGTGTAGCTCGTTTCCGTGAACTATTTGTGAATCACCTACTTATTTTTGACCCTTATGTAGTTCATGAAAGGTTCATATTATCCGATTACAATAATGCTATTATTAATGATATACACTACGTTATAAGGAGGAATCCCCATGATGTACCCTTATGGTTTCGGTTTTTTTGATCCAACCATGCTGATCTTAATCCCTGCAATATTGCTTACGCTTTACGCACAAGGAAAGGTAAAATCCAATTTTGCAAAGTATCTGCGGATCCAAACAAGAAAAAACTATACCGGTGCTCAGGTAGCACGCATGTTACTAAACGAACATGGACTTAACGACATTCCCATCGAAGTGTCTCCAGGTCAAATGAGCGATCATTACGATCCGGTTAAACAGGTGCTTCGATTATCTTCGGATGTGTACCGGGGAAGTTCTATTGCTTCCGTCAGTGTTGCTGCCCATGAAGTGGGTCACGCCATTCAACACGATATGGGCTATATGCCCCTCACTCTGAGAAATAAACTATTTCCCATTGCCCGATTCGGTTCTTCCGCTGCCTGGCTTTTTATCATTATCGGGTTGATATTACCAGCTTTTACCACTCTCTTTGATGTGGGCATTCTGCTTTTTGCCGCCGCTGTTTTTTTCCAGGTCGTTACGCTTCCGGTTGAATTTAACGCCAGTAGCCGGGCGATGCAGTTGCTGGATGCCCATGGTTTTATTACAACCAGCGAAGCCGGCGGTGCCAAGAAAGTGCTTAACGCAGCTGCACTGACATACGTGGCTGCAATGGCCGCTGGTATCTCACAATTGCTTCGCCTGCTACTGATTAGAGGCAGAAGGTAACACATCCAGTACCATCCATTTCTGAGGACCGGAACAAATTCTGTCGCTCCTTTTGGAGACTCTATTTAGACACATGTGACGAGCCTCAAAAAATCCCCTCGCATTCCGGAGGGGATTTTTCTTTAACTTAATTTTCTAAGCTGATTTTTCACCGCTATTGATATATCATCAGTGATTGTGTAGATGACAGGTGTTACCAGTAATGTCAACAACGTGGATAATAGTAGCCCGCCAATAACGGTGGTGGCCATCGGCGCCTGGATTTCTGCCCCTTCACCAATCCCCAGTGCCATTGGCAGCATGGCCAATACGGTGGTAAGTGTCGTCATCAGGATCGGTCTCAGCCGAATCGGCCCTGCGGTTTCAATGGCTTCCTGCCTCTCTTTTCCATGAGAGCGAAGGGTATTGATATAGTCCACCAATACGATCCCGTTGTTGATGATAATTCCCGACAGCATGAGAAAACCGATGAGCGCAGGTACATTCAACGTTCTGCCGGTGATAAACAGCGCCAGGAAACCACCAGAGAATGCCAGCGGTAGAGATGTAATAATAGTAAAGGGATGCATCAGCGACTCAAATAGTGAGGCCATGATCATATAAACCAGGATGATGGCCATAATAATAGCCAGTGTCATATCCGAGAACACTTCTTCAATTTGTTCGAACTCACCCGCCGCTTCAATAAAATATCCTTCCGGCACCAGATAGTCATCGAGCTTTTCCTGAATATCCGCCATAACACTTCCTAAGTCCCGGCCACTCAGTTCACTGGTAACAGTGGCCACTCTTTGCTGATTCTCTCGCTGAATGGAAATAGGCCCTTCTGCAATCTGAATGGAAGCTACCTGCGATAGCGGCACTGTGCTCCCCATCGGAGTTTGAATGCCAATCTGCTGCAAATTAGCCAAATCCTGGCGAATTCGTTCCTCCCCTCTTATCACAATATCCAGCTCGTTACCATCCCCTTCTCGGAAGTAGGAAACCGTTGTTCCCTGCGCATAGCTGCGAATGGTTTCGGCAACCTGAGCGGTTGTGAGCCCATAGGTAGATGCCATATATTTGTCAATATGCACCTGCAGCTCCGGCGCCCCTTCCGTAAAACTGGTTTCCGTGTCCTGGGTACCGTCGACTCCAGCAACCAGCCGACGTAAATCTTCGGATATTTCTTCCAGCATATCCATATCGTCGCCTTTCACTTTTATTTCCACCGGCGCGCCTCCTGTACCGCCCATAGCCATATCATCCATCAGGGAAACCGTTATTTCTGCGCCAGCAATGTCTCTGATTCGATTTCGGATATCATCCGCCACTTCCGCAGAGCTTCGATCACGTTGATTCAGATCCACCAGCATCAGGGTCAGGCTCCCTTCATTTTCGCCTGTACCACCCACATCAAACCCCATACTGCTTCCAATGGTGGAAGAAATCACTTCTAATTCTTCTATGTCTTCGATCTTTGATTCGATGGTTTGAAAAACTGTATCGGTTTCATCTAGTTGAGATCCTCTCGGTAAAGAAACATCAATCTCTATTTGCCCTTGATCTGCCGAAGGAAAAAACTCAGCTCCAACCAGAAAAACAGAACTGACACTGGCAAAGAATACCAATACAGCGCCTGCTATCATGGTTTTTCGGTGTCCCAGACCCCAGATCAATACAGATCGGTAATTTCTTTCAATGCTTTGAAATAAACGATCAAAGACGTCATGGGCCCGAGTGGTCATTTTTTCTTTACCCGTTCGTTGTGACAACCTTTCTTTTTCCACTTTCAATATTTTTGAACTGAGCATAGGAATTAACGTTAATGCCACCAGCAGGGATCCTACCAATGACAACGTAACCGTCATAGCAAATTCACCAAACAAAATCGATGTCAGCCCTCCAACAAAAACAACAGGAACAAAAACGGCAATGGTGGTTAGGGTGGATGACGTTACGGCCAAGGACACCTCGGAAGCACCGTCGACAGCGGCATCAATCCTCGAACGACCTTCACTCCGGAACCGGTAAATGTTTTCAAGCACCACAATGGAATTGTCCACCAGCATCCCTATTCCCAGTGCCAGGCCGCCAAGGGTCATCAAATTAAGGGTTAAATCATTTAAGTATAATAGCACGAAGGCTGCAATAACTGAAATAGGAAGCGCTGTTGCAATAATGAATACGGATCGAATGTTTCGAAGAAACAGATATAACACCAGGATTGCCAAAAGGCCGCCTAAAATGGCATTTCGGCCTACGTTATAAATGGCTTCCCTGATAAACTCAGACTGATCAAAAATAGTGGTCAGGCTGATTTGGCCATACTCTGAGCGAAGTTTTTGAACCTCGTTTTCCACCGCATTGGCCACTTGAACCGTATTGGTTCCGGACTGTTTCTGAATCGCAACCCCGATCCCATTTTGACCGTTGGTTCGGGAGATGGTGGATACTTCCTTGGGAATGCGCTGAACCTCCCCCACATCACTGACTTGTATGAGGGAGCCATTTGGCAACGTCAACGGCAGTCCTCCAATTTCCTCCACGGTTTCAAATTCACCAATGGTTCGAACCGTTAATTTATCAAAACCTCTTTCCACTGTTCCTCCAGGCATATTGACATTGGAGGCACTGATCACCTGAGCAATGCGATCTGTCCCGATCCCATAAGCATTCAATCTTTGTTCATTGACTTTGATTTCAATCTCGTGCACATAGTCCCCAATAATATCTACGGAAGCAACGCCAGCAATACGCTCCAGCCTTGGCTTCACTATGTCTTCTGCCATCTCCTGCAATTCGAACAAATCTTCTTCACCGGACAGGGAAAGCATCATAATGGGCATCGCGTCCAAGTCAATCTGAATAACCATGGGCTGAGAAGCTCCATCCGGAAGCATTCCGCTGACCATGTCAATATTTTCTCTCATATTCAGCGTGGCAAAATCCATATCCGTTCCAAAATCAAATTGAGCCACCACAATAGAATTCCCCTGGGATGAGACCGACATCATGCCATCTAAATCTGACACCGTTGCCACTGCATCCTCCAGGGGTCTTGTCACAAGGTTTTCCATTTCCTGCGGTCCTACCCCTGAGTAAGAGGTGCTGACCAGCGCAACCGGAATTTCAATATCCGGCATTAAGTCCAGGGGAAGCTGCGTAAAGGAAACGACTCCCATTAAAATGATCACTAACATTGCCATGACTGTGGTGACGGGACGCTTAACAGCAAGTTTTGATAAATTCATGCGTTATTCCCCTCCCACAATTCGAATAATATCTCCATCGGATAGGTAATGTTGCCCTTTGACAATTACCGTATCTCCTTCTTCCAATCCTTCTATCACTTCAACCGTGGTATCACTTTCCATTCCCAGCGACACGTTTTTTCGCACCGCAAGTTCACCATCTGCGACAAACACATAGGTTTCCCCATCTCTCTCCATGACAACCCGGCGGTTTATTGCCAGTACATTTTCCCTTACATTAAGGGTCGTTTCAACGGTTGCACTCATCCCTGTCCGTATTAGGCGATCCCGATTGTCCAGATATGCCCGTACGGTATATAGCTGGGTTTCCGGATCCAACGTCTGACTTATAAAGTCAATTGTTGCGTCCAGCTCCAAATCCATAGCAGCCGGAATCTTTACGGTTACTGCCTGACCCATTTCAATACTGTTGATTATATTTTCTGCCACGTTTGCCTGGAAGTAGATCGTATCGATATCCGAGATAACAGCCATCGGTTGAGATCCGCCGGCCATTTCTCCGGCCATCACGTTCAACGTAGAAATAACACCGCTCATTGGCGCTCGAACTACCGTATCGTCCAAGGCGTCTGCCGCCTGCCGATAGCCGATTTCTGCCTGTGCCAC
>SLLE01000037.1 GCA_007134225.1 Tindallia sp.
AAAGGGCGTGAATCACAGGGTACGCTTTTAGAGAATGGGCATGTTTTAGTGGACGGCAGTGAGATGTCACTTCAGAAATGGCTCCAGAATGTATTTGGCTGGGCCAGTGTGCATACCTATGGATTTGTTGTTCATCAAGAGACTGGTAAAACTCTTTCCCAGATTCGCAAAGAACACATGGATAAGAAGCTGGAAGAGACAGAAGAAGAGACAGCAGAGTAAGCATGGTGAAGCTTCCAAACCAACCCATTGAAGGAGTGAGACGATGAACAGTATCAAATTGGGGTGGATTGACTATTCCTCAGAACATCGCAGTAAAGTCATGGCGGTGCTTCAGGCACTTTCGACCCCTGGAGCTGTGGATGAGCTTGGGGTGGGTCAGATTCGGGACGGATTTGCCAACCGGCTTTTTCCTGGTACATCCACAATCCAGACCAGGGCGAAGTATTTCTTCATTGTGCCATACATTTTGCTGGAGCTCGAAAAGCAAAAGCACCTGTCGCAGAAGGCGATATTGGACAAATTAGAGGCCAAAGAACTTGACCTGATAGAACCACTGAAGAAAAGCGGCGAATCAGGAGTTATCGGAGAAAATGCTGGTCGAAGGCTTAAAAGAAGGCCTTCCAGTATTTACTGGAATGGTCTGCGCACCTTCGAATTTTCCCGCTATCCCCAGTTGACGTTGGATGATTATGCCCGTGCAGTGAGCACACTGAATAAGGACGTGGCGAATCAAATGTCTATGGGGAAAAGAACGGATGATGAACAATCTGATGACCCGGATGCCTACCAGGGAAGGATTACGGGTGGTTTCTGGCGCTGTCTGCCGCCGCCTAACAATTGGGAAGAGAATATCAGTATTCACCTTTTGCCAGAAGAAGCGGCATACCTCAAGGAGCGCATCCTCAAATCATCCCACTCTAAAGAATCGATGCTGGCTTTTCTGCTGAAGCAGAATCCGGCAGAGGTAGAAGAAGTGAATGACTTTGACGCTTTGGGGGAAAAGTTTGCTTTACCTGATTCTCTAAGTGAGTTATACGAAAAAGCTGTCATGTTTTCCAACTTTATTTATGGGGCTACTCTCCGGTACAATGTGATTCTTTCTGAAGGCAAAAACCAGAAAGTGGTCACTCTGTGGGACGAGTGGCGCCATTCATTTTTTGTGGAACATCACTTTGCTGCCTATGACCCAAATGAAGCAATGGATTTTCTGCGGATCAACAACTATCGTTTGCGCCTTTTCCTGCAAAAGTGGTATGCGGCGTTTCTAGCCGGTGATGAATTGAAAATGGATGAGTTGATAGTTCGCCGGGAGATTGAATTGAAATCAAGGGAGCGGGCAAAACTTCAGAATCCGGCTGTTTATGTCTACAGGGAAGGGCATGGTGTGAGGGGCGGAAAGCTGGATTACCGGTTAGGTAATTCTAAGGTTATTCTAAAAGATATCTTTGAGGGAATGGAGGGATCACATGCTTAGGCCTGCCAATGACCGGCTGAATTATGGGAACCTATTAACTCCTCCGCCAGATTATAAAACAGATTTTGCCCTGGGCACGACTTTCGGCCTTGATCTGGAAGCTCTGGTCGGGATCCCCATGGCGCTGTTTTTGTCGGAAGACATGAACAAGGGAACAGCGACCAACGAGATTGTGATGCTGGAGGGTTTGCGAAACAGCGCTGAGCGCTTCGCTATTATGTGTGAAGCAGGGCAAATTAAGGCGCCCCATAAGCTCAACGTGATTTTCTCGCTGCTGGAAAACAGTGTTTTTGAAGTTGCGCTACCGAAAGAAAGATCCTTTCATCCGAAAATTTGGCTGATACGCTATGTGAATCAGAAAAAGCAGCCATTGTATAGGTTGATCACACTTTCCCGCAACCTGACCTTCGACAGAAGCTGGGATCTGGCAGTGTGCCTCGAAGGAACGCTGAAGGAAGCTGAAACATCAAAGAACCAACCGCTGATGGATTTTATTTCTTTCACGGTGCCCTATGTGAAGAATTGGAAAAAACGAAACCAGATCAAACAAATGGTCGAAGAGCTTACCCATATACATTTTGATCCCATGCACCAGCACATCACCGATTTCTGGTTTCATCCGATAGGAGTGGCTGGATACCAGAAACCACCGGAGGCGCTATTTGATACATACAAGGACTTACTGGTCATTTCGCCTTTTATCAGCAAGGGAATGGTGCAGCGGTTTGACAAGCTGGCGTTGACGAAAGCCACAAAAACGTTGGTTACGAGGCGGTCGGAAATTTCGAAGCTGTCGGAGGAGTTGCTGAGTTCCTTTCAGGTGTATGCAATGAAGGAAATGGTGGTTGAGGGGGAAGAAGGACTGAGCGGGGAAGAACTGGAAGAGGAACTGTACCAGCAGCAGGATATCCATGCAAAGCTTTACGCATGGTCAAAGTACAACCAGCACTCTTTTTTCATCGGGTCTGCCAACTGTTCAGAGAAGGCTTTTCATGGGAACATTGAATTCTTGCTGCAGCTTCAATACAAAAAATGGGGATTCAGGATGCAGCAGCTGCTGGATGAACTTTTTGGCAAAGAGGATAAGGAAAACCCATTTGAGCTGATTGAGACGTTTCCGGTGACTGAGGATTCAGATGAAGATCTTGCGGATCAACTGCAAAAATGGATCAAACAGTTGTGCCGGATGAATACGAAAGCGACGGTTTCTCAGGAAGGGAATCTTTACATCATAACCATAGAGATCACACGCGTGCCAGAAGGGTGCGAATTCTTGATTTCTCCTATAGCAGGACCGCAGGAAACGGTATTGGACAAGGTGACGGTGATTCGTCATGTTCAACTGGAACAGCTCTCTGAATTCTACCGGGTGACGGCATCAAAGGATGGGGTCAGCGTCAGCAGGATTATTAAGATTAAGACCATAGGGATCCCGGCAGAGCGTGATAAAGCCCTTTTTCGAAAAGTCATCAACAGTAGGGATGCGTTTATGCAATACATGGCGTATCTATTGTCCGACAACCTGCTGCTGGCAACACTCGAACAGCCTGATGGAAAACACCATGGTGCAGGAAAATGGGAGGGCGGCTGGCAATATACCGCTGTATTATATGAAAGCATGCTGAAAATTGTGTCAAGGGAACCGGAAAGGATGAAGGAAATAGAACGTGTGATGAAGCTCATAGATGATCCGGCAATTATTCCGGATGAGTTTAAAAGCCTTTACAGCGATTTCGAGAAGGTGGCAAGGAAGGTGAAACCATGATTGACCTGAAACGGAAGGAACAGGAAATACTGGCTACACTTAAAGATTTTCAACTGGCAACGGTGGAACGGGTAGATAGCCTTTTTCGCAGTGGATATCGCCGCGTGCTGGTGGCCGATGAAGTGGGTCTGGGTAAGACACTGGTAGCTAAAGGGCTGATTGCCAGGATGGCCCGGTATTATCAGCAGGAGCGGAAAAAAGAGTTGTTTAAGGTAGTTTATGTCTGCTCCAACCAGAGCATCGCCGGCCAGAACCTGAAAAAACTTAAGTTTCATGATGAAGTGACGGTGGATGGATTATCGGATACACGGCTTTCCATGCAGCATTTGAAGATATTTGAACAGATGAACAATGAGAAGATTAAAGCAGGTTTTGTGCAGCTGATTCCACTCACACCCGGCACCTCATTTTCCATGACGTCCGGAACAGGTAGTGTCCTGGAAAGAGCGCTCATGTTTGCGATTTTAAAGCGACTTGATTTTTTTCAGCCCTATTTGACTCAGCTGACAACGCTGATGATGTCCAAAGCAACTAAAAGCTGGTTATATCGAGAGGAACAATTTGAAAAGGCTGTTTTGGATTGTGATATTCAAAGTAAAAGTGAATACTTGCGTTATATGACCAAAACTGTCAGGGAAAAGATAGAAAACGATCAGAAAATAAAAACGCTGGCAGAACAGGTTTTTAAATCGATTGAAGCCATCGGGTATCGGGATACACCCAATGCAAATAAACTAATTCTCTTGTTGCGTAAGATAATGGCAGAAATCAGTGTGGAGATCATGGAGGCAGATCTGGTTATTATGGATGAATTCCAGCGGTTCCCTGAACTTCTCAAATTGAAGGAAGAGGATGAAACTACTCTGCTGGCCCGCAAATTTTTCAGCCCGGACAGAAAGAAGGAAGACCATCCTTATATTTTACTACTGTCCGCCACTCCCTATAAGCTTTATTCAACCATGGAAGAGATACAGGAAACCCGGGAAGACGAGCATTACAAAGAATTCAACCGGGTAATGCAGTTTTTGTTTGAACATCGCCCGGAGTTAAGTGACCATTTCAGTTCTACTTGGAAGAACTACTCGCTCACTTTAAACGAAGCAACTTTTGGAAATCTTGCGCTGGTGGTCGCCCGCAAAAGAGAGGCTGAAGACTGCCTTTATCAAGGCATGTGCCGAACAGAACGTCTGAAGGTGCCTGGATCTTACGATTTAATTGAGCTGGAAAACCGCAATGAGCCATTGAAGATCCATGAAGATGATGTTCTGGCATACGTCAAAATTGACCGCCTGTTGGCAGAGTCAGGCCTGAAGGGTGCGGCTCCGGTGGAGTACATTAAATCCGCCCCTTTAATCATGTCGTTTATGCACCATTACAAACTCAAGCAGAAGCTACAGGACAGGCTGAAAGCAAAGCCGGAAAAACTGCCTTTGGCTAGGCACCGGCAATTATGGGTGAACCGGGATCGGGTGGCAAGTTATAAACCGTTAAAGGTGAATCATGCCCGTCTAAATAAACTTCAAGAACACGCATTACCAGCCGGGGCAGAGAAGCTTCTGTGGATTCCCCCGGCTAAGCCCTATTATGACTTAAGAGGCCCTTTCAAAAACCAAGAAGGCTTTTCGAAAACACTGGTTTTTTCGGCATGGGAAATGGTGCCAAGGGCCATCGCGGCACTGCTGTCCTATGAAGCGGAGAGGCTGACCGTAGGCAAATTGGTGCAGCAAACCCCGAAAACAGACCAAGAAAACCGCAGTTATTTCGCGAAAAAGCGCTTCCCTGCCCCGCGGATTCGATTTGCCGTGAAGAATAACGAACCGGATAATATGAATCACCTGTGCCTGTTATATCCTTCCGTTACCCTAGCGACTCTTTACGACCCCATCGACTGTTTGAACCGCAAGTTGTCTTACCGGGAAGTTCGGCGCGAAGTCACTGGCAAAATTCAGGAGCGTCTGGAAGAATTAGACAGCTATGTGCAGCCGGTTGACCAGGTGCTGGATCAACGCTGGTATTATTTGGCACCGCTACTGATGGATCAGCATGAACCGGCAATGGCAGAATGGTTCCAAAGTCCGGTGCTGCGAAACTTGGTGGAAGGGCAGGAAGGCGTTGATCAGCAGGAGGAAGACAGAGGAGCGTTGATGCAGCATTTGCATCTCCTGAAAAAACTCTACGATAATCCAGGTGATATCGTTCTCGGGAGAAAGCCACGGGACTTGGAAGAAGTGCTGGTGGATATGGTGATGGCTTCACCGGCGGTGTGTGCCCTTCGAATGTTAGGGATGCGTTTATCAGGATCTGTGGACCTTTCTCTGCAATTATCACGAACCATTGTTGACCGGTTTAACACGCAGGAATCCATCGCGATGGTGGATTTATCCTATGGAAAAACCGGGGAAGGTGTCCATTGGAAGAGTATCTTGAAATACTGTCTGGATGGAAACCTACAGGCAGTTCTGGATGAATACACCCATATGCTGTTGGAGGGGATGGGTGCCAGTGGTGTGGATCCAGCAGACAGGAATGAACCGCTGATCAAGGAGATGATCAGTACGCTGAAAACCCACACAGCCAGTTACAATGTGGACACTTACCAGAAATTCAGAGATCATGTTTTGAGCCAGGGTAAAAGAGACCAGCGCAACCGGTATATCAGGATGCGCTCCAGCTACGCGGTTGGGTTCTATGATACTAAAAACGAAGGCAAGAGCAATCAACGGAAAGACAACATCCGACTTAGCTTCAACTCACCGTTTCGGCCTTTTGTCCTGGCGACGACATCCATCGGCCAGGAGGGGTTGGATTTTCATTACTACTGCCGTAAAATTGTGCACTGGAACCTGCCGGGAAATCCCATTGACTTGGAACAGCGTGAAGGGCGCATCAACCGATATAAAGGGCATGCTATTAGACAAAACATTGCGGACAAATACGGGGATATTTTCTTTAGAGAAGACATTTGCCAGGAAATGTTTGACCAGGCAGAAAAGATGGAGAAAAATGCTGATACCAGCGATCTAGTTCCATTCTGGTCTCTTTCAGAGCAGGAAGGGAACCGTCATCGCTACAAAATCGAACGGATTGTGCCGATCTACCCCATGAGCCGGGACAGCGCCAAGTATGAGCGATTAATGAAGGTTTTGTCACTGTATCGCTTGAGTCTTGGCCAGGCAAGGCAGGAAGAGTTGATTGAGTATCTGTTTGAAAACGATTTTGGGGACATGAGTGAGTTGTTTATGAATCTGAGTCCGTATTTTAAAGAGTAGGAGGTTAAGGAAGGAGAAAAGAAATGGTTAATTTTGGTAAACGCATTAAAGCCACTCCTATAATCATTGATCAAAATATGAAACCGCAAAAACTAAAACGCTTACCTGTAAACACAAAACTATTTCAAGAAGAGTGGTTGCAGAAATTGATAAGAGACTATCCCAGCCTATTACCAGTTGATGAAATTGAACCAGTTTTCGGCCCCAGACACAATGGGACGGTTCTTTTGTGTTGAATTAACTCTTGCTTCATACTAAGATGAACATGAGGTGATCATTTTGCCAAGAAGAGAACGAAAGAAAAGCCGTACGGGAATATACCATGTCATGCTAAG
>SLLE01000106.1 GCA_007134225.1 Tindallia sp.
ACTGTTCGTTAGCAATGGAACTGAGGTGAAAAAATGGAAATTGAACGATTAACTCAAATGACACAAAGCGCCGGCTGAGCGGCCAAAATAGGACCGGAGGTCCTTTCAAAAGTGTTAAAAAATTTACCCTTTCAATACAATCCGAATGTGCTGGTGGGTTTGGAAACTGGTGACGATGGAGCCGTATATAAGCTGCGGGATGATTTAGCCATCATTCAAACACTGGATTTTTTCACACCGGTAGTGGACGACCCTTATCAGTTTGGACAAGTGGCAGCCGCCAATTCCCTCAGTGATGTTTATGCCATGGGAGGTAAACCGATCTTGGCTTTAAACATTCTTTGTTTTCCCAACTGCCTTTCAACAGATGTGATGGAAGAAATTCTTAAAGGCGGAGCAGATAAGGTGATCGAAGCAGGGGCCGTCCTGATGGGAGGGCATTCCGTGGAAGATAATGAGCCGAAATATGGCCTTTCTGTAACCGGTACGGTGCATCCCGATCGCATTATGACCAATAAAGGATCGAAACCGGGGGATCGACTGATCCTTACGAAACCAATAGGTTCTGGTATCCTCAATACAGCCATTAAGGCAGAAATGATTTCCGAAGAAGCACAAAAAGAAGTTCTCCGCGTCATGACGTTGCTGAATGCATCAGGGATACAGGCAACAGAAAACGCAAAAGTCAATGCCTGCACGGATATCACTGGTTTTGGATTGATTGGCCATGCCATTGAGATGGCCGAGGGAAGTGCAACATGTTTGGTGATTAACGCGAAAACAGTTCCTGTCATCGCTGAGACAAAGGAGAAAGCAGAAATGGGCCTGATCCCGGGCGGCATGTACCGAAACAAAGCCTATTTTTCGCCGAAGGTGAAAGCAAAGGAATCCATCAGTGAAGTGCTCCTTGATATTCTTTATGACCCACAAACTTCCGGAGGGTTGCTTCTGTCAATTCCAAAGGAAGATGCAGACGGAGTGCTGAACTGGCTCCATAAGCATCACCCCTGCGCATATGCAGAAATTGGGGAAGTGGTTGAAAAACGGGAGAAAGCTATTTTGATCGAGTAACGAATGAGTAATGAATGAGCAATCATGAGTAAAATGATTTAGGACAGGACGAGGTGAATGAATTGGCAGACCGACAGCTTCTTAGAAAAATACCCAAGATGGATGAGCTGATCCAGAATGACATGATTAATGCATTACAACAAAAGGTGGGAAGAGATACGCTTCTGGATGTGATTCGGCAAATCATTGACGAATTGCGTCAGGCCATTTTAAAGAATGAACCAGGATTCATTCCCGAAGAGGAACTGGAAATACAAGCCATTGTCAATAAAGTTCAACAAAAAATTGAACAGATTTGTGAAATTCAAATCCGAAAAGTAATGAACGGTACTGGAGTGATTCTCCACACCAACCTGGGAAGATCACCCCTGGGCGAATACACTAAAGATGTGTTGCAGGAAATAGCTGGAGGCTACAGCAATCTGGAACTTGATTTGAATACCGGTAAAAGAGGAAGTCGTTATCAGCATATGAAAGAGCTTCTGTTAAAGCTCACTGGTGCAGAAGATGCCATCGTGGTCAACAATAACGCCGGAGCAGTTCTTTTGGTGTTATCCGCTGTTGCTAAAGGTAAAGAAGTCATTATTTCCAGAGGAGAACTGGTGGAGATTGGAGGTTCATTTCGTGTGCCTGAGGTGATGGAACAAAGTGGTTCCAAATTGGTGGAGGTTGGAGCAACTAACAAGTGTTATCTGAAAGATTATGAAAAAGCGATAACCGATGAAACCGGAACTCTAATGAAAGTGCACCGCAGTAATTTTAAACTCCTGGGCTTTACTCACGACACAACCCTTGAAGAACTGATGCAATTGTCCGAGGAAAGACAGATTCCAGTGATTAACGATCTGGGAAGCGGTCTTTTCATGGATCTTCAGCCTTATGGATACCCATATGAGCCGACGGTACAGGAAGTAGTGGCTTCCGGTTGCGATATCGTTACCTTTAGTGGCGACAAATTGTTGGGAGGCACTCAGGCTGGTATTATTGTTGGAAAGGCAACGTGGATTAAAAAAATAGCCAGCCATCCGCTGACACGCGCGCTCAGAGTGGATAAACTGACTTTATGCGCCCTGGAAGCAACCTTGAAGCAATACCTTCATCCCCAAAAAGCGTTGCAACAGATACCAACGGTCCGAATGATGACTATTTCACCGGATGAACTGGAGAAAAAAGCACAATCCTTCAAACATTTTCTGCCAGAGGAGATAAAAGGATTAAGGATTTCTGTTGAAAAAAGTTATTCGCAGGTAGGCGGTGGTGCTTATCCTGGTCATGAGATGGAAAGCCGATCGATTTCCTTCCGCGGGAATGAAGAAACCACCACACAACTGGAACGGTATCTTAGAACCGGCAAGCCGGCGATCATGGGAAGATTGTCTGAAGGAGCCTATTTCCTTGATGTGCGAACAATATTTGAATCGGACTTTTCCGTTATTGTCAAAAGGCTGAATGACTGGACACAAAGGAGTGACCCTCGTTGAAGCATTTAATTATTGGAACCGCCGGTCATATTGATCATGGAAAAACAACCTTGATACAAGCATTGACAGGCCGCAATACGGACCGGCTGAAAGAAGAGATGAAAAGAGGAATTTCCATTGAGTTGGGATTTACTCATTTTGATCTGCCTGGCGGCATCCGGGCCGGCATTGTGGATGTGCCGGGACATGAACGTTTTATTCGTCACATGTTGGCCGGCGTAGGCGGCATGGACCTGGTCATGCTGGTAATTGCAGCGGATGAAGGCGTCATGGCACAAACAAGAGAACACTTGGATATTCTTCAGATGCTTTCCATTAAAAAAGGCATTGTCGTGATTACAAAAGCAGATCTGGTAGATCCGGAATGGCTGGAAATGATCAAAGAAGATGTATCGGAAGCTCTACAGGGAACTTTTCTTGAAGAAGCACCCATCCTGGATGTGGATTCTGTATCGCGAAGAGGTATTTCGGAATTAGTGGAAAAACTGGCAGGTTATTATCATGAAATCGAAGCAAGAGATGAAAAAGCTCCTTTCCGAATGCCGATTGATCGCGTGTTTACCATAACCGGTTTTGGAACCGTTGTAACCGGAACGCTGACGGAAGGGAACGTTAAAACGGAAGATACCGTCCAATTATATCCTGGCGATCAGGAAGTGAGAATCAGGAATATACAGGTCCACGGCGAAACGATGCCGCAGGCTTTTGCAGGCCAGCGCGTGGCGATTAACCTTTCCGGCGTTAAACGGGATCAGATTAATCGCGGCGACTACCTGGCAAAACCTAAATCCATGAAACCAACCATGATGGTTGACGGAAGATTAACATTGTTAAAGAATGCACCCAGAAAATTAAAGCAGCGGGATCGGGTGCGCATCTATCATGGAGCATCTGAAATTCTCGCCAGACTGGTTATTTTAGAGCAGGAAACCATTGAGCCTGGAGAAAGCGCCCTTGTACAGTTTCGGCTGGAAGAAAAGGCTGTCTTTAAAAAAGGAGATCAGATTGTGGTACGCTTTTATTCACCCATGGAAACCTTGGGTGGTGCTACCATTATCGAGCCGGTGCCGGATAAACACAAAGCGATGCGACAGGACATTATTGATATGCTGACAGCAAAAGAAACCGGCGGACCGGAAGCAGATCTGGAACAGGCCTTAAAAAAAACCAGCCATGATTTTCCGGATGTAGCGTCGCTTTCCCGAACCTTTGGCTACGATGAAGACGTAATAAGGGAAACCATCAATCGGCTAATGGAACAAAACCTGGTATATACCATTGATGACCGTCATTTTATTCATAGAGATTATTATGAAACCTTACTCGACAACATTACAACGCATCTGCTGAAATACCACAAGAACAATCCGCTCCGTCAGGGAATGTCAAAAGAAGAGGTGAAAAGCCGGGTTTTTGAAAAACCGAAGAGTCGGATCGCAGAACAGCTTTTGGAAAATATGCAAAAAGAAAATATACTTCGCCTAAAGGGCAGCTTTGTTTCCATGGCTGATTTTAGTGTGAAACCAACTCCGGAACAAAAAGACATTGCAGCTCAGCTGGAAGCACTCTTTATGAGTTCCCTTTACAGCCCTCCAAAACTGGACGAAGCCAAAGCAAAAGTGAAAGGAAAAGAAAAGGTGATCCAACAGGTGCTGGAGATGATGATGGGGGATGTGCTCGTTCGGCTTCATCAGGATCTGGTTCTTCATCGCAAAGCTTATGATGGAGCGAAAGAAAAAATTAGAGAGCATTTTGCAAATCATGAAACCCTAAGTGTGGCAGAATTCCGGGATCTTTTGGGAACCAGCAGAAAGTATGCCGTGGCCATTCTGGAGTACTTGGATCAGGAAAAGTTTACCCTAAGACAGGGAGATAATCGCATTTTAATCGAAAAATAAGTTGTTGATCATAAACGATCATAAATGGTTCTTGCTGTTACAAAGACCTTTGTGCTATAATGAAGTTCGTCAATAAATTATGATGTTCAAGGGGGTAGATGGGTGCTGGTGTGCCCTCTGGTCTTCAAAACCAGTACGAGGGGTTAGGAGCCTCTTGGGTGGGTTCGATTCCCACGTACTCCCGCCACTGTCATTAATTGAGGGCTTCGGCTCTCAATTTATTTTATTATGGGAAGATTGAGCGGAGGTTGGCAAATGAGTCAAGAAATGGAACATTGTCAGCAACAGCTAAAAGAAAAAGGCTATAAGTTTACGAATCAACGAAAAACGATTATAGAGATTCTCTTATCCTCCCAAAAGCATTTGCTGACGGCCGGACAGATTTATGATGAAACACGGCAGAAAAATCTGCCGCTGAACTACTCCACAGTATACAGAAATCTGGAAACCCTTCTGGAATCCGGGCTGGTAAAGAGGGTATCCCTTCAGGATGGTACAGCAAGCTACGAATACAATCGACATCGGCATCATCACCATTTGATTTGTTTGAAGTGTCATGATGCGGAAATGATTGATTATTGCCCCTATGAAGATATAAATCGTTATATAAAGGAACATACGACATTTTACCCGGTTGAACATCGTTTTGAAATTTACGGATACTGCGAAAAATGTAGGAAAAACATGAAAAGGGACTGAAAATGATGCGAATCTTGGGTATTGATCCTGGCCTTGCCACCACTGGTTATGGGTTGATTGATTATCAGAAAAACCAGTTTCGGGTCATTCAATATGGTGTGATACGGACCCAGAGCAAACTGCCAATGCCGGATCGACTGAAGAAAATCAATGAATGCATGAAACAGCTGATTCATCAATATAAACCGGAAAACGTTGCGGTGGAAGAACTTTTCTTTAACACTAATGCCAAAACAGCCTTGTTGGTCGGGCAGGCCAGGGGGGTAGTGCTATTAACAGCAGCAATGGAAGACCTGCCCATATTTGAATATACACCGTTGCAGGTCAAACAGGGTGTGGCTGGATACGGACGCGCCGAAAAGCAGCAGATTCAAATAATGGTAAAAACCCTGTTAAACCTTAAAGAAATCCCGAAACCCGATGATGCGGCAGATGCATTGGCCATTGCCATGTGTCACGCCCATACCGGCAGCTTCCAACATCTTTTCAAAGTGTAATTGGCAAGAAGCATGAAGAAGGGAGTGAACCTGTCTTGATTGAATATATTAAAGGCATGGTGGACAGCGTGACCCATGATCAAGCCATTATTGAAGCCAATGGCCTTGGCTACGGTGTTTATTCATCCACCAAAAGCCTGGCGCAGATTCAGCCTGGTTCTTCCGCCACGCTTTATACGCATTACAGCGTACGGGAGGATGGCGTCAGCCTTTATGGTTTTACTACCCGTATAGAGCTGGACATGTTTAAAAAACTCATCTCCGTTACAAAAATTGGTCCTAAAGCGGCGATTTCCATTCTGTCGACCTTTACGGTGGACACGCTCTGTCAACAAATATCCACTCAAAACATTACGATGCTGTCCAAAGCCCCGGGAGTCGGGAAGAGGACGGCAGAACGCATGGTTTTGGAATTAAAAGATAAAATAAAAGACATGAATGTGGAAAGTGTGCCCATACCTGCTCAGGGAACTTTGTTAGAGGATGAAATTATGGAAGCACTGGCGACACTTGGCTATCAGCAACAGGAAGCAATAAGGGCTGTCAGGGCCACCGCATCCGAATCGACTACCACAGAAGCAGGATTGAAGGCTGCGTTGGCCTGGCTGCTTCGATAAAGCGGAGGGGAATCTGTGAGTATAGAGGAACGAATTATCACAAATGAAATCAAGGAAGAAGACGCAGCCATCGAAACTGGTCTGAGACCCAAAACACTGGACGATTATATCGGTCAGGAAAAGACCAAGGAAAAATTTCGTATTTTTATAGAAGCTGCCCGAAATCGCAACGAATCATTGGATCACGTTCTGTTATATGGACCGCCAGGCCTTGGAAAAACAACTCTTTCCAGCATCATTGCCAACGAAATGAACGTTAATATTCGGATCACCAGCGGCCCTGCAATTGAACGACCGGGAGATTTGGCGGCAATTCTGACAAACCTGACGGAGAACGATGTACTTTTTATCGATGAAATTCATCGACTGAATCGTACTGTGGAAGAAATACTATACCCAGCCATGGAAGATTATGCCCTGGATATCATTATCGGTAAAGGACCCAGCGCCCGTTCCGTAAGGCTGGAGTTAAATCGGTTTACACTGATTGGAGCAACTACAAGAGCCGGACTGCTGACCTCTCCACTCCGGGATCGTTTCGGAGTCATCAGCAGACTGGAGCTCTATA
>SLLE01000047.1 GCA_007134225.1 Tindallia sp.
CTATCGATCATACAGATTCTTCCTTTCTCTTAACGAGATAAGGTGCATACCGGATAATGGCACACTTCACAGTTCTGGCATAATCCGCCATGTCCCAGTCGACTCATGTCTTTTCTTGTCGGTTTTTCCCCTGC
Organism: Tindallia sp.; assembly: GCA_007134225.1. Taxonomy (GTDB): domain Bacteria; phylum Bacillota; class Clostridia; order Peptostreptococcales; family Tindalliaceae; genus Tindallia. Next base: position 135 of record SLLE01000047.1, read on the forward strand.
CATCAGTCTGGGCAGCACCAAATCAAGGGAGGTAATTTTATGATACATGGCGCAGGCAGGAATGCCCACCATCGGCACCTCTCCAGCATAAGCCAGCATCAGCATGGCGCCCGGCAAAACCGGCGCTCCATAGGTGATCACTTCTGTTGCGGCATCGGCAATGGCTTTCGGCGTCATGTCGTCAGCATCCACGGACATGCCTCCGGCCAGCAGTATCAGTTCTGCACCACGTTCCAACAGCTGGTGAATTTTTTCTCCAATGACTTCGTCTTCATCCGGTGCAAAAACCGTATCTAAAACCATTGAACCCAGTTGCTCCACTTTTTTCACCAGCACATTGCTGAATTTATCTTCAATCAACCCTTCATAAACTTCGGTTCCCGTTACCAGGATTCCCACCTGGAGGGACTGCAGTTTTTTGACGCTGAGGATTGGTTCTTTTCCCTGACAGAGTTCTTCCACGGCAACAATTTCCTCTTCTTTGATTTTCAGCGGGATGATTCGGGTGCCTGCCACCAGCTTGCCTTTTGGCACCACTGTGTTGTGCCGAATCGTAGCTATCATGATATGCTCACGATCATTCAGCTCCTCCAGCAGGGCCGTGTTGATTTTTAGCATACCGCCGTCCTTAGCCAGCAAGCTTATTTTTCCTTCTGCCGGACCCTCAAAAATGAAGTCATTCTCCGATGCCGCGGCTTGTGCCATCCGGATGCCGGCTTCGTTTTCATGAAGCTCATCGGATTCCATCTCCATGACCCAGATATTGTTTTTTCCCATGGCTTTCAATTCCGGGATGTCTTCTTTCCGAATGACATGGCCTTTTTTGAAAGCCGCTCCTTTGTAACGATCCGGAACGATTTTGGTCAAATCGTGGCCTAGCATCATTCCAACCGCTTGTTCTACGGCTATTTTTTTCATGCCTTCGTACTCCTTTTGTTGAACTATCTCCAATTAAAACCATGGGCGTTTGAACCAGAATTCAAAATCTGTCTGATCACCCTTGATAACCTCCACCATCGAGACCAGATGCGGCGGGTTGATCCAGTGCATGCCAGCAAATCGCTCCGGTTTTTTTACCGCTTGAACGATTTCTGTAAATGGGTTTCATACTGCTCACGCACATCATTTCAAAACTCTTTAAATGTTGATTTCGATGGCATCTCCATCTTCAATGATTGCCAATGGGCCACCCTCTGCGGCTTCTGGCGAAATATGACCCACAAAGCAGCCGTTGTTGATGCCAGAAAACCGGCCGTCGGTGATCAGTGCCGTCGTTTTATTCAGTCCCATTCCGTAGAGGTATTTCATGGCTTTGTACATTTCCCGCATACCAGGACCCCCTTTGGGGCCTTCGTATCGGATCACGACCACATTGCCGTCCCGAACAGCGCCGTCCAGGATGGCCGTTGGCAATCCCGTCACAGGCAGCAATAACACCAAACTCCACAGCGGTGCCGCCGTTCCGGTAAATCCCTTTTTTGACAAATTCGCTGACTTCTTTCAAATTATAATGGCCTGGTACAATTGTGTTCCAGGAATTGGCAATTCCTATGATCGGCCGGTCGCATAATTCATCGTCGGAATAACCCATGGATTTATAAAGAGATCGGCTAATACTCTTTTCAGAACCTTTAAGGTTCATTTCACTTCTGTATTTCATCATTTACCTCCTCAACATGTATCATGTGTTGTCATTCATCTGTCATTTTAATATATTTTTAAATATATTTTACATGTTCGAAAAAGTCAATTAATTCCTAAATCACCATGGAATTACCACAAAGCATTGACATTTGAGTTAACAGCTGGAACTTATGAAACGAATCACCAGTACAAAGAGCCGCATGCATGTGTATGATGTGGCAGATGCAAAAATCCAAAAAAGACAAGTCCTAACACGTTAAGACCTGTCTTCTTTATAAGCGGTGCTACGTCCCTGGGTGAACAAACTAAGTATCTGCCACCAAATGGTACATTCGGGCCATCTACTTATGGATAACTCATTCTAACCTTCAGATGGAGTTAAAACTCCACCTCAAGCTAAAAATCCTGTTTATGGGTTGATATTATTTTAAAGCGTTTTCTTATTCCCGGTACAACTTGCCGCCTGAATCAATCCTGAGGTTTCCATTGTTGCTTAATTTAGCCAGACGTTGTAGTATGCGGTTGCGTTCCTCCGGTTTTTCCAGATAACGCACCAATCCGAACCTTATTTCTGCCGGATGGACTTTGACTCGTTGGATTTCCTCTTGCGTCAGTTCCATTTCAAGGGCAACGGTATCATTGGCTCGTGAATCATGACTGGTGGTAAAGACAAAGTTTCCCAGGGAATAGGCTGTAAACTGCTTTGGTCCGTTCCATTCCATGGCCTGCAGCACGTGTGGATGTGCACCGACGATCAGGTTGGCCCCAGCCTCTTTCAGGGCATCGGCCAGTTCAATCTGGTTTTCATCCGGTTCTTCCTCCAGCTCCTGACCCCAGTGGAGGTAGGGGATTACATAATCCACCTGTTCCGACCATTTTGCCACGTAGCTTGCCAACGGCTCCGGGCTGTATGCGGTGGCCATTCCCGGCCTTGTATCCGTTGCCCGCCATTCCGGTACTGGTATTACCCGGGAGGCGCCGAATACCGCTACGGAAACGCCATTTATGCTGGTGGTATAGGGTTCGAAGGCTTCCTGCTGGTTTCTTCCAATACCGACATAATGAAATCCTTCAGTTTCCAGTTCTTGTATGGTTTCCATCACCGGCGCATCCATCCCATGATTGTTGGCCAGCGTAAAGACCAGTTTATCTTTATAGGGTTCAAAAAGCTCCAGGTATTGGGGATCCGTTTGGAATGCAAAACTTTTTTCTTCCATCAGTTCGCCGCTGGTACCGACGGCTGTTTCCAGGTTGACGACAATCAGATCTGCCGCTTGCAGCACCGGAGCAAACTCACGGAGAGGATAATCCATGCCGTGCTGATCCAAGGCACCGGCGACATTTCCTGTCATCATGCTGTCTCCAAGAAACAGGACTCTTAGGACATCTTCTTCCCTGTCAGCCGTTTTTTTTGCATGCAGCGGCTCTTTTTCTTTCTGATCTTCAACCGGTTCCTTCAGTGCCTGGTTTTCTTCCTCATCCTGAGATTCTTTCAAGCGATTATTTTCTCTGCCTTCCGTTATATGATCAGAAAAAGCCAGCCCCAGCAACAATGCCGGAACAAGTATCATAATTGTTAATAGTTTGATTCGTTTGCTTTTTTTCTGCCTCTGTTTTAGCCTTTCAGTTCGATTCATTCCTCTAACCTCCAGAATCTTTTCCGGATTCAGTTCCATCAAGTAAGCTGCGTGGCCTCATGCTGAAGTTTTTCTTCCTCATCATTTTTTGGTGCCGGGTTTTTCAATTCATGGGGAACCTTATTTCCATTTTCATCTACTGTCACAAAAGTAATAAAGCCGTCAACGAGAATCGATTGATCCTCTTCCCTTACTGACTTTCCATAAACCGTGATGCTGGTTTTGCCCGTCCTGACAACTTTAGTATCGATCACCAGGATGTCCCCATTTTGAGCCGGCTTGTAGAAGTGAAATCCGTGAACTTTTAAACAGACGATCCCTTCCGGGTTTTTATATAGGCTGGCCGCCGCCACGAAACACCCTTCTACAAACCAATTGGACATCTGTCCGGCGAAAAGCGTTCCGTGATGGTTTAAATCTCCGGACTTCACCAGATGATGCGTTAGATGATTTTTCATTGCCTGTTCCCCCTTTTTTTGTTCTGCCAATCATTATAACGAAGCATAGGGGAAACTGCAATGCATTTTTTGCTGCAAGCTTCTTTTTTCTAAATACATTTGCATTCAGGTTCCCTTATGACCTATAATATTCAGATAAGCAACATTATTCAAACCATAGCCTGCTCAAATTACAAGGAGGTAATTAATAATGAAAAGTGATCAAATAACGAAAGGTGCTCACCGTGCCCCTCACCGATCGTTGCTCAGCGCATTGGGTATGAGCCGGGAAGAAATGAACCGGCCCAAAATAGGTGTTGTGAACTCTTTTAACGAAGTAGTGCCCGGGCATACACATCTGGATAAAATAACAGCCGCTGTTAAAATAGGCATTGCCATGGCCGGCGGTACACCCATGGAATTTCCGGCCATTGCCGTCTGTGATGGTATCGCCATGGGCCATCCGGGGATGAAGTACTCTTTGGTGACCCGAGAACTGATTGCCGATTCCACAGAAGCCATGGCCATTTCCCACTCCTTTGACGCACTGGTGATGATTCCCAACTGCGACAAAAATGTGCCAGGACTCCTCATGGCGGCTGCCCGCCTTAATATCCCAACGATTTTTGTCAGCGGAGGAGCTATGCTGGCAGGCACTGTTAAAGGAAAAAAGACCAGTCTGTCTTCCGTTTTCGAAGCCGTTGGAAGTCATTCCTCCGGAAAGATCAGCACCGAAGAGCTGGAGGAATACGAAAACAAAGCCTGTCCCACCTGCGGTTCCTGTTCCGGCATGTATACCGCCAATAGCATGAACTGCCTCACGGAAGCACTGGGCATGGGTCTCCAGGGGAACGGAACCATACCTGCCGTCTACTCGTCACGCATTCAACTGGCTAAACTGGCCGGAATGCAGATTATGAACCTGTTGAAAGAAGATGTTCGTCCACGTCAGATTATGACGGAGAAGGCTTTTAAGAATGCCTTGACCGTTGACATGGCGTTGGGATGCAGCACCAATTCCATGCTTCATCTTCCCGCCATTGCTTATGAAGCCGGTGTGAAACTGGACCTGGAAATGGCCAACGAAATCAGCGAGAAAACGCCCAATTTGTGCCATCTGGCCCCAGCCGGTCCTGCTTTTATTGAAGATTTGGAAGAAGCCGGTGGTGTGTACGCCGTTATGAACGAGCTTGATAAGCTGGATTTAATTGAAAAGGATGCTTTGACCTGTACGCTTAAAACAATAGGGGAAAATTTTGAGGGCTGCGCCAATAAAAATCCCGAGATCATTCGGCCGGCAGATCAGCCCTTTAGCACTACCGGAGGCATTGCCGTGCTGAAAGGAAATCTGGCTCCAGACGCCTGCGTGGTAAAAGCTTCTGCCGTTGCACCGGAAATGATGCAACACAGCGGTCCGGCCAGGGTGTTTGACAGTGAGGAAGAAGCGACAGAAGCGATTACCAGTGGAACGATCAAGGCTGGTGACGTGCTGGTGATTCGATATGAAGGTCCTAAAGGCGGACCCGGTATGCGGGAAATGTTAAGCCCTACCTCCGTTATCGCCGGCATGGGCCTTGGCAGTCAGGTAGCACTCATTACGGACGGGCGCTTCAGCGGCGCCACCCGCGGCGCTTCCATCGGCCATGTGTCACCGGAAGCAGCCGTGGGCGGACCCATTGCACTGGTGGAGGAAGGAGACCTCATCAAGATTGACATTGAAGCGAAAACCATCGAGTTTGAAGTGCCGGATGATGTGCTGAACAGAAGAAAAGAAGCTTGGAAACCCAGACAGCCAAAGATTACCAGCGGCGTGCTGGCCCGCTATGCTCATATGGTAACCAGCGGAAGTCAGGGAGCTGTACTGAAAATTCCCGGCCAGGAGTAATCTTTGACCATATTAATCATGTGTCATTTTTTCAAACAGTGTCTGTTTAATCAGACACTGTTTTTTTGTCCGAAAATTCAGCCTTTGCTTAGCGCTTTGCCGTTTAAAAGATTTAAAGTGTATGATTTTCTGACACATGCCGAGAATATTACCGTTGTTTTAAGCCGTTTTTTCTTTGGCATGATCATTGCATCTATTAATAGACAAGATTGGAAGGCATTCAACTAATAAAGGAGGAAAAAAATTATGTATGATTTTTTAGTACCAAGTGTTAACTTTGTTGGAAAAGGTGCAGTAGAGGTTGTTGGAGAACGATGTAAGATTCTTGGCGGAAAAAAGGCGTTGCTTGTCACCGATAAAATTTTGAACTCAATGGAAGGCGGACCGGTTGAGCAGGTCACCAAACATTTGAAGGAAACCGGGATCGACGTTGCTTATTATGATGGTGTCGAGCCAAATCCTCGGGATACCAATGTTAAGGACGGATTGAAAATTTATCAGGATGAAAACTGTGACATGATCGTTACCGTTGGCGGCGGAAGCCCTCATGACTGTGGAAAAGGGATTGGCATCGCCGCGACTCATTCAGGTGAGCTTTACGATTATGCCGGTATTGAGCTGCTGGAGAATCCACTTCCGCCAATCGTAGCCGTCAATACAACGGCCGGAACGGCCAGTGAAGTCACGCGTCACTGTGTTATTACCAAAACCGATGTGGAGCCTAATGTTAAATACGTGATTGTCAGCTGGAGAAACCTTCCTTTGGTCTCCATCAATGATCCGCTGCTGATGTTGGGGAAACCCAGCGGTTTAACGGCCGCTACGGGTATGGATGCTCTGACCCACGCGGTTGAGGCGTATGTGACGTTAAATGCCAACCATAACACCGATGCCGTGGCGGAAAAATCGATTAAGCTGATTTCGGAAAACTTAAGGCAGGCCGTTGCCTATGGCCAAAACGTCGAGGC
>SLLE01000011.1 GCA_007134225.1 Tindallia sp.
CTTTCATGGATTCCTGAATCTGGTTGATAAAGGTTTTGACTTTCTCTGACTGAGGGCCATAGGTTCCGTTCATGTTTCGGGGAATGCCTACCACCATTTCCGTTGCCTGGTATTCCTCCGCTATTTTTTTCAGCTGTTTCAGATCTTCCGGAAGGGTTTTTCGTTTAATGGTGGTAACGCCCTGCGCAGTCCATCCAAAGGGATCGCTGACTGCGACGCCAATGGTTCGATCACCCACATCCAGGCCCAGTTTTCTTGGTTGTATCATGGCTCACTCTCTTTCAACGGTTACTTTTGCTGGTTGTTTTTAATATAATCGCGAACCATCTCTTCCAGCATTTCGTCCCGTTCGATTTTTCGAATGAGGCCTCTGGCTCCTTCATGGCTGGTAATGTAAGAAGGATCTCCGGACAAAATATAGCCAACAAACTGGTTCACCGGATTGTATCCTTTTTTTTCCAACGCTTCGTAAACCTGAAGAATGATCTCTTTTGCTTTTTCTTCTTTTTCCTGTTCAATGCTGAACTTCATGGTGGAATTCATTTTATCCGTCATGGTTCTCCTCCTTATCCAACCCTTTTTTCCTATATTCATGGCTATTGTAACACAGATTTATCAAAACTTCAGCCTTTATTAAGAATTTGCTTCCAGGGCTTTTTGTATGGTGTTTTTAACGGTTTCCATGGCTTCCGGAAGCTTGGAAGGATCTTTGCCACCGGCCTGTGCCATATCGGGTCTTCCGCCGCCACCACCACCGGTGATTTTAGCTGCTTCCTTCGCCAGATTGCCGGCATGCAAGCCTTTTTCTTTCAGGTCTTTGGTAATGGTCACCATGAACTGTACTTTTCCTTCGCCGACTGCTGCCAGGACAATGACTCCGGATTCAGAACCGTCACGAAGACGGTCACCCAACTGACGCAATTCGTCCATGTTCATGCCTTCCATCACTTCCACCACTACCTTGGTGCCATTAATCGTTTCCGCACCGGCCAGCAAATCGCCTTGTTGGTCTTTTTGATGTTCTTTCTTTAATTGCTGGATGATTTTTTCCTGCTCTTTCATTTCTTTCATCAGGTCGGTGATTCTGCCCGGAATTCGGTCCTGTTTGGCTTTCAGCAGTGCTCCGGCTTCTCTCAGAAGCTCTTTTTGTCTTTGAACCTGCTGATAGGCACCGGCGCCGGTAACGGCTTCGATTCGTCGCACACCGGAGGCAATACCGTTTTCAGAGGAAATCAGTAACATCCCTATTTCTGCGCTGTTGTTCACATGGGTCCCGCCGCAAAGTTCCAGACTGAAATCGCCGGTTTTGACGACACGAACTTTATCGCCGTATTTTTCACCAAAGAGGGCTTCGGCACCCATTTCTTTTGCTTCCTCCATGCTGGCTTCCATCACCTTGACGTCCATGGCTTTATGGATTTGTTCGTTGACAATGGTTTCGATGGTGTCCAGTTCTTCCGGCGTGACCGGCTGGAAATGATTAAAGTCGAAACGCAAACGATCCGGCGTTACCAGAGAACCTGCCTGATGCACATGCTCACCCAGAATGTTTCGCAAAGCCCGGTGCAGCAGGTGAGTCGCGGTATGATTTCTGGCAGTATGGTTTCTTCGATGGGACGTTACGGTAGCCGTTACAGTGGCGCCTTCCCGGATTTTTCCTGTTTCACCCTGCACCACGTGATAAATGACATCATTGGCACCAATTTGTGTATCCAGAACCCGGCCAAGGAAATCGCCGGATCGCAGAGTTCCCTGGTCACCAACCTGGCCGCCGCTTTCCGAGTAGAACGGTGTTTTGTCCAGAATCATCAGGAAGGGGGTATCGTTGCTGACCGGCGCTTCCTGCACCTGGGCCTCTCCTTCGATCAGCACGTTAACGGTGCTTTCGCTCTGGAGGGTTTCATAACCGATGAAGCTGGTTTCGGGGATTTCTTTCAGGACGTCCAGGGGGTCACCTTTCCAGCCTTCTACGCCGCTTTGGCTTCTGGCGGTGCGGGCGCGTTCTTTTTGCCGGTTCATTTGTTCCTTGAAATCTTCTTCGTTGACAGAGAGCCCTTCTTCTTCCAGAATCTCTTTTGTTAAATCCAGTGGGAAGCCGTAGGTATCGTATAGACGGAAGGCCTGTTCTCCCGACAGACTGGTTTTTTGTTCTTTTTTCAGTTCCCGGATCATGCCGTTCAGTATTTCCGTTCCCTGATGGATGGTTTCGCCAAACCGATCTTCTTCCACCAGAATTACTTTTTGGATCATTTCTTTTTTCTCTTCCAGCTCCGGATAACCATGCTTAAACTTGTCCACCACTTTCTCCATCAGTTGGAACAGGAACGCTTTATCGAGTCCCAGAAGCTTTCCATGGCGGGAAGCTCTGCGGAGCAGGCGCCGGATCACATAACCGCGGCCCTCGTTGCTGGGAAGAATGCCGTCGGAAATCATAAAGGTGACGGAGCGAATGTGATCGGTGATGATTCTGAGGGATATATCTTTATCCGGATCCTTTCCATAGGGTACATCCGTGACTCGACAGGCTTCATCCAGGATCACTTTCATCCCGTCGATTTCAAAAATTGAGTCTACGTCCTGCAAAATGCAGGCAACCCGCTCCAGTCCCATACCGGTGTCGATATTGGGCTTTGGCAGCGGTGTATAATTTCCGTCTTCATCTTTATTAAACTGGGTAAAAACCAGGTTCCAGTATTCCACGAAACGATCGCAGTCACAGCCAGGTTTGCAGTTCGGGTCGTCGCAGCCGAAAGCCGGTCCCCGGTCGTAATATAGTTCGGAACAGGGTCCACAGGGTCCGAGACCGATTTCCCAGAAATTATCTTCTTTTCCCAGTCGAATAATTCGTTCTTCCGGAATGCCGATGTCGTCTTTCCATAAGTCATAGGCTTCGTCGTCTTCCAGGTAAACAGACGCCCAAATTCTTTCTTCCGGCATCTGCAGGTTTTCCAGGGAAAATTCCCAGCTCCATCGGATGGCTTCTTTTTTAAAATAATCGCCAAAGGAAAAATTTCCCATCATTTCAAAAAAAGTGGCATGACGAGCAGTTTTTCCAACGTTTTCAATGTCTCCGGTCCGGATGCATTTCTGGCTGGTGGCCATTCGTTTATGGGGTGGTGCCTTGGTGCCGGAAAAATATGCTTTGAGCGGTGCCATCCCGGAGTTGATCAGCAGGAGTGAGTTGTCATCCTGTGGAATCAACGAAAAGCTTGGTCGTACCAGGTGGTCTTTTGATTCAAAAAAATCAAGAAATGCTTTTCTTATTTCGTTAATGCCTTTTTTTTCCATTGGGATCCTCCTTTTGAATGGCACTATTATATCATGGGTCATTTTCATCGTACAGGCTTTAGATTCACATCTTTTGAACTTAATTATCCATTATCCACTATCAATTATCCATTATCAACTATCCACTATCCCTTATCCATTACAATGGGCCGTTCAATGGTGCCGCCTCCCACCACCAGGTCTTCCTGATAGCAAACGACGGACTGACCGGGTGTCACGGCTTTTTGAGGTTCATCAAAAACGACCTCCAGCCGGTCTGTTTCGGTCATGGTAATCGTCGCCGGCACTGCTTTTGCGTTATAGCGGATTTTAACCGTCACTTTCATGTTTCCTTCCAGTTTCTCAAAGGGAATGAAGTTCAGATCCTCTGCCAGCAGCCCTTTTGAAAAAAGATGCTGGACCGGTCCTATATGGACGGTATTGGTCTCCGGATCAATGCCGGTGACATAAACCGGCGATCCCAAGGCCAGGTGCAGGCCACGGCGTTGCCCAATGGTATAGTGAAGGATTCCTTTATGGGTGCCCACCACATTGCCGGCAGGGTCCACAAAGGGTCCTTCCTCTGCTTTTTGCTGTTGATACGCTTCGATAAAGCCGCCATAGTTATTGTCCGGAACAAAACAAATTTCCTGGCTTTCCGGCTTGTCGGCGACGGGCAGTTCCAGTTTCTCTGCCATCTCCCGTATTTCTTCCTTGTAGTAGTGTCCCAGCGGCATCAAAGTGTGCTGCAGCTGAAACTGTGTCATGTTGTAGAGGGCATAGGTCTGATCTTTGCTGTCTGTAACGGATTTTTTCAATAAATAACGTCCGGTTTCCGGGTCCTGCTGGATCTTGGCATAATGACCTGTGGCCACATAGTCACATTCCAGCTGCAGGGCCTTGCGGAGCAGCTCTTCAAATTTGACATAGCGGTTGCAGGCAATGCAGGGGTTTGGAGTTCTTCCGGCCTTGTATTCCTTCACGAAATAATCGATTACCTTTTCCTGAAAGTAGTCTTTAAAATTCAACACATAAAAAGGGATGTCCAAATGATTGGCCACCCTTCTTGCATCTTCTACGGCACTTAGGGAACAGCAGCTGCTTTCCGGCTGGTTGCTTTCTTCTTTTTCTTCCGGCCAGATCTGCATGGTAACACCGATGACGTCATATCCTTTCTTTTTCAGCAGGTATGCCGCCACAGAGCTGTCCACGCCGCCGCTCATTCCCAGCAACACTTTCTTCTTCTTCATGGTTTCACCTTATTCTTCTTCGCCGAGATCATGGTGATCTTCTTCTTCACTGGGGTTAAACCCTTCCAGCTCTTTATAATGCAGATTATGCTTCTTTGAATATTCAAAAATGGCGCTTTTGATGGCCTGTTCTGCCAGCAGGGAACAGTGCATTTTTGCCGGCGGAAGACCGTCCAGTTCCTTTGCCACTTCATAGTTGGAAAGTGCCAGGGCTTCTTCCACGGTTTTTCCTTTCACCATTTCCGTTGCCATGCTGGAAGAGGCAATGGCAGAACCGCAGCCAAAGGTCTTGAACTTGACGTCTACGATGATGTTGTCCTCAATTTTGAAATACATTTTCATGATATCCCCGCACTTGGGGTTCCCTACCTGCCCTACGGCATCTGCGTCCTCTATTTCACCTACGTTTCTGGGGTTGGTGAAGTGATCCATTACAATATCGCTGTACATATTATCGGGCTCCTTCCTTCATGGTTTCATATAGTGGTGACATGTCCCGCAGGCGCTGCACGATGGGTGGAAGCTGTTCCAGGACATAATCGATTTCTTCTTTTGTGTTTTGATCTCCCAGTGTGAGTCGCAAAGAACCGTGGGCCATTTCGTGGGATAGTCCCAAAGACAGCAATACATGGGACGGATCCAAAGATCCGGAGGTGCAGGCGGAGCCGCTGGAAGCCGCAATGCCGACCATGTCCAGGCTCAGAAGCATGGACTCTCCTTCAATAAACTCAAAGCTGACATTCACATTGTTGGGAAGCCTTTTTTCCCGGTGACCATTGAGACGGGTATTGGGGATGTTTTCCAGAATTCCCTGCATCAAATGATCCCGCAGCTCTGTTAAATGTTTGACATGGGCATCCAGATTTTCGTGGGCCATTTCAGCCGCTTTTCCAAAGCCGACGATTCCGGCGATGTTTTCCGTGCCGGCTCGCTTTTTGCGTTCCTGTCCGCCGCCGTGAATCAGATTGTGAATTTTGGTTCCCTTCCGCAGGTAGAGAGCTCCTACCCCTTTGGGTCCGTAGAGCTTATGGGCTGATACGGAAATCATGTCCACCGGCAGGGTTTGTGTGTCGATTTGAAAATGTCCGTAAACCTGAACCGCATCGGTATGGAACAAAATCTTATTTTCTTTTGCAATGGCAGCAATTTCTTCCACGGGTTGGATGGTTCCGATCTCATTGTTGGCATACATGATGCTGATGAGAATGGTGTCCGGCCGCAGGCTGTCTTTCAGGTCCTCAATGGAAATAATTCCCTGGTCATCCACGGGCAGATAGGTTACTTCAAAGCCTTCTTTTTCCAGATGCTGGCAGGTATGAAGGACGGCGTGATGCTCGATGCTGCTGGTGATAATATGACGCCCCTTGGTTTTTAGCGCTGCTGCCGCTCCTTTAATGGCCCAGTTATCCGATTCTGAACCGCCGCCGGTGAAGAAAATCTCCTCCGGTTTGGCGTTGAAGGTTTTAGCAACCTGATCCCTTGCCGTATCCATGGCTTTTTTATTCTCACGACCATAGCTGTGAAGGCTGGACGGGTTGCCGTAAAAATCCTTTAAATATGGCATCATGGCATCCAACACTTCCGGCTTCACCGGTGTGGTGGCACTGTAATCTAAATAGACATTCATATCATCATCTCCTGTTCATTTTCTTCCTGCTCTTCTTCCTGCTCTTTTTTAAGGTTTGGATCGTTTATTTTCGTGTGATCATTGATCATATCCTGCAAGGTCATGGTATCGATGACATCATGAATGCTGATCAAAATCTTTTCCCAAACGGTTCTTGTAACGCATTTTTCCGCATTGTCGCAAGAGCTGTTTTCCGAGTCCAGAACGCATTCTGACGGCGCCATGGGTCCTTCCAGTGTCAGCAGTACGTCTGCCACAGAGATGTTCTCCGGCTGTTTCATCAGCATATAGCCACCCTGAGCTCCCCGAACGCTTCGAACCAATCCTGCTTTTCGAAGGATCGCGATGAGCTGTTCCAGATAGTTTTCGGGAATTCTTTGTTTTTCAGCAATGACTTTCAATGGAACCGGCCCACTTCCATGATGCAGCCCCAGCTCAAACATTGCTTTAAGACCATATCGACCCTTCGTTGA
>SLLE01000034.1 GCA_007134225.1 Tindallia sp.
CATATGATTGTGGATATTGGCGGAGGTACAACGGATGTAGCAGTCATTTCTCTGGGTGGTATTGTGGTCAGTAACTCCATTAAAATTGCCGGGGATAAATTTGACGAGGCGATTATCCGATACATGCGAAAGAGTCATAACATCATGATTGGTGAACGTACAGCAGAAGAGCTGAAGATTAACATCGGTGGAGCCATCAAGCGTGCAGAAAAAGTAAGCATGCATGTGCGCGGGCGAAACCTGGTTTCAGGACTGCCGGTGAACATTGAAATCACCAGCGAAGAAATCATGGAAGCGCTGGATGAAAACATTGCCAGCATTTCGGATGCCATCCATTCCGTTCTGGAAAGAACACCTCCGGAAATGGCTTCGGACATTGCAGATCAGGGCATCATTATGACCGGTGGCGGAGCGTTGTTACACGGATTGGATGAATATGTACAAAGTCGAATGGGTATCCCGGTTACCGTTGCAGAAGATGCCATTAGCTGCGTGGCAAAGGGCACCGGAAAAGCACTTAACTCAATTCATGTGCTGGCCCAGGCTCGCGGACAGCGAAGCCGACAGTCGGAAAGATAGAAAAGGCAGGTTGCAGGGATCAGAGAGCAGGTTACAGGTTGCAGGGAACAGTGGTGCCATGGGGACGAATGTGAATTCAACCGCCTACAAGAAGGAAACTCCGTTCATCTGCAGATATCTCGGAACATAAAGCCGCTGGAAGAACCAGTGAAATCGAAGGAAACCGACTAATGAAAAACCGCCGCCGGCGGTTTTTTGCTGCATAAACAGGATTCTTAGCGGTGGTAGTCATTGGATAAATTTTACGTTTGGAGCCGGTTTATTGGCCCCTTGCAGTGGTATAATAGATAAAAGGCGATAGAAGATCCCAAAAAAATACATAGAACGGGGGAGTGATGAATTTGGATAAAGAAACCATGCAACGATATGAGACCTGGAAAAACGACGTCTATTTTGATGAAGATACCAGGAAGGAACTTGCAGCCATTGAAGGGGACGAAAAAGAAATTGAGGACCGGTTTTACCAGGAGCTGACTTTTGGAACCGGTGGTTTGCGGGGCGTGTTAGGTGCCGGGACAAACCGAATGAATGTGTATATGATTCGGAAAGCGACTCAGGGACTGGCGGATAATATTCACTCTCATGGTCCGGAGGCGGCGGAAAAAGGTGTTGTGATCGCCCATGACTGCCGCCACTTTTCCCGGGAATTCACACTGGAAGCTGCATCCGTATTGAATGGCAACGGAATCAAAGCGTATATTTTTGATGATTTGCGGCCTACCCCTGAGCTTTCCTTTGCCCTTCGGAAAGTGGGAGCCATTGCCGGTATCGTGGTAACAGCCAGTCATAATCCGCCGGAGTATAACGGGTTTAAAGTGTACTGGGAAGACGGGGCACAGGTAGCGACAGAAACGGCTGAAGCCATCATGGAGTCCATTGGAAAAGTGGAAGACATGAGCCGGATTAAGCAATTATCTCAAAAAGAAGCAATAGAAAAGGACCTGCTGGTAATTCTTGGTCAAGAGATGGACCATCAGTACATGAAAGCAGTTCTGAAACAGAGCCTGCGACCGGATGCTATTCAGCGAATGGCAGATACCTTTAAGGTGGTCTATACGCCCCTTCATGGAACCGGAACTTACCTGGTGCCGGAAGTTCTTCGGCGGGCCGGATTTAAACAGGTGATTTCTGAGCCGGAGCAATCCAAGCCGGATCCGGAATTCACCACGGTGAAATCCCCTAATCCGGAAGAAAATGAAGCCTTCAAACTGGCGATAAAGCTGGCGGAAAAGGAAAAAGCAGATTTGATTATCGGAACGGATCCGGACGGTGACCGGATTGGTGCCCTCGCCAAAAACAACGAAGGGAACTATGTGGTGCTGACGGGAAATCAGACCGGAGCGCTGATGGTGGAATACCTTCTTCGAACCAGAAAACAGCTGGAAACCCTTCCATCAAACGGGCTTGTCGTTAAAACCATCGTGACCAGCGAAATGGGAGCAGAAATAGCCCGAAGCTTTGGTGTGGCTGTGGAGAATACCCTTACTGGTTTCAAATATATTGGTGACCGGATCAAGCATCACGAAGAAACTGGGGAAAAAGAGTTTATCATGGGTTATGAAGAAAGTTACGGCTATCTTGTGGGAACCCATGCCAGGGACAAGGATGCGGTGGTGGCAGCACTGATTATCGCTGAAATGGCTGCTGTTTCTGCGCTGGAAGGACTAACCCTCTATGATGCCCTGCTGAGACTGTATGAAACCTACGGGACCTATCGGGAAACTCTAAAATCCATCACCTTAAAAGGTAAAGAAGGCATGGAAAGAATCAGTTCCATTATGAATCATTTCAGAGAGCATCCGCTGCATGAGCTGGCGGGAGATGCGGTGACAAAAATGGAAGATTACACGGAAATGCCGGATTTTCCGTCCTCTAACGTGGTGAAACTTATTATGGGAGATCGTGGATGGGTTTGCCTGCGTCCCTCTGGAACAGAACCGAAACTAAAGATCTACGCCGCAGCGAAAGGAAAAAGTCCGGAGGAAACGGATGAGGTGCTGAAAAAATGGGTTCAGCAAACAGAAGCGATCATAACGACTGTCAAGTGATAGTGTTGATGTGTCGAAACTATTTCAAAATCATTACAATTTTGTAACAAAAACAGAACCTCATGCAATTGATGATAAAATAGGGGGAGCCTTTTACTTTATGAGTAGAAGGCTTTTTCTGTGGGAAAGGAAGAGGATTTGAATGGACCAGGCATTTCTAAGTGTGATCAGCCAGATCATGGTTCTGTTTTTCATGATTTTTGCCGGATTTATCGCCCGAAAAACTTCCGTATTTGATCAGGAAAGTGTAAAAGTCCTTAGCCGGATGCTGATGAACATCTCTCTTCCTGCTCTGGTCATCAGTGCCATGCAGTTTCCCTTTGACACAGAAGTGCTTTCTTCCAGCATACAAATAATGATCATTTCCGTATGTGCCTACATTGGGATTATTGCCATTTCTTATGCGTATTACAAATTGATTAACGAAACGGAACAGCGGAAGGATGTAATTCAGTTTTCCATCATCTTCTCCAACGTCACCTTTATGGGGTTTCCCGTAGTGAATGTACTCTATGGTGAGATGGGCGTATTTTTTGCCGCCCTTTATAATATGCCTTTTAACCTGGTGCTGTTGACGCTGGGCGTTGTCATTATGTCCAGAAGCACCCGGGATCAAAACAAAGCGGGGATGAGCATCCGAAAAGCACTATTGAGCCCTGGTATTATTGCATTGGTGCTGGGCTTCTCATTTTTTATTTTTTCGATTCGGCTGCCAGAACCATTATATCAATCTCTTGATATGTTAGGGGCGACAACAACTCCATTGGCAATGCTTGTCATTGGAGCGTTACTTGGTGAAGTGTCTCCTAAAAGCATTCTGGGGGATAAAAGCTTGTACTTGCTAACCATTACCAGACTCATTATCATGCCACTACTGGCCTATATCCCGTTACGGTTGCTGGGAGTAGAAGGAATGATGCTGGGAATTCCGGTCATCATCATTGCCATGCCGGTAGGAGCTGTCACCGGCGCTTTTGCCAGTTTGTATGATTCTGATGAATACCTGGCTTCTAAGGCCGTTTTTATGACAACGCTCCTATCTATGATTACGATTCCGATTTGGGCGACAATCCTGTAGAGCAGTTAAGAGTTATGAATTAAGAATTATGAGTTAAGACAAAAGTGATAAAGAAACAAGTTCAGGGTAAAGAGCTAAAGATTCATTTCTTATGGACAAGAAGGTAGCACATAAATCTGCCTGTGCACTAAAAGCTTATGCTTAAGCCCTTAAGGGGTTTGACTTTGCTTTTCCTGACCCCTGACCAACACCCATAGGGCGCAGGCTAACCCCTAACAACTGAGTAAAGAAGGGAGCAAGAAAATATGAAAAAACGGATAACGATCCTAGTGGTGATGGTACTGCTGTTTCAATCGGCATTGATGCCAGTGTTTGCCAATCACCAGCCAAGCCGTGAGGAAATCAATGAAATGATCGAAGAGGTTGCGCTGCAAAAACAAATACCGCCTGTGATTTTAAAAGCCGTCGCCTGGAAAGAGAGCCGGAAAAATCAATTCCTGAACGGGAAGCCATTTATCCACGCCGGTAATCAGGGGATTATGCAAATCAATGAAGTACATAACAGCCGGCTGGATCGGGAAGCTCTATTGTATGACACCAGGTATAATATCGAAGTGGGCGCCGATGTTTTGTTGAGTCGCTGGTTTTTTGATGGCATTGCAACCGTGGGAGATAGAGACCCGGATGTGCTGGAAAACTGGTATTTTGCTCTTTGGGGATATAATGGCTGGCTTGGCCGCAATAATCCGGTGGATCGAAATGGTAATACCTACCAGGATGGTGTTTTTGAGCTGATTCGCACCCGTTACGATGTACCTGTTTCCAATCTTGGCTGGAACCAGGTTCCGTCTGGAGTAAGAACACCCCGGGGTTTTAATGTTTCAAACCCTGATTCCTTAAGCCGTGGCCATCTACTGTTTTTTCAACCCGGAGACCGGGTGGAGGCAGCTCCGGAAGATTTGTGGCTGCTGGAAGCACCGGTTGAGCCGCATACCGGCTGGGCACCGGGCGGATCACAGTTGAGAGTCGTCAGCGATGCCAGGCTGGAAGACGGAGCCTATTGGTATCAACTGGAATCCCTTCAGAATGGAAGTGAGGGGTGGGCCAGAGGAATCGATCTGATTCCGGTGGCTGTAGCGGAAATGGATGAAAATGATGCTTTCACCAGTATGAATGGGGCGACAGAGGAAGAACAGATAGGAGAACCAGACGCTCCGGAAGAACCTGAAGAGCCGACGTTTCAGGATATGATCGATCATCCGGCACAGGAGGCTGTCGAAAGGCTTAGTGCGGCAGGGATTGTCAGTGGTACAGCCCGGGATAAATACGATCCGGACCGACCCATGACAAGGCAGGAATTGGCCGTCGTTTTTGAAAAAGCCTTCGATTTGGACGAGGAAGCCGCGGGGCTTCAACCGGAAGGGATACCAGAGGATTGGGATAAAGTCAGTGACTGGGCACAGGATTCGCTGGAAACGGCTTTGGCTCATCGAATCATCACAGGCCATCCGGATGGAACCATTCGGCCGACGGACCATGCCACCCGGGAACAGGGACTCATGATGCTGGTCAAAGCCTTGGAGCTGGAATTGGAAGAAGACAGCGAAAGAGAACCAAGTTATGGAGATGCGCATCGGTTAAGTGATTGGGCGGTTCCTGCTGTTAATCTGCTGATTGAATGGGAGATTTTGGAAGCATCGGAAGAAACAAACCTGAACCCAGGCAGGGCATTAACCAGGGCCGAAATGGCTATCCTGCTGGATCGAATTAAACAACAGGGCTTGATGGAATAAACAGGATTAATTGAAAACGACTTTCATCCGATGTTTGACAGTCTGCTGCCGCGAGTGGTATAATACACCTCAGGTACGACAGGCAGGAAGGTTTTGACAGGACAATTGAATAAGCTACCTTATAAAGAGCGATGGAGGGACGGGCCCGATGAAATCCGGCAACCATAGTCAATGGACGTATGGTGCTAAATCCTGCAGAATGCGGATTCTGAGAGATGGGGAACCGAAAGCGAATGCTTTTGTATGATCTTAAGGCCTCTTCTTGTGAAGAGGCCTTTTACAATTAGTATGGAAGAAATGAGGAGGCGTTGCAATGAAAAAAAGATTTTTTACTTCAGAATCAGTGACAGAGGGTCATCCGGATAAGATCTGTGATCAAATATCCGATGCGATTTTGGATGCCATCTTTGAAAAAGATCCTAACGGCAGAGTGGCTTGTGAGACAGTGGTGACAACTGGAATGGTTATGGTGGTGGGAGAGATTACCACGGATTGCTATGTGGACATCCCCAGAATTGCCAGAAAAACCGTGGAAGAAATCGGCTATACCCGGGCAAAATTTGGCTTTGACAGTGATACCTGCGCCGTTCTGACATCCATTGACGAACAATCCAGCGACATTGCCCTGGGTGTGAATGAATCCATGGAACATAAAAAAGGTGAAGAAGAAAACGGACTGGAATCCACCGGAGCCGGAGACCAGGGAATCATGTTTGGATACGCCTGCACAGAAACACCGGAACTGATGCCAATGCCCATTTCTCTGGCTCATAAGCTGGCCCGGCAACTGGCGTTAGTTCGAAAGAACGGAACATTGAAATATCTCCGCCCTGACGGAAAAACGCAGGTGACCATCGAGTACCTGGGAGATGAGCCGGTAAGAGTGGACGCGATCGTGATTTCCTCCCAGCATAGCCCGGAGGTTGATCATACAACCATCGAAAAAGATGTGATCAAATATGTCATCAAACCTGTTGTTCCCGAAGGGTTTATTGACGAAAACACTCGATACCTGGTGAACCCAACCGGCCGTTTTGTCGTCGGTGGACCCCAGGGCGACGCCGGTGTGACTGGTCGGAAAATCATTGTAGATACCTATGGCGGTTATTCACG
>SLLE01000143.1 GCA_007134225.1 Tindallia sp.
AGCCCAATGAGTGACACTTTTTTTATGGAATTCAATTCATCATCTCCTTTAAATGCGTTGGGTCAACCTCTAAGTATTATTTTCCAAATCTCTTCAACGGTTTCAGCAATATAGTCTGCTCCTGCTCGTTCCAGCTCATGTCTGTCTCCGTATCCATACAATACTCCAATGGAATCCAGCCCTGTCTTTTTTGCACCAAGAATGTCATGTTCCCGGTCACCGATCATGACTGCTTTCGACGTATCATTAACTGAAGCGTTTTCAAGAGCACGCTGGATGACTTCGTCTTTCTTAACCCTGCTCCCGTCAAAATCGCTCCCGGCAATGCAAGAAAAATAGGTTGCAATATTAAAGTGTTTCAATATTTGTTTGGCAAACGCTTCCGGCTTGGAAGTCGCCACCAGAAGCGTCCTGTTGTTTTCTTTCAGCTGCTGAAGTAACGCTTCAATGCCATCATATACGACGTTTTCAAACATGCCTTTTTCCCGATAATACTCCCGGTAATATTCCACAGCTTTTCTGGCTTCCGCTTTCGAAAATCCATAATACGTTTCAAAGGAATCCCATAGTGGCGGCCCGACAAATTTGTTAAGCTTCGATCTGTCATTAACTTTTATTCCATATTTTTCCAGGGCATAAACGACTGAATTAATAATCCCTGTCCCGGATTCGGTTAAGGTTCCGTCCATGTCAAATACTATGTATTCGTATCTCATGCTTGTTCCCTCCATTTTTATTGATGGATTTTTCGGATATCCGGTTTTTCCGTAGCCCAGTAATGGACCCAGACGGCCAGGTAATGATACAGCCCCACCGCCAAGCCAATGTCAGAGCGGAACCACACTCCCAGAAGCAAAAATACCAGAGTGCCAAACGTGTACATGGTACATGCCAAAGTAACGAAGGACACTATAAAAGGTCCAAGCTGCTAACAAGCAGATCAGACCAAAAACTCCCCAATGCTATTCCACCAGAACCTGCCCCATCATTCCATTTTCTTCATGCTCCAGCATATGGCAGTGATACATGAACAGACCCTCCTTGTGGAAAAGAATCTTGATCACCACTTCTTCCCCGTTGGCCACAAAGACGGTGTCCTTGAAACCGGCCTCTTCAGGAGGTGGTGGGTTGCCATTTCTTGAAACTACCTGAAACTGAGTGCCGTGAACGTGGAAAGGATGTCCTGCCCTATGTCCGACTCTATCCGCATTACGTATCACCCACAGTTCTGTTTCTCCTTTTGGTACCACTTCATCAACTCGATCCATATCAAATTCCTTGCCGTTAATGGTGCCATGAATACCTATGCTTTCCAAAACGAAAGTCCGGGTGGTTGGATTTTCGCCCACAGGAATGTCTGGCACCGTGACCAATGATTCGGGAAATTCTGCCGGTGCCGACGCAACAGGACCTGACAGGTAAAAGTCAAGCACCGTGTCACTGCATGTTGTTAAGGCCAGGTGATCACTGGTTACCTGGGAAAAATCAACCAGGATTTCTGCACGTTCCCCAGGTGACAGAAACAGAGATTCCATTTCAACAGGCGCTTCTA
Organism: Tindallia sp.; assembly: GCA_007134225.1. Taxonomy (GTDB): domain Bacteria; phylum Bacillota; class Clostridia; order Peptostreptococcales; family Tindalliaceae; genus Tindallia. The sequence continues at coordinate 1,553 of SLLE01000143.1, forward strand.
AAAATCCACCGTCTGATGCAATCTGGTGAAAAGCACTGCCGTCGCTAAAGGTCAGCTGAAAATTTTCGTAATTTGATCCGTTTAGCACACGCAAACGTATCAGTTCGCGGTTCACTTCCAGGTATGGATCCATGGTGGCGTTCACCAATAGAACCTCCCCGGGTTCTAACTCCATCATGGTCACATTATGATGAAAGCTGCCGTCGCTGGTAAAGTTACGGTCCTGGATCACCAGAGGAAAATCATTTTCTCCATGGGTTTTGGGGATATTCAAGTCTTCTGATTCTTCGTCTTCAATATAAATGAGTCCCGCAAGCCCCTGATATACCTGAGCACCGGTAGTGTGGTGAAAATGGGGGTGGTACCAGATGGTGGCAGCCGGCTGATCGACGCTAAAGGTTGCTGTCCAGCTTTCACCGGGCATGATGCCCTGGTGGGGGCCGCCGTCATAAGGGCCATCCACATCCAATCCATGCCAATGTGCAGTAGTGGGTTCATCCAACTGGTTGTTGACTTGTATCCGAACCTCCTGATCCCTCTTAATCCGTAGCACTGGTCCCAGGATATTTCCGTTATAGCCAAGGGTTTCTGTTACCACCCCAGGGAAAAATTCCATTTGACCATACTGCACATCCAGCTCATAGAAAGCTTTCATGGGATCCGGATCCCTGTCTTCCAGAAAGGCGGGAATAGCCAAGGGGTTGCCCCTCTCTTCTACCGGAATGGCAGCTTGAAGCTGCGCTGTAGGAGAAGGTGTTATGATCTCAAGCACCTTATTTAGGAACAACCCCACCAGTATTAGGGAGAGAATGGCATATAGAACCGTAAGGACAGAGATTGATCTTTTTTTCATGACCATCGCATACACCTCCTTATCCATTTCATTTTATCAGGTTCTTCTCTCACGCATTTCTTATGGATTGCGATATTTGGGATCTTTGAATCTATCTTACACTCCAAGCGACATCTTTGCCCGATGTGCTCTTTCGATTATCGCCACGGGTAGTAAGATCCGTGTGCAGTAATAAATCCTTGACCTTTTGCAACCGGAGGGAAGAGACATAATAAAACGGCGGAATTCCCATGTGCGCCTTAAAAATACGTGTAAAATGATAAGGGCTATACCCTGCTTCATGTGCAATCTCATCTAAAGATAACGGATCAAAAATATGATCCTGAATATAATGAAGAGAATCTTCAACCTCAGGCATTTTATCAGCATTCATGTGAAAAGTCCTTTCATTTCCTTTAGAACGATATGATCTATACTAATTCATTACCCTGTTACTATTACGGTATGCACCGGTTTGACTTAACTTACTTCATAAAAAACCGCTTGAAAGCTTTCTCTTATTAGCCTTAAGGCGATTATACTTGGCACAAGCTTTACAAGTGATGTCATTCTGTATCGCGCTTTTTTGTCAGTCTTCAGGAATCAGGGATTCATCAGAAAACATGATTTTCGACTGGTGCCCGTCTATGTCTGCAAAGGTGTCATAGGACATCCATCCGTGATCCACAGCTTCTCGATATCGACTTCCACCTGTTTCAATGGCCTTTGCAACCAGTTCATCCACATTCTTTTTACTTTCCACCTCAATGGCAAGCAAGACTTGTGCGGTCTTACCGTCTGCTATAGGTCGGTCAGTGAAGGTAGAAAAAAATTCATCTGTTATGAGCATGACAGTGAAAATGATTTAATCATTCGCATGGGACCAGGATCAGAATGTCTTCTCGCATATGCACCCATCCCTGTTCCACTATATAGCTTGAACAATCTGTCACTCTTAATCAGAGTATTTATCAGATGGCGTTATATTGATCAATAGAATAATAATAGAGCTGCACCACGCCTGAAGAAAATCTCCTGAGCAATTTTTTCATATTTTTCCAATTGGTTACGTCTAACGGGTAATACAAATCCATCAACATATCGCGACATCAATAAACCCTCCTTTTTATTCCATTTTATCATGTGCTTGCTTAATCTTCATTGGTCATTTCAGTCGTTCCAACACGCCTTTCCTGCGAGCATTTTTGTAGTCCCATTGAATATTGCGTGATTTGTTTAACCATCTCTGCAGATCACTGGTGTTGATTTGATCTACTGAGGTATAAAGGATGGACGCATCTTTGAATTTTCCTGTTCCCGGCTTTAACTGCTCTTCTTCAAAGCCGACACCACTCCAAAAAAAACAGGTGGAGGTTGTGGAAGGTGTAAATTACTTCGGAACGTTATAATCCATCAGAGCGAAGGGAGAGAAATGGTCTAACAGGTTTCTCCCTCCGGGAAAATAATTCCTGCCCCGAAAACCATTCCCTAAATTGATTGACTATTATGAAATCAAATGATATTCTTATCCTATAAACACAATACGTAGGACGTTTAATGTTTATCATCAAGAAGGGATTTAAAGGAGGAATGCGCGTGAGCAATTGGGAAGAAGATAAGCAAGACGCTATTATTTCTGAATTCTCGGAGATTGGACATAAGCAGATTAAACAAACTGCAACGGAATACATCATTGATTCCATAAAAAAGCTGCTGATCACTGGAAAAATTAAACCTGGAGATAAACTCCCCAGCGAAACAGAGTTGGCACAAAGCCTGGGAGTGAGTCGTGGATCAATTCGAGAATCAATGAAAATACTCGCCGCCAATGGGATTATCAGTGTTAAACGGGGAGACGGAACCTATATAGAAGTCGGCTCCTCCAATGCCATTTTTGATCCATTACTGTTTAGACTGATCCTGAACAGAAATAATTATCACGAATTAAAAGAGCTCCGTGAAATGCTGGAGATAGGCGTCATTAGTTTAGCCGTTCAAAATGCAACGGATGCTGATATCGAAAAACTGAAAAATTGCTATGAACACTTAAAAGAAAAAGTTGAGAAAAACGAATATACAGGCGATGCGATCATCGAATGCGAGAAAATGTTTCACAAAGCCATGAGTGAAGCCACTCATAATGAACTGGTACAAATGGTTTATAATTATATTATGGACCTGTTCATTATGAGACTGAAAGAAGCTGAGCCAAAGTATGATATCGGGCAAAATGCTCTGGCCAGTCATAAACCAATTATCGAAGGCATTGCGAAACGGGACTTTGAAAAGGCAGCCGAAGCCGTTAAGCATTCCATTGAAATCTGGAAAAATCAATTTATGAAAGGGGATTAATCTTATGAGAAGTCATGTGACGACAAAAGGACTGGAGCGCGCAACTCACCGGGCACTGTATTATTCAATGGGACATTCACCGGAGGACTTGGACAAACCAATTATTGCGGTGGTAAACACCCAAAGCGAATCCATGCCAGGTCATATCCACCTGGACAGCATCGCCAAAGCTGTTAGAGAGGGAATACTAATGGCAGGAGGGACACCCATCGAGTTTCCGACCATTGCGTTATGCGATGGAATTGCGCAGGGCAACTATGGGATGCATTATCCACTGGCAAGCCGCGAATTAATTGCCGACTCAGTAGAGTGCATGGTTAATGGTCATTCGTACGATGCCATGGTTTTGATTACCGAATGCGACAAAATCACGCCAGGAATGCTGATGGCGGCGGCCCGTCTGGACATCCCCACCATTATGATTAGTGGTGGTCCAATGGATACCGGATTTTATGATGGAAAAGAGCAGGGCTATACTGACCTGATCGAGGCGCAAGGGGCTGTTCAGCGTGGGGTTATGACCAGAGACGAACTCAGCGAATTTGAGCAGTTTGCTCTGCCTGGTTGTGGAGCATGTAATATTTTAGGCACCGCAAATTCCATGAACTTTTTAACAGAAGCACTTGGAATGTCTTTGCCGGGCAGCACTATTCCAGCGACCTCAGGCAGACGAATCGCCCTGGCAAAAGAAACCGGAAAGAAAATTATGGAACTGTTCAATAAAGAAATCACACCGAAAGACATTTTGACAGAAGAGGCCTTTTACAATGCTCTCTTGGTCGACATGGCCATTGGCGGTTCCACCAATACGCTGCTCCATCTGGCGGCCATCGCTCACGAGGCAGATGTAAAGTTTGATATGGATATGGTGGAAAAAATCTGCGCCGAGACGCCTCACCTGGTGAAGCTTAAACCAGCAGGCGATCACTTCCCGGCAGATCTGGACCGGGCTGGTGGTATTGATGCCGTGATGAAAGAATTGAAGAACATCGGTCTTCTGAAAGATAATAAAACGGTCACCGGCAAAAATGTATTTGAGAACATTGAGAAAGCATCTATTAAAAATGCCAATGTTATTAGAAGTAAAAAAGATGCTTATTCTCAAACAGGAGGTCTCTCCATTCTTTATGGAAACCTGGCTCCTGAAGGCGCCGTATGTAAAAAAGCAGCCGTGGTGCCGGGGATGTTAAAGCACGAAGGCCCTGCCCGTGTATTTGAAAAGGAAGAAGAGGCGGTTAAAGCGATCTACGGTGGAGAAATAAATCCCGGTGACGTGGTAGTGGTTCGCTATGAAGGGCCAAAGGGTGGTCCTGGCATGAGGGAGATGCTGACACCTACTTCAGCGATTATTGGTATGGATCTGGGCGACAAAGTGGCTTTAATCACTGACGGTCGTTTTTCCGGCGCCACTCGAGGAGCTGCTATTGGCCACATATCACCGGAGGCAGCCGAGGGTGGACCTTTGGCGTTAGTTGAAGAAGGCGATCTCGTATCCATTGATATCGAAGGTGGAAAACTCAATTTGGATGTATCTGAAGAAATACTGGCACAGCGAAAAGAAAAGTGGGTAGCGCCACAACCTCCCGTACAGCGCAAAAGTTATCTGGAGAGATATTCCCGCATGGTGACTTCTGCCATGTCCGGAGCTATTTTAAAATAATTTGATTCAATTGAAAGGAGATGGGATCAATGTCTAAAAAGAAACCGACAATTCAGGAACTGAAAGACATGAAAACCAGTGGCAAGAAATTCAAGATGATTACGGTGTATGATCA
>SLLE01000139.1 GCA_007134225.1 Tindallia sp.
AAACTCATAACCACGCATAATCCGTTCAGTATCTTTTTTTCACCTCCTTACCAAACAGCGACAGATCCATCGGTTCTACATTCGGTTGCTCCGCTCAGAACACCTGTTTCCTGATCTTTCCAAATGATCTGGCCTCTTCCAAAAGGCTTGTTGTCAGACGCCACCTGAATGTCATGTCCTTTTCGGGCCAGTGCCTGCACAATATGATCCTGAATACCGTTTTCCACTAAAACGGTTTTATTGTCACTCCACTGCCATCTGGGAGCATCAAGGGCTGCCTGTGGGTTCATCTGATAATCAATGGTGTTGACCATAACCTGCAGATGCCCCTGCGGCTGCATAAATCCACCCATAACACCAAAAGGCCCCACCGGTTGACCGGCTTTTGTCAGGAAGCCGGGGATAATGGTATGATAGGTTTTTTTACCTGGTTCCAGCACGTTTACATGGTTTGGGTCCATGGAGAAGTTGTAGCCGCGGTTTTGCAGGGAGATGCCGGTTCCCGGAACCACAATACCGGATCCAAATCCCATATAGTTGCTTTGGATGAAAGAAACCATATTGCCTTCATCATCCGCTGCCGCCAGGTAAACCGTTCCACCGGTTCTTGGTTTTCCAGGCAAGGGTTGAATGGCCATATCGCCGATGAGTTTTCTGCGATCTTCCCCATAGCCGTCGGATAAAAGATCTTCTACTTTCAATCGCATTTTTGATTCCTGGGTAATGTGTGCCTGCCCATCGACAAAGGCCAATTTCAGCGCTTCAATCTGTTTATGATAAGTTTCCACTTCTTCTTTTCCACCCAAGTCGATGCCTTTCAAAATATTCAACGCCATCAGTGCAATGAGGCCCTGGCCATTCGGTGGTATTTCCCATACGTCATAGCCTTTATAGTTCATTCGAATTGGCTTCACCCATTCCGGTTTGAAGTTCTCCAGATCTTTTTTACTCAGGAATCCGTCGTTATTTTTAAAATAACGGTCCATCTGTTCCGCCAGTTCTCCGGAATAGAAGGCCTCTGCTTTTGTGTCGGCAATTTTTCTAAGCGTATCCGCGTGTCCCGGAGACTGCCAAATCTCTCCAATTCCCGGGGCTTTTCCGTTCGGAGCAAAAACCTTACACCAAGCTTCAAATTCATCCTTTTCGATTCCTTTTTGATATAATGAATACCCTTCCTTCCAGTACTTCCCAAGAGTAGGAGAAACCGGATAACCGGATTCGGCATATTCAATGGCCGGTTCCATTAACTTGGCAAAAGGAAGTTTCCCATGCTTTTCGGATATTTCTGCCCATGCAGCAGGCGCTCCTGGTACTGTTACCGAAAGAGGACCCAATTTCGGAATTCCTTCCAGTCCTTTTTTCTTCAATGCTTCAATGGACATTCTTTCCGGAGCTGGTCCGCTGGAATTCAAGCCATGCAATTCCCCTTTTGTCCAAATCAATGCAAAAGCATCACTGCCGATTCCGTTGGATGTTGGCTCCACTACGGTCAGACAGGCAGCGGTCGCCACGGCGGCGTCAATGGCATTACCACCCAGCTGAAGGATCCGTAATCCGGCCTGAGCCGCCAATGGCTGCGAAGTGGCTACCATACCCTTTTCCCCAAAGGTTGTCATCCTTTGAGAAGGATACGGGTATTGCAAATAATCAAAGTTCATCTCTAATCGCCTCCATATGATATTAATACCCATTCTATGGAAATTATTTAGAATTTTCTTTATTATAGCACTGACATTTCGTTTTGTCTACACTTATCATACGACAACAATTTTGACTATTTGTTATACTTATTCACATTTTTGCTTGCTTTTTGTACGTCATGCGGATATTATAAACTTGAAAAGCTATTATGAAAGGGGATCTTTTTGATGAGTAGTGCAATTGGTAAAATCATTCATACGTATTGGGATTTATTTATGGCTTTTATGCGGCCGGGTATTTTCGGTTTTGGTGGCGGCCCTTCTTCCATCCCGCTGATTCAACAGGAAGTTGTCGAACGTTACGGATGGATGACCATCGAAGAGTTTACGGATGCACTAGCTTTTGGAAATATGCTTCCGGGACCCATCGCGACAAAAATGTCCGCACTAATCGGTTATCATGTTCAGGGCATTCCCGGTTCAATTGTCGCCATTACGGCCACTGTTGCGCCTTCGGCGATTGCTGCCATTCTTCTCATCAGCTTTTACGCCCGATTTCAAAATGCCACCTGGATGGACGGCATGATGAGAGGGGTGCGCCCGGTAGTCGTGATCTTGGTGGCTCAGGTCGTTTATATGATGAGCCGAACCTCCTTTCCCAACTTAACGACGTATATTATAGCCGCACTAGCCGTAGTAGGTTTGGGGGTTTTCAATCTTCATCCTGCTATTCTGATTGTAATAGCCTTGGCTTTTGGTGGTATATTCCTGGGATAGACAAGAGCAAAGACACTGCGCTCCATTAATTCATAATTAAGTTCAAAAGTTTTTGCCTACAAAGGCTAAAAAGGGGCGCGAAGAAAAGAACTGCAAAATAACAAAACCGCCTTTCGGCGGTTTTGTTAAAAAGGAGAGTTTTTATGGAACAATTAAAAGGGTTGGATCATATTGACCAGAAAATCATCGAACTGCTTGCTGAGAATTCCCGGATCTCATATGTTGACATCGCCAAGCATGTTAATTTATCACGGACGGCTGTTAAACTTCGTGTGGAGGCCCTGGAGAAAGAAGGTATTATCGAAAAATACACGGTGGTCATTAACCCAGAAAAAATCGGAAGGACGGTTTCCGCCTACTGCGACATTGAGGTCAGGCCTGATGGTCTCAATGATGTGATAGAAAAACTGGTAAGTATGGAATTTGTGACCGATTTATACCAAATGACAGGTTCATCCCGTCTCCATATGCATGCTCTGCTGGCTTCTAATGATGAGTTGGAGCACTTTATTCGAAATGAGTTATACGTATTACCGAGCATCATCAAAGTGGATCTGAATATTATTGTATCCAGGCTTAAAACCCGGAAAGGAATTCGAGTTTAAGCCACATTGTCGGAAGACTACGTCGTCTTTTTTATTAAAAACGCTTCAGATAAAAAATGGCAAGCTGTGTGCGATCCCGCAAGGAGAGCTTATCCAACAGGACGGAAATATAATTTCGGACCGTGCCTTCGCTCAGGTAGAGTTTTTCGGCGATTTCCCGGTTGGAAAGACCTTCGCCAATCATGGAAAGCACTGCCATTTCCCGTTCCGTCAGTTGAAAATCCTGGCGGCTTCCTTTTTTTCGATCGCTAATGAGTTCAGCCAGGCTGGTGGCCACGTCGGCTTCCAGCACGGTATTTCCTTTGGCCACAGCCCGAAGGGTCTCCACAATGCTTTCCGCTGGTTGACTTTTTAGGATGTATCCGGAAGCCCCGTGTCTCAGAGCTTCTTTTATGTATTCCTCGTCCTTGAAGGTGGTCAGGATGACAATCTTAATGTTCGGAAACTGCTCCCGGATCCGCCGGGTTCCCAGCACACCATCCATCACCGGCATCCGCACATCCATCAGCACCATATCCGGCTGAAGTCTTCCGCAGAGTTCCAGAGCTTCCTGCCCATTGGCGGCAGTTCCAGCTACTTCAAAATCCTCTTCCATCTCCAAAATCAGCTTCAGACTGTCTCGAATCAGTGCATCGTCATCCACTACGATCATTTTCATTATGATGATCACCTTCTTTCTTCTTCCCGGGGTAATGTGCAGACAATCATAAATCCTGTATGCGGCGTTACGACAAAGCTGCCGCCGGCGTTCTGAATTCGCTCCCGCATACCACTGATCCCCATTCCTTCCCTCAACTGTCGGCAGCCGGAACCGTTGTCTTTGACAAAAAGCCGGATCATTCGCTCCCGGATTTCGATTTCCACTTCCACACCGGTGGCGTCGGAGTGTCGGGCAGTATTGGTTAGGGCTTCTTTTAGCGTCGAAGCTATAATTTCCACCTGCCTGGGTGTCAGCAGGCTTGCATCTCCTTTGTGGCGGAATTCTACGGGACAATAATGAAAATTCTCAATGATTTTTTCAAAATAGGCCCAGCCCAGGGACTGCCGGGGCCGGATGTTATGGACCGTACTCCGCAGCAGCTCTACGGAACCAGCAAGGCCTTTGACGGTCTTTTGAATCAGCTCCCGGGTTTTGGCCGGATCCTTGTCCATAATTTTTTCAGCCGCTTGCAGTTGCATCAAATTTCCGGCCAGATCGTGGCCGATGCTGTCGTGTATTTCCCTTGCAATACGGTTTCGCTCCCGGATTTCTGCCAGATGTGCCGTTTCGTCAGCGGCCTGCAGCAGTTTATTCTTCGTTTCTTCCAGCATGTAGCGGTTTTTCCGCTCCTGGTCGTAGGCCTGCCGGTAGGTGCTCCCCGCCTCTTCCATCTGCCGCCTCAAATAACCCGCATAGCTGCAGATGAGAATAAGCAGTCCGTAGCCTAGCAGCCATTCCGCCACCAAATAGTAACTCCCTACAGGCAACAGCAACAGGATCAAAGGTGCCAGTCGGCGCTCCGCCAGATCATGGGCTGCAACGCCCAGCAAAGACAGGTAAAGTGGGTTCATCTCTGCCATAAAAATGATCAGAAGCCCTTCCGCCAGCAGCAGCATCATCGCATCCCGGTAACGTGTCCGCACCACGTAGGAGGCTACCAACAGCAACAGGCCTGCAAATTCAGGCAACGCAACACTTTGCCCAAACAGCAGGCCGATAGCAACCCAAAGCAGCAATGCAATTTTAAAGGCATAGCTCATGTGATTCTTCATGAAGCGTCTCCTCGAAATCTTTCATCGGCGTTTGAGCTCATTATCCACCATCCACAGTCTGTTGTCAATGTGTGAGAACACTATGCCACAAGGTCTGCACGCCTCCAGCTTCCCAGAAGAAAAAACACCAGGGCGAAAAGCAGGAGAATGGCAATTTCCCATCCCGCTTCCAGAAAACGACCACTTTCTACTACTTTGGAGGCCGCCTTCATCATCCAAGTGGTGGGCAGAAACAGTCCAATCCTTTGCAGCACTTCCGGCATGATTTCCCGGGGCCACAACATTCCGCCCAGCATAGCCATGGGTGTCACCAGCAGGGAAGCGGTAGTACCTGCCTGCCTTGTGCTTTTGGTCAAAGCCGCAACCGCAATGCCAAAGGCCACGCAAACCACGGCGAATACTGCCATCACACCGAAAAGCGCCTTCACGTTGTTTCCCAGGTAAATGTCGAGCCAGTGCCGGGAGATCAGAAACACGCCGGCGATTTGTACCAGTAGCACCGAAAGAAAACACAGAATGCTCTGCAGCATATAGCTCCACTGAGGCAGTGGGGAAGTCATCACCCGGTAAAAAGTTCGGTTTTCCCGATCTTTCAGAATATGCATGGTGGCGTGGAGAGCCAGAAAAAGCATGTTTAGACCCAGAATGCCCATGCTTCCGATGGCTAAATCGCTCAGATTACGATCCGCTCCGGAGGTTTGGCTCACTTCCAGTTGAAGAGCACCCTGCCTGTATTCAACTAAACTGCGGTAAAAGACATCTTCGTCTCCTTCTGCCGCCACCGCCAGGTTGCGGGCGGCACGAATGAAGCTTTCAGCCGTCATGCGAAGGGGAATAGACAGGTTGGAGTCCTGAATGCTGATGCTGTAAATGCGAGGCTCCCGACCACCAAAAATATCTTCCGAAAAACCGGCCTCTGCCACTAACGCCAGTTCTATACGACCGGCGGCCATTTCTCCCTGAACATCTGCTTCTTCCAGTTTTTTCACCGACGCATGTTCTCCCAGCACTTCTTCTAACTGCTGGGTCATCTCCGTTCGGTCCTGATCCACCAGACCAACAAAAACAGCAGCCGAACCGGATTGTCCCAGTCCGAAAATCAAGCTAATCATGAGTGGTGGCAGCGCCAATATCAGCATTAATGTTAATTTACTGCGCAATAGCCTTTTCAATCGGTTTTGCAAGATAATCATGTCTGGAACCTCCTTTCAGAAACCAGCGCCATGGTGAAGCTGATCAAAATGATTACCATCATGATCAGCATCATGGAAAGGGTTCGCTGAAAATCACCGGCATAAATGGTATTAAAAAGCGCTGTTTGGGCCAGGTAATTGGGTGACAGATACTGCAGGTAGTAAAGGAAGGAGCTATCTGGAAGGCCGAGTCGGAAAAAGCCGCCGGCCAGAAAAGTCATCACTGGTACCAGGACCATCACAATGTTACCGGAAAGGGTTTCATTCCCGGTCACCATGACGATCGCCGTCCCAAGACCAATAGCCATAATACCCGTCAACAGCAAAATCAAGAAAAGCAGTGGCAAATTGTTTCCCCAGTTAACCCCAAAAACAAAGCGGGTGAAGGTAACCAGAATGATACCCTGAATCAGTACTGTTAACATATTGGCCAGCACCAGTCCAAGATAGTGTTCTATCGGGCGGATAGGCGTGGTTCTTATTCGATGACCGGTAGTATTCAAATACGCATGTTTCATACCAAATACCGCGTAAGTCGTACCGTACATCATAAACATCACCAGCATGGTGACAGCATAATAATCCATGGCGCCGGGACGGACATCGGAGGCTTGAAGGGAACGGGCCTCTATGCTGTTTTCCCGAACCATCAACAGGCTGTCAGGATTGATTTCCTCCATCGCTAAAACCATGTTGACGCCGCTTACAAAGCTTTCCAGCATGCTTTCCACGATTGTAAACCGGAAGTTATGTTGGTGACTCCCAATCAACTGAAGCTTAACCGTTTCCCCTTGCAGCAAGTCAGCCGGCACATGAATGAAAGCATGAACCTGTCCTTCTTCAACCAATTGAATTCCTTCATCCGCCGAAATAACCGGCGTCAGCGAGAGCAAATCTGTGCTTTCCTCATGCCTCATAAACATCTCAAAGCTTTCTCCAATAGGCCCCTTATCTTCATTGAAATAAGCTACTTCCGTGTCGCTAATGAAAGGGGACTGGAATGCGTTTCCCAGGGAAATGCCCAGAATAAAGATCAGCAAGATAGGTAAAAACAACATTTCCAGGTAAGTGGATCGATCCCGCCAATTTTGAATTAAAGTGTAGTAAAACATGGTTCCCAGACGCATTCGAACTCCTCCCGTGTTTCTTTCTCCGTCTTCCGGTTGAGCAAAGGGTTATCCCGTATCCCGAAGGCTTTTTCCTGTCAATGTCAGAAAAACGCTTTCCAACGTCACTTTATCCACCTGCAGGGAATAAATTTCCGAGCCGGAATGGCCGATGATCAGGCTGATCTGCCCAATGAGACCGCTGTCTTTTCTTGCCAGTACCGTCAACTTCCTTTCTTCCCCATGGCATTCGAGGACACCTTCCAGCTTTTTAATCTCATCCACCAGCGTGTAATTGATTTCTGAAAGAGTCATTTCGATTTTTTCCTCTGAGGAAATCATGGTTTTCAGCTCTTCCGAAGTTCCCTGGGCGATAATTCGCCCCTGGTCCATGATAGCAATCCGGGTGCAGATTTCGTCCACTTCCTCCATATAATGGGAAGTATAGAGAATCGTAGAGCCTTCCCGTTGAAGCGTTCGAACAGATTCCAGGATATGATTTCGGGACTGGGGATCAATGCCCACGGTTGGTTCGTCCATGATGATGAGCCGTGGTTTGTGAGATATGGCGCAGGCGATGTTTAACCGCCGTTTCATCCCGCCGGAAAAATTCCTGGGAAATTGTCCGGCCCGGGATCCGAGACCCACAAAATCAAGGGCTTCACGTGTTCGTTCTTTCAATAAAGCGCCCCGCAGACCATAAAGCTTACCGAAAAAAGTCACATTTTCCTTGGCTGTCAGGTCATCAAAAATGGCGATTTCCTGTGGCACCAGCCCTATATCCTGTTTGATTTCCTGCCCGTTGCTCCCAATATCGATTCCAAACACGCGGATGGTGCCATGATCCATGCCGGTCAGCCCGGTGATTATATTCAGCGTGGTGGTTTTTCCGGCACCGTTAGGACCCAGCAATCCCATAATTTCTCCTTCCCGGACGTTCAGAGACAAATGATCCACCGCCAGATGGTTCTCATAGCGTTTTACTAAATTATCCAGCTCCAGCAACATCAGCCTTCCCTCCTCTATGCTTCAGCTATTTCCTGTTGTGTTTTTTTCAGCCGAAAAGGCTGGATCTGTTTATAAGTCAGGGAACGCCACAGCCATTCCATGGGACCGAAACGATACCGCGAAAGCCACCAGGTACTGAAGGGAATCTGCGCCAGGTATATGACCAGGGTGATGCCCCAAAGACCTGCTTCTCCTACCTGTTCGTAGAGTCCAAAGCCATAGCCATTAAAAATAATGGCACCAATGACGGAATGCATCAGGTAGTTGGTCAGGGCCATCCGGCCTACATTGGCAATGGGTGCCAGCAATTTCGCGCCGCTTTTACGGAGCCGCAACAAGCATAGGCCGCTAACGTAAGCCGTTCCCAGAACCGGTGCGCCGATTATCCAGAAAAAGCTGGATGCCCAGGCAGCTTCCGCGAAAAGAATAAAAGCGCCATTAAAAGAAACTCCCAACACCAAACCCCATATCAACAGATTTTTCAGCGTTTTTCGGTTTTCTTCCATTTTCTCGAAAAACTGCTTTCGACCAGCCATCAAGCCCATCAGAAAAAGCGCCATTACCGTGCCTCCCTGCATAAAGATAACAGAGATAAAAGCAAAAATAGAACTGGCCGCCTGAAATATTGCTACCTGAAGAAAAGAGCCTTCCGTGTGAACTTCTCGGGCCATGGCGGCGAAGTTCATCTCTTCCGGAACGTCACCGGTACTGGCCAGTGGACCTCCCACCAGCCCGGCTACAAGAAAGTTGAATACCAGAAAGACAGCTGCCCAGATCAGCAGGGTACGGTTCGATCGCTTGCGGAATGCCAGCAGTAAGAAGCCAAAGAGTGCATATAGCCTCAAAATGTCGCCAATGAAGAACAAGACCGAGTGAAGAATTCCCAGAATAAAAAGTACGGTCAGGCGACGCGGGTAAAATGACCTCAAAGACTGGCCTTTTTCTTCCGCCCGTGTCATCTGAATTGAAAAACCTAAGCCAAACAAGAATGAAAAGATCACGTAAAATTTGCCGGTAGCTAAAAAATTTACCATAATTCCGGCCACTTCATCATGCCATGGAGCAGACGGGGCCACATATCCCGGCATCCATACCGGTCCTGCCATTCCTGCTATGTTAACGACTAAAATACCGAAAATGGCGAATCCACGAAGTATGTCAAGAATATCCATCCTCTCTTTCCGGTCAACTGGGCTTATACGTTGATGCTGATCCTTTACCATGGTTAACGCTCCTTCCAAACGAATCTGATTTTCAAGAGTTAATTATTAAGTGCTGCCTATAGTATAACCGCATCTAACAGCCCCAACCAGTGATTTTTCATCAAAAGAGTCATGACAAATGTCATGACTCTTTTGATGAAAAATCACTCTCATTCAACAACATGTTTCAAACTTCTTCCAACTATATTTCACATGCTAATGTGAAGATACTCCCCTTATTGGGAACGCTTTCAACCATAAAATTGTCAAGCCTCAGCTTTACACCGAGGCTTGTGTCGTTAATCAAATCATTTAAGCTTTCATGTGTTCTCTTGCGTCGTCAATGGCGCTGCCAAAAGATGTCAGAAATTCGTCCATTTGTTCATATGTGACTGCAAGCGGCGGCAATGCCCTGACAACCACCGGGTTGTTGATAGAAAAGAGTGTTTGAATCCTATATTTATTCATTAGTGTAGCAGCAACCACAGCCGCAAAAGCTTCAGAATTCTCTTCTTTTGGAGTGTGGAATTCGATTCCAATCATAAGCCCTTTACCTCTAACTTCCTTAATGACATCCTGGTTTTCTTTCTGAATGGCATTAAGTTTTCCCAACATATACTCACCTTTTTCAACAGCTGCATCAAAAAGATCATTTTCGAGTAAATATTCCAGTGCAGCGATCCCTGCTGAGCAGGAAAGTATATTATTGCCGTAAGTAACCGTATGATGAAATGCCGTTTCTGGAGTTCCATAAGCGTCGTTCCAAAGCTTTTCCGTGCAAATGTACCCGGAAAGAGGCATGTATCCTCCACTTACACCTTTTGCAAATACGACCAAGTCTGGTTCGATTCCTGCATGCTGGAATGCCCACATTTTACCAGTACGTCCCAGACCACACTGTATTTCGTCACACACCATCAAGGTTCCGTATTTTGTGCAAAGTTCCCTGGCCGCTTTCAGGTATTCGTCGGTAGCTACATGAATTCCACCTTCACCCTGTACCGGTTCGATAAAAAAGGCTGCAACATCCTCATACTTCAAGGCATAATCCAAAGCATCAATATCGTTTAATGGAACTGTTTTAACCCCAGGCATTAATGGGCTTTGATGCAATGCCCACTTTTCTCTGGACAGAGAGATTGAACCAGTTGTTTTACCGTGATATCCATTGTAAACAGATACGAATTTGTGCCGGCATCCTTTAAAAGCCATTTTGCTTATTTTAATGGCTGCTTCACAAGCCTCGGATCCAGAGGTTCCGAACCATACTTTCTTTAGATTCCCACCAGTCAGCTTAGCAATATTGTTGGCTAAAACGGCGCTCATCGGTCTAACAGCCAATGCATGGATGGCCGGTATGTCTTTGGCCTGTTCTATCGCATTCCAAACATGTTTGTTACAGCTTCCAACCGTCATCACTCCAACACCGCCAATAAAATCAAGATGCCTGTTTCCTTCTGAATCGAAAAGCTCTACACCATTTTCACCAGCTCCGACAAATTGCTGGGCTGCTCCAAGCTGCTCGGCTAATTTGACTCGCTCATGATTTTGAAATTCCTTCTGCAAGCTTATTGCATCTTCCTTGGACATTTCTTTGGCTTCCTGAAAAGTAATAAACCCTTCACATGCTTTTTTTACGTTTGTCATTTTTTTTACCTCCTTATTTTTAGAACCTCAGTGGACGGAAAATTCATAAACTATATGATCAAATCACCTCCTGATAAAAATACCTCTTCATCAGCTCTTAACCAAATGACTAGATAAAATTATTCACTTCTGCCATCTCTTCTTTAGCAATATCGAACACGGTGTTATGAGGAGGCAGTTCTTCACGATAGAAAAAGTCGGGCAAAACATCATCGTTTGGTGAAAATCCTGCGGCATAGTTAAAAGTCTTCTCTAAACTTATTGTCTGAACACCCAATCCAAAAAACTTTTCGACATCCCATTCTGTTCCATACTTTGCAGAAAGCATTTTAACAAGATAATCTACATTTTCCTTCTCGCTAATGCAAAAGCTGGCAAAGATACACATACCTAGCGTATCAAATGTAGCCATTGCCCTTTGCAGCGTTGAAGAAAGCTCTACCTGGCCTTCTTTTTTGTATGGATCAACCGTTGGATTTCCTACAGTTGCACCTGTTGTATGATCTGCACCCATTGTACTGGTTGCATATGTCACTCCGGTCCCTTTCAAGGATCTCGGATCGTAAGCGGCGATTGACTGTCCTTTAACGGTTGGAATTCTTTTAACTCCGAAATATCTTCCAGTTATGTCTGTTCCCATTCCAAGAATTTTTCCAAATTCTGTGCTGTCTATCATTTCTTTAATTAGCATGAACACTCCTTCTTCATCACCAAAGGGAATTTTCTTTGCCTCCATACAGACAGCAATCGTACATCCCGTCTCCATCGTATCCAGTCCAAAGTCATCGCAAATCTTATCGATTTTCGCAATAGTGTCAAGATTGAATATTCCGCAATTGGCACCATTAAGTGCAATGGTTTCATATTCAAATCCGGATGTTAAATACTCACCGTTTTCATCGTTATAAATATTGGAACACCCAATAACACAACCGGGTTGGCATTTATGATTCAATTTCCCATTTCGTGTTTTTTGTATTTCGGCCAATTGCTCTCCACTGATTTTTTCTGCTTCATCATGGGAACCCTGGCTAAAGTTTTTTGTTGGCAATGCTCCAATTGCATTCACCATATTAACCAATACAGCTGTTCCCAGCTGAGGCATCGCCTGACCTGATATTGGATTATCAAGAATTCCTTTTACATAACTTTTAGCCGCTTGGGAGAATTCTTCTTTATCATGCAGATCAGCTTTATAGGTTCCTGAAGTATCTATGACAATGGCTTTGATTTTTTTTGAAGCCATTACAGATCCCAGTCCACCTCTTGCTGCCGCTCTTGAAGGTCGTCCTTCTTGGTCTGTCACTTGAATGGTCGAGTTGCGGTACCCTTTTTCTCCGGCTCCACCGATAGAAACAACACTGTATTTATCTCCAAAGACTTCTCTGATTTTAGATGATAATGCATAATTGTTCATACCCATATATTCGTCTGCTGGCAAAACATCTACCTTGTCCTCTGCTATCTTCAGAAAATACCATTGATGATTCACTGGTTTACCTTCGATTATAATCGCCTTCAAACCAAGCTTCGCGATAGCTAAAGCCGCAGTTCCACCTGCGTTAGCTTCTTTAATTGTATTGGTTAACGGACTCTTTCCTCCTATCGAAAGCCTTGCGGAGCACGGTGCGCTGGTATTTGCCAAAAGGCCAGGTGCCAGAATTAACTTATTCTGAGCTCCCAGCGGATCACATCTAGGATCAACTTCATCATGTATTATTTTGGCTATTAGGTTTCTTCCACCATGATAAGCGAACTCATCATTGGATTTCTGCATACTTATTGATTGATCACTCATATCAACTCTCAAAATGTGCATTCTCATTTCTCCTTTTGGGGGATGATCGTATTTTTGCCAGCTTAAGTCCTGACAATTTTCAATTCATTGTGCGGCCACACTTTTATATTACGCAAAATATATGCCAATGTTGTTTATGTTCAGCCAATATTTTTGAACATAAAGAAAAGACACCGCTTAAAAGCAGTGTCTGAGCTGTTAAATAATTTTGAACTCACTACAATTTTCTGAAAAAATCATGTTTTTTTATCAATACTTCCAATATTCCTTCATTATGCCCACCAAAATATTGTAAATAAATTTAACAATCGGAAAGCTGTAAATAATTTTTACATTTGAGCGTTTCGCTTTCTTGAATCTTTTTATAGAGAGTTGGTCGACTTATACCCAGAACCTTAGCAGTCTTGCTAATATTCCCTTGCTGCTCATTTAAAACCATTTCAATTGCGATTTCTTCACTCACTTTTAACAGGCTTTTGGGAGATGTGTCAATATTCTTTACAGTTGTTGCTATTTTCTCTTTGATGTGATTACTCTGATAAGCGTACAGAATGTTTTCAGGCAGGCTCTCTTGCGTAAGTCTTCTGCGATTTCCCATCAATACAATGGATCTTTCGATCACATTTTTCAATTCCCGTAAATTCCCATTCCAATGATAGGCTTTCAAACATTCTATATATTCATCAGAAATTTCGATCCCGCTTATATTAAACTGTCTGGAAAACATTTTCACAAAGTGGTCGACGAGTATCTCAATATCATCCAAACGTTTTCTTAGGGGTGGCAAATTTAGAGTAATGATTTTAATGCGATAATAGAGGTCTTCGCGGAAATTTCCAGCTTCAGCTTCTTTTAAAAGGTCTTTTTTCGTTGCTGATACTAAACGAATGTTAATAGGCACTTCCTTAATACTGCCAACTCTTGAAATCCTGTTAGTGGATAATGCACGAAGAAGTTTTATCTGAGTAATAAGAGGCATGCTCTCAACTTCATCTAAAAACAATGTTCCTTCTGAAGCAATTTCCAGTTTTCCAGGCTTACCACCTTTTAGTGCCCCTGTAAATGCACCAGGCTGATAACCAAAAAGTTCGCTTTCAATTAAGTCCTGGGGAATCGCTCCACAGTTAATTGCCACAAAAGGCCTGTCTTTTCTTTCACTGGCGTTATGGATTGCTTGAGCAAAGAGTTCTTTCCCTGTTCCGCTCTCCCCAAAAATTAATACGGCCGATAATGATCCGGCAATCAGTTTTGCAGTTGATTTTAAATCAAGCATCCTTGGATCTTTAGTAATAATGTCATCAAAGTTGTATAGTGCCTGATTACCTCTCAACGTATCATTTAAACGAATTAAATTATTTGTTTCCTCGAAAATAATAATTCTGCCTTTTCTTTGGGTTTGCAAATCCATAATGCTTTTTACTGATAGAATAAACGATTTTTTTTCGTTGTTTATCGTTAAAAATACCTCTTTGTTTGATAAATCCTTTTCTTCAGATATGGAAACATCAATATTATTCAGATGCTTTTGCAGCTTATTTCTAATTGCCTCTGGCTTTTTATCATGAGGAATACTAAATAGATCAAGTATTTTTTTATTATATTTATTAAGACTGCCTCGATGATCTAAATAGATAATCCCTTTTGGCAGATATTCAATAATCTCATTCAGGGTAGAGTTCATCAATTTTAATTCGTCAACCATATGCGATATTTTCAGATTGTCATTAAATATTTTAGCTAGAGTAGTAGCCAATCCCAAGATCTCAATCGTTTGTTTTTTATCAAAGCTAAGAATATTCAAAACACCCGAAAGGTTCCCATGGATATCATGAATTGGTGCTGCCGAACAGTTTGCTTTATGTAAGTGTGTATGATAATGCTCGTAATAGAGAAGCTGCACTGGCTTATTTTCGCGAATCGCTAGAGGAATTGTTGTTGTACCGATTTGATCTTCAGCTACATTTTTCATCGCGAAAAAGTCCTTATGATCAAACTGTTGTGATTTTTTATTAAAATACTTGATATCTTCATCGGTAACAATTAAATGAGTAGATTGTGCTTCTGTATCAAAAAGTTGAAATCTCAAACCGGTTTTTAAGGAAATTTCCTGCATCAACAAAACGACGTCTCCATACTGATCTTTTAACCTATCCAGTTTGTCGCCATTCTCTTCCATTTCCTTTTTGGTATAAAATAATTCCGGCTTAATTGTATACGGATCTACACCGCTTTCTTTGCTCCGAATCCATGATTTGTAAATATTGGGAGGTACAATATTTTGATCCACGCTCTTACCGGATATTAACCGATTCCATTGAATTTCAATGTTTTTCATGTCGCTGTCACTAAGTCTGTAACTTTGAGCCATCCTTTTTAGTACCTCCTTTTTTTCTCAGAAATTCTTCTCAATCATCCTGTTTATTATAGAATACATTAAGAAAAGCCTCCAAGCAAGCTTGAGACTTTTCTTTTCTTAAGATTCAAAATAAACATTCCTTTAGAACGGACCACTTTTTCCCTCTTCGTTAACTGCCGACTGTCCACGAGTATTTTCTCTCGTGCTGGCAGAAAAGTTTTCCCAGTTTTTCCATACCCATCTGAATTTTATCCGGTGGTACGGCACCAAAACTAAGCCTCATGCAGTTGTTTCCTTTTCCATTTCCTTCCGTGAAAAACCCTTCCCCTGCCACGTAAGCCACTTTTACTTCGGGATTTCGAGTGGCTTCCACCAACAATTCCGTTGTATTAAAACCTGCCGGTAATTCAGCCCA
The DNA here is from genome assembly GCA_007134225.1 of Tindallia sp. Taxonomy (GTDB): domain Bacteria; phylum Bacillota; class Clostridia; order Peptostreptococcales; family Tindalliaceae; genus Tindallia. Next base: position 15,500 of record SLLE01000139.1, read on the forward strand.
GGTAAATAAACCTCCCTCCGGGTCTGTTCGTCTCGTCCCTTCCGGAAAGAATCGATCAATGGATTTCAGCATGGTATCCCGCCGTTCTTTATGAATAGCGCATAGCCTCTTATGATGCTCGGGAAAATGACCCCGCTTGAAGAACTCGGCACAAATAATCTGCGGCAAAATCGCCGTATGGGAATTCGTGGCACTTTTTGCATCTGCCAATTTACTAATAATCGGCTCTTCCGCTACCAGATAGCCAAGTCGGCTGCCGGGAGAAAAAATTTTGGAGAAGCTGTTGGCCATTACCACATGGCCGGTAGTATCAAAAGACTTCAGCGGCGGTAATTCAACCCCACTATAACGAATATCCCGATATGGATCGTCTTCCAGAATAACCACATCATACTGACTGGCCAATACTACCGCTTTTTTTCTGCGGTCCAGGGATAACGTTCTTCCAGTTGGGTTCTGGAAGGTTGGGATCAAATAGATCATTTTAGGATTGTACTTCTTTATTTTTTCTTCCAAATCGTCCATATTCATTCCATTTTCATCAGTGTCCACTGCTATGCAACGTGCCTGAAACATGTCAAATATCTCAACAGAATGAACAAAGGTGGGAGATTCCACCAAAATCACATCACCCGGATCGATAAAGACCTGGCACATGAGGTTCATCGCCTCAAGTCCCCCAGCCAGAATCATGGTGTTATCCACTTTTGTCCGGACACCTTTTGGTTCGATTAAGTCACTGATCGTAACTTCCCTCAAATCGTTTATTCCCATGACCGGTCCATAAGACAAAGCTTCGATTCCGCGTGTTTCTCTTTGTAATACATCCTGGGTTATTTCTCTAATCGTTTCCACCGGAAGACACTCGCGGGCAATGGCACCACCACCGAAAGAAATGACTTCCGGATCATTCATCGCACCAAACAGATTCCGGATCACTGCAGCAGATTTTTCCATTGATTTCATGCGACTCGCAAACTTAGACATCTTATAAGCTCCTTTTTGTTGCAGTGCATCTCATCATTCAGAATTAAATGAGCTTCGCCTGCGTGTTTATAATCATTGATTCTACAGGATCTCAAAAGAAATGTCAACGCTGAAAATACATTTGTCTTTTCGGGGTGTAATCGGTGTAAGTATTTTTTTGTGTATAAAAAAACTCCCCGTAGCAGGGAGTTTCATTTGAATCCGCAACACTGTTTTATTCATCAACAGAAGCCAAGTAATTGATCAAGTCTCCACGACCAATGATGCCACAAAGCTTACCTGTCGCATCCACCACCGGAATGTGTTTGATCCGCTTTTTCATTATTTTTGCGACTTCATTGCCAGGTAAATTATCTTTGACGGACACTGCTCTTTTCGTCATGACTTTCTCTACGGTTGTAATGGTCAATAAGTCAATTCCCTGACGATAATCCGTTCTTTCATTTGCATTATCATAAGGTGAGATCCATCCTGAAGAGTCCAGCATTGGCAGTACGTGCGTTTTTCCCGAATACTCCAACACATCACTTTCCAACAGCATTCCAACTAGCTTCTCTTCCTGATCCACCACCGGTAAAATCCCAACACCTCTGTCCGCAAAGATTCGTATTGCTTCTTTCAAAGTAGAACCCATCTTGACACTGACGACATCTGTATTCATAATATCTTTTGCAAGTACTTTCATGTCTTTATCCTCCAGTCTTCCTTCTCTTACCATCATTCATCTTTCGTAGATGGATACCCATTTTCTGAAACGTTATTCGAAGAATGCTCTTTTCCTGCAAAACATGTTTTTTTATGAATCTGTATATTCCACCAAAGGTTCTTTTAAATTCCTAATCCCACCCCTGGGTTTAACAACGTCATCTCTATAACGGGGAATCAGGTGAAGGTGAAGGTGAAAAATTGTCTGACCTGCTACTTCTCCATAATTAACACCAATATTGTAGCCTTCCGGCTGAAATTCTTTATCAAGGATTATTTTGCATTCCTTCATTAGTTCGTGAATCGCAAGGATTTCTTCAGGATCCAGGTCAAAAGGGCCCTCGGTGTGCCGCTTGGGAATGATGAGGGTATGACCATGATTCACTGGAAAAAGATCATACACCGCATAGGCATATTCATTTTCAAGGTATTTCGATTTATAAACTTCGCCACAGAATATACAGGTATGCATTCATCGATCCTCCACTCATTGATTTGTTGCTATTCATGATGTTTATTCGATCAGCCGCATTTATCCACATCGCATAGCGCTTTTCGGACCATGATAGGACCAATTAGCTCAAAAACCACGACAGCGGCTAAAACAACCGGCATAATGGAGTCCGGTTCAAAAATAGCCTTTTGTTCTGCTATAATGGCAAGTCCTATGGCAACGCCTGCCTGAGGCGTTAACGCACGACCCAAATTATGCTTCCAGCTAAGTGGGAAGGCTGTCAAAGAAGCTCCAACACGGCTTCCAATTAACTTTGCTGCAAATCGAGCCAGTATATAAATCGCTCCAATTTGTCCAACAGCAGGTAAGACACTCAGATCAAGTTTCACGCCGGCTAAAGTCAGAAAAGCCAATAAAATGGGATCTTCAACGCTAAATAATGCTCGACTGATACGCTGCGGTTTTTTTGAAAAGTTCGCATACAATGCACCAGCGACAATTGCAGAAAGAAGCGCCTGCGTATCCCATTGATTGGAAACACCCACTGTCACTAACACAACACCCAATACCGATACCAGAATTCTTTTGTCGCTTTTCGCCCATTGAGAGGTTGCAACCAAAAAAGAACCTGCTAACACACCTAAAAGCAAAGAGATCCCTATGCCATGAGTTGCCACGATAACCGCATCGAATCCACTGGCTTCCGCTGCTGCTGCTCCCACCTGCATAAAACTGATCACCACTCCAAAAAGCGTAATGGCAAAAAGGTTGTCCAATGCCACAACGGCTAACAAAACACGGCTAAAATCACCTTTTGTCGGCGTTTCCCGAATACAAGCAATAATAGCACCCGGAGCGGTGGCGATACTAATCACGCCAAATATCAGTGCATAACGAAATGGAATTCCAAAAAAATATAAAAATCCAAAAACAAGCAGAAGTGTGAGCATTGCCTCTACCATAAATATTTTTGCTGAATCTTTCGCCAACTTTCTTATGGTTCCCCAGTGGAGTTCAGCACCAATAGAGAGCGCAATTACCCCCAGTGCCAAATCATTAATAGGTGCCATTTCATAAAGCACATCACCTGTTATCAAGCCAAAAGCAGATGGACCCAGCAGAACCCCAGCCAGCAGATTTCCCGTTACAGAAGGTAATTTCACATAACGTGCAAGCTTTCCGCCTGCAGCACCTACTAAAAAAATGATTCCTATTGCTAATGTTACATTCATTTTACCTTTTCATTCCCTTCAGGAGAGCCCATGCCTTTGCAATAGTCAATGGGAAGTGTCATGACAACACCCGTATCAGGCTGATTCAAATCTCCCACTACTTTTTCAATTGCATGAATTGCTTTTTCAAGACAGTCATCTGTTTGAACCACAGTGAAAATTGTTTTATTTCGACCAGGATCGTCACCCATCTCAGCAAATCGGGCAAAAAATGGCACGTGGTAAGCCATCATATGTGCCATTCCAACACTGTCCATCACGGTCGATCCTTTGATATCTATTTTATAAAATTCATCCATAATATCCATAATGTAATCCGGATTATTAATAATCGTTATCATTAATTTCATATTTCAATACCTCCTTCAAGGATTAAATATTGCTACACCAACAGGAAATTACCGTTACAGATGGGGTCGATAGTCTTCCAAATTTTTACGCAGTAATTCAGGCGTATCCAGTCCGTAAGGACATCTTTCCCTGCATTGGTTGCAATGGATACAGTCTTCAATCATTAACATCTTCCGTTTCCATTCATCTGTTGTTGTCATAAAGGACGGAGCTCTTTTGAGTAACAAAGACATTCGGGCACAATGCGGAATTTCAATGTCAACCGGACAGGGTAAGCAGTAACCGCAAGCACGACAGAAGTTTTCGCTTAGTTCTTCCCGGTCTTTTTCAATCAAGCCTTTGATGGTTTCATCCATTTCAGGCTTCGTGACGGTAAAAGACAAAAATTCTGCCAATTCTTCCTGTTTCTGTATTCCCCATATGGGCAGCACCGAATCAAACTGATCAATATAGGCAAAGGCTGCCGCTGCATTGACAATTAATCCTCCTGCCATTGCTTTCATGGCGATAAATCCCAAGCGCTTCTCTTTACTGCGTTTTACCAGCTCAACTTCTCTCTCATCCGCCAGATAGCTGAAAGGAAACTGCAGTGTATCGTAAAGGCTGGATTCTACCGCTTCCTGTGCGAGCACCATCTGATGATTCGTGATGCCAATAAAACGAATTTTACCCTCCCTTTGGGCTTTTAACATTGCTTCATATAAGCCACTTCCGTCATCAGGCATCGGGCAAAAGCTTGGATTATGAAACTGATAAATATCGATGTAATCCGTTTTTAAATTGCTTAAACTCGTATGAAGGTCATCCCAAAAATCCGTTGGTGTTTTAGCCATGGTTTTACTGGCAATAATGATCTGATCTCGCATATCGCTTAAGGCCCGACCGATTTTTTCTTCACTGTCGCTGTACATCCTTGCCGTATCATAAAAGTCAATGCCATGCTGGAATGCGTTCCTTAACAATCGATCTGATTCTTCACAAGAAATACGCTGAATCGCCAAGCCTCCAAATCCATTTTTATTGACGGTGATGTTGGTTTTACCAAGTGTTACCGTTTTCATGCTTCATGACTCCTTTCCACAATGTCCCGCAGAGTTTCGGCAAAGGCTTCCGGCTGTTCCATCATCACAAAATGACCTGCTTTGATTTTCCGATGGACATTCTTTTTAGGCAGATGATCATAGCCATACTTTTGAATGACTTTTTCCCTCAGTGTTTCTGTTGGTGCCAGACTTCGACTCAGGATCAAATGCATTGGAACCTGAACTTCCTTAACTCTTTCATGTAACTCTGTATACAGAAGGCTTTTCATAAAACGAAGATAAGCATCTCTATGCGTTTCCTTGCAGGTTTCCACAAGTTGATGATACAAATCCATGTCTCCCGTCATGTGGGCATACTGTTTTTCAATTGCTTTGTCGAAATTTTTCCTAAGGGTGTTCATGACCATCCGTTTAAGAATCCAAAAACGAATCTGCCGGGTAGGCGTATCCAAAAGCACCAGTTTTTCTGATAGTTGTGGGTTTTTCAGTTCAAGCATCAGAGCGATCATACCGCCTAAGCTGTGACCAATCAACGCGCTGGGCTTCCACTTCACCTCTTTCATCATCTGAGCAATTTCATCCGCGGTACTTTCTACTGTTATATGCTCCGGCACATTACGATTGTTTCCATGTCCATAAAGGTCCAGTGTAACGCAGTGATAATCCTTTTTCAACTGCTCTATTGTGTCTTTCCAACAATGTCGATTGGATCCGAGTCCGTGAATAAAGAACAACGTGGGACCTTCTCCTACCCGATGAAATTCAAGATTTTTTGCCATAATTGTCACTCCATTTCTGAACTCGTGCTTTTTTTGAATTACCTGTTTCTTATTCTATCATAGATTCTTTGCATCAACATGGCACAACCTCAGTTTTTGTCTCCATATAAAAACTCCCCGCCTCCTTCAAGAGGGC